>JAANWZ010000051.1 GCA_018263585.1 Calditrichota bacterium | reverse complement strand
GATCCACGGTCGATCAACCCTGCGACATCGCTGCGCGCTGTCACAGGGGCACGTAACCCACCCCTCTCATGCCCGCGGGGACGCGCCGCAGGCCGTCACCGCGGCTCACCTTCACCTGTTTGTACCGGCCGTGCGGGCTTGCCCGCGCGGTTGATCCCAGCGTGTGTGAAGCCCCGGGTCTCCCGTGCGACATTTCAACCCTTTGATTATCCTTGACTAAAGTCAAGGGCAAGGGTATCGCGGGGGAACGGGATAAGGCGGACGCCGTCCCTTTTGCCGAGCAGCCGGCGCGCGCTCCCCTCTTGCCCGGTGGCGCGTGCGGTCGCTACCCTCCCTTGAACCACGACACCGACAACGGAGACACGCTCATGACACGCGTCGCGACCCCGATCGCGCTCACTGTTGCAGCCGCACTCGTCGTCGCCTCGTTCGGCTGTGGCGGCGGCGGCCGGCAGCAGCCGCGGGAACAGGAGGAGCAGACCGGGCCGGGCGAATCCGGGCGAATGTCCGCGCGCGGCAACATCCAACTGTCCGGCCGCCAGTTCACGCTCGGCCCGTTGAGCGGGACGCTGCCTGAATCCTGGACCTCGCAGCCGCCGTCTTCGTCGATGCGGCTCGCTCAGTTTCACCTCGCGCCGGCGGAGGGCGCCGCGGACGAGGCCGAGGTGAACGTTTTCTACTTCGGCCCGGACGCCGGCGGGATCGAGGCGAACATCAAGCGCTGGATCGGTCAATTCACCGGCGCGGACGGCGAGCCGCTCACCGACGCGGACGTCACCCGCGAGGAGATCGAGGTCAACGGAATGCCGGTGACGATCGTCCAGTTTACCGGCACGCAGAAACCGTCGCAGATGCCCGGCGCGCCGGCGACTCAGGAGCTGAAGAACTGGATGAACGTGTCCGCGATCGTGAACACGCCGCAGGGCCCGTGGTTCTTCAAAGGGACCGGCCCGGAAGCGACGATGAACGCGCACGCGAACGCGTTCCGCAAACTGATCAACAGCCTCGACTACAGCGACGCCGTCGAGCGCGTGCACGGGTAGCCGCGCCGGGCGCTCCACACCGCCGACCGGCGCCGTACATTGTCCCGCGTGTGATTCGTGCGCGTGATCCCGGCGGCCTCCGCCGCCGGGATCATCTCGCGCGCTCAGATCGTGAGCGGAGGAGTGATGTTCGAGTCCCGGAAACCGAGACGGCGGTCCGCTCCACGCAGCGCGAAGGATGTGAAACAGGCTGCGCTCGCGGCGGAGCGGGAGCAGGTCGAAGCCGTCCGTGCCGGCGAACAGCCGGCGCGCGCACCCACCGAGCGGGCGAAACCGGAGAAACCCGCCGCGCGCGCGAAGGCCGCCGTGCGCACGAACGCGAACCGTGCGAAACGCGGCCCGAAGCTGTTCGTGATCGACACGAACGTGCTCCTGCATGACCCGTCCGCGCTCCATCGGTTCGAGGAGAACGACCTGTTCATCCCGATCACGGTGCTCGAGGAGGTCGATCACTTCAAGAAGGGTCCGGACACGCTCAACTTCCACGCGCGCGAGATCGCCCGCGAACTGGACGAGCTGCTCCCGGTCGTCGGCGTCAACGATCACCAGGGCACCCCGCTCGGACCCGGTCTCGGCAACCTGCACATCCACGCCGGCCGCCGGATCCATGAGCTCGTGCGCGACAGTTTCACCGACGAGACCCCGGACCACCGCATCCTCTCCGCCGCGTGCGACATCCGCGAGACGTTTCCCGGCCGCGAAGTCGTGCTCATCAGCAAGGATGTCTCGCTGAGACTGAAGGCGCGCAGCCTCGGCCTCCCCGCGGAGGACTACGAGAGCGACAAGGTCCCCGAGCTCGACAAGCTGTACAAGGGCCGCTACCAGCTCGACGACCTCGACCCGGAGCTGATCGACCGCCTCTACGCGGACCCGTTCGCGGTCGAACTCGCCGAGATCGGGGTCGAGGAGCCGTACCCGAACTCGTATTTCATCCTCAAGAGCAGCCGGAAGAGCGGGCTCGCGCGCTACGACAGCGAACGGAAGGCGTTTATGCGCGTGGACAAGCGCAACGGGTACGGGATCATCCCGCGCAACAGCGAGCAGACGTTCGCGCTGAACGCGCTGCTCGACCCGGAGATCATGCTCGTCACGCTGGCCGGGAAAGCGGGCACGGGCAAGACGCTGATCGCGCTCGCCGGGGCGCTCGAGGCGCGGCGCCATTACGACCAGATCTACCTCGCGCGCCCGGTCGTCCCGCTCGGACGCCAGCAGATGGGCTACCTGCCCGGCGACGTCGAGGAGAAGCTCGACCCGTTCATGCAGCCGCTCTGGGACAACCTCGGCGTGATCCGCGGCCGGTACCGCGCCACCGACAGGAAGGCGCAGGCGATCGACGAGATGCTGAAGACGCGCAAGCTGAACATCAGCGCGCTCGCCTACATCCGCGGCCGCAGCCTGAACCGGATCTTCTTCATCGTCGATGAGGCGCAGAACCTGACCGGGCACGAGGTGAAGACGATCATCACACGCGCCGGGGAGGGCACGAAAATCGTGCTCACCGGCGACCCGCACCAGATCGACAGCCCGTACCTCGACAGCCGCTCGAACGGCCTCACCCGCTTGATCGACCGGATGAAAGGGCAGAAGCTGTACGCGCACGTCACGCTCGAAAAAGGCGAGCGCAGCCGGCTCAGCGATCTCGCATCAAACCTGCTCTGACACGTGTACCGGCCGTGCGGGCTTGCCCGCGCGGATGATCCACCGGTCGATCAGCCCTGCGACATCGCTGCGCGCTGTCACAGGGGCACATTTCTGTGACAGGGCCACACCTGCCTCGTCACCCCCGCGGGTGGTGGTCGCGGTGTTCCTGCTGCAACGTGGAGCGCTGCAGGTGGGTGTAGATCTGGGTGGTCGCGATGTCGGCGTGGCCGAGCATCTCCTGCACCGCGCGCAGGTCGGCGCCGGCTTCGATCAGGTGGGTGGCGAACGTGTGGCGGAACACGTGCGGGTTGATCCCGGCGCGGATGTCAACGGTGCGCGCGAGATCGCGCAGCCGGACCCACACCGCCTGGCGTGTGAGCGGCCGGCCGGTGCGGGAAAGGAAGAGCGCGCCGCGGTCGAGCCTTCTGCCCGCGGCGAGACGCGCGCGCACGCCGTCGCGCAGGTAACGATCCCGCACCCAGCGGATTGCCTCGCCGCCCACGGGTACATACCGCTCCTTCGACCCCTTCCCGAACACGCGCACGAATCCGTCGTCCCACAGGCAGTTGGCGAGCGTGAGCGCAACGAGCTCGCTGACCCGCAACCCGCACGCCCACAGCATCTCGAGCATCGCGCGGTCGCGCACGCCGAGCTCGCCGGACGTGTCCGGCGCCTCCACGAGCCGGCTCGCTTCCTCCACCGACAGCGTCTCCGGCAACTTCGCGGAGCGCCGCGGCATGCGCAGGTCGGAGGCCGGGTTGACAGACGCCAGCCCTTCGCGGTGGAGGAAGCGGTGGAAATGGCGGATCGCGGCCGCGGCGCGTGCGCGTGACAGCTCCGCGAGCCCGAGCCCGGCGAGCAGGCGGAGGTGATCGTGCACGTGATTGCGGAGGATCCGATCCGCCGCCGTGACACCGAATTCGGCGAGATGGTCCAGGTAACGCACGAGGTCGCGCCGGTACGCGTCAACCGTGTTCCCGCTGTACGACCGCTCGAGCTCGAGGTGGGAGAGAAACTCGGCGAGCTCGTCGCGGAGGATCTCGGGTGTCGGAGGGTTCGCCACAGTCACTCCCACCCGGTGACCGGGCGCGCGAGCGCGCCGCGCAGCTCATCCTCGAGCGCGAGCAGGCTGTCGCGCACGCGAACGGTCCAGCGCTCGAGGTCAGCGCCGCGCACCCCGCGCGGGACGTACACCGGCTCGCCGAACCCGGTCGCGACGCGGGCGAACGGTTTCGGGATCACGTGCCGGTCCCATGACGGCAGCACCCAGGCTCGGTCGGCGACGCCGTGCATCGGCACGATCGGCCGCCCGGTGAGCGACGCGATCTGCGCGATCCCCGGTTTCACGACGCGCGGCGGGCCGATCGGGCCGTCCACCGCCCACGCGATCACACGCCCCCGCCGCAACTGGCGCACGCTCTCGCGAACCGCGCGCAGCGGCTGATGCCCGCTCGACCCGCGCGCGATCCTGTGCCCGAACCGGTGAACCAACCGCGCGATAATCTCCCCCTCCCAGGAGGGGGAAATCACGCTGACCGTGCCGCGCTCGCGCACGAGCAGAGCGGTGAGCAGGATCGCATCGTGGAAGGAGCCGACGATCCAGCCGGGACGGGCGGATACGGTGCGAATGTTGTCGTAACCGACCCGTTCGATCCGCCACGTCGCGTGCAGGCGCAGCGCGAGCGGTGCACCGATGAGCTCGACCAGCGGGGGGACGGCGTGTGACCACACACCCCGCGGCTGACCGGGCAGCCGGCCCGCATCACGGCCTGTTCGCGGTGCCTGTTCAGGTTGATTCATCCCGACGGGCGCACCTCATCATCCAGGACAGGTGTTATCAGCACGATGGCGGCCTCGCACCGGATCGCAACGGTCAGCG
This sequence comes from Calditrichota bacterium, assembly GCA_018263585.1. Classification (GTDB taxonomy): domain Bacteria; phylum Electryoneota; class Electryoneia; order Electryoneales; family Electryoneaceae; genus JAANWZ01. Next base: position 19,418 of record JAANWZ010000051.1, on the reverse strand, counting down.
GCAATGTATTGTCTGAACTGTGCCGGTGAAACTGCTGATGGAGTGCGGGACGCGCCCAGCGACACCGCGCCGCGCGCATTGCGGGCATGCTCGTTTTACTCTCCGGCGCCCGCTTCGCGGTCCAATTCAATCGCGGTCCGAACAAAATGCATCGCGTGCGAATGGAACGGAAAAGACCGATTATCCCGGGCAAGGTCTTGACATCACGTTCCCGGAAAATTAGATTCGGGGCGAACGTGAAGTAATCGCGTTGTGCAAGGTTTCAGAAACAGGAGGGTGAGTGTGATGGCGACGATCAGTGACCGCAAGTACGCTGAGGAAATGGGGCTCGATGTCGGACAGGTTCGCAAGCTGATCAAGCGGCTCGACATCGGTTTCTTCTCAAGCGGCAAAGGGGAAGGCATGGTCTATATGTTCGATACCGAAGAGCTGAATGAGAAGCTGCAGGAGTCGAAGAAGTCGAAGAAGGACCGGCGCCGCGGACCGCGCAAGAAGAGGGCGGCTTCCTCTCAGGCGAAGAAGTAACCTCCTTTTTCGTTCGGAAGATTGTGCCGGGGATACGGAAACCGTGTCCCCTTTTTTCATGAGTGCGCGGCCCGGAGCACGGCAACGATGCGCCGGGATCCCGTGCGGGCGGGACATCTCGGAACCGCCGCCGCCCGGCACATATCTTGCTCCCCAACCGGCGTGATCGTGCCAGCGCCGGAGTGCTCCGTGCCAGTCAACCGCACATACAACTTCCTGTTCCGCCGCCTCGACGCGATGATCCCGTTGCGCAAGGGTCTGGATGCGTACGCAACACGCCAGAAGGTGATGGCGGCGAACATCGCCAATTCGGAAACTCCCGGCTACAAAGCCAGCAAGGTTGAATTCGAAGAAGAGTTGAAAAAGGCGATGGAGTCGCGGCGAAAGCGGATGATGCGCACCGACACCGGGCACATCCCGGTCGCCGGCGGAACACGCCGGTTGGATCGCGTACAGCCGCAGGTCGTGGATTCCGAAACGCCGAGGCTGTTCAACGGAGTGAACAATGTTGACATCGACCGCGAAATGTCACGGATGGCGACGAATCAGATCCAGTATGGAACCGCGAGCAAGCTGCTGAGCATGCGGTTCAGACTGCTGAAGGCGAGCATCCTCGGCCGGCCGGGAGGCTGACCCCCGCGCCAGTGCCGGTTCATATCAGGTATGCTCGTTCGATTGTGTCATTCTGACGCCCGCAGGGCGGAAGAAGGTCCGCGTCCGACGGGGGTAATGTATGTATATACAACCGTTTATCTACCAGGACCTTCTTCACTGCGCCCGATAAACTGACATCGGGCTGCGTTCAGAATGACGCAGTCTCAAACCTCGTTCCATGTGATGCGCGCCACCAGACCCCCCTGTCACCCGTTTACGCTTCCGTCAAGTACTCGCGGAACGCCCTGCCGACGTTGCCGTTCACCCGCTGCTCATCGACGAATTCGAGGAACTTCTGCACGCGGCCGACGGTCTCCTCGCTGACGAGATGTTCCACCTTGCACGCGTCATCCTCCGCGATGTCCGGCGCAACGTTGAACAGCTCCGCAAACAGGCGCATGAACAGGCGGTGCCGGTGGTAGATCCTGTCCGCTTCCTTGCGCCCCTTCTCGGTGAGTTCGATGTCGCCGTACTTCTGGTGCAGCACGAGCCCGCGCTCCTGGAGCACCGAAAGCGCCTCGGTGACTGACGGTTTGGAGACGCCCATCGTGTCCGCGATGTTCTTCACTTTTGCGGGAAGCCCCTCGAGATCCTGGAAGTAGATCGTCTCGAGGTAGTCCTCCATGTTCGCGCTCAGTCCGGTTTTCGTGCGACGATGCGGCGACATCACTCTCCTCCGACCAGATCCCCGGTCTCATCCTGCCGGCAATCCCTCGTTCGCGGGGACCGCGGGCCGATAAGTTCGCCTCGCTGAACCGATAGGAAACTCTAACTCCCCGCAGATAATCTACACCGGCTCGTGAATGGGCGCAACCCGGGGAGGGCCCGTCAGTGCCGGAACTGTTCGGTGACATCTTCGCCGCCGGGTAGGGTGAGCACGCGGAATCCGGTCGGCGGCTGACCGGCGTCCACGGAGAGGCGGATGAACAGCTTGTAGCGCAGCATCATCCGGTTGATCCGGTTGCGCAGACCCCCTTCGACGAGGAACTCGTGCAGCGCCGGATGGACGACGACCCGGATTCGCCGCCGGCGCGTGTGGTACAGGTAGCGGGCGATCCAGCGTTCGAGCTCGGTGACCACGGTTTCCCGCGTCGGCACCATCCCGGTCCCGTGGCAACCCTTGCACGGTTCCTTGAACGCGTACACGAGCGACGGGCGGATGCGCTGGCGCGTGAGCAGCATCAGCCCGAACGCGCCGATCGGGGCGACATCGACCTTCGCCCGGTCACGTTTCAGCTCCTTCTTCACCTCGTCGTACAGCTTCTTCCGGTTCTTCTCCTCGACCATGTCGATGAAGTCGATCGCGATGATCCCGCCGATGTCGCGGAGCCGGAGCTGGCGGCAGATCTCACGCGCCGCGCGCAGGTTCACGCGCAGGCTGTTCGCCTCATGATCGGACTTGCCGACGTAGCGCCCGCTGTTCACATCGACCGTGACCATCGCCTCCGTGTGCTCGATGAGGATGTGCCCGCCGCCTTCGAGCCACACCTTGCGCCGCAACCCCTTCTCGATCTCGGTCTCGATCTCGTAGCGGTCGAAGATCGGGAGCCTGTCTGTGTAGAACTCGACGCGATCGACCAGTTGCGGGCTCACCCCGCGCAGGTAGTCCACGATCTCCTTGTGCAGGCTGCGTGAATCGACGATCAGGTGGTCGATCTCCGGGCTGAACAGGTCGCGGATCACGCTGGATGCGAGCGTCATCTCCTTGTACACGAGCTCCGGCGCGTGCGCGGCGGCCGCTTTCGTCTCCACCTTCCGCCACGTGCTCACGAGCCGGCGGATGTCGTCCCGGAGCGTCTCCTCGTTCCGCTCCTGGGCGACAGTGCGGACGATGATTCCGAACCCGTCCTCTCGCAGCGAGCGCGCGATCCTCTTCAGCCGCCGTTTTTCGCGGGGATTCGTGATCTTGCGGGAGACGCCGACCGACTCCTCGTTCGGCACGAGCACGACGAACCGGCCGGGCAGCGACACCTGGCTGGTGACACGCGGGCCCTTGCCGCCCATCGGTTCCTTCGTGATCTGAACGAGGATTTCCTGGCCGGGGTGGAGGTTGACGCGGCCGACGTTGCCGATCCGGCGCCCGTTGCCGCGGCTGTCGCCGTTCGCTTCCGGGTATTCGTACAGGCTGCCGACGTCGTTGAAGTGGAGAAACCCGTCCTGCTCCCAGCCGATATCGACGAACGCGGCCGAGATCCCGTTCAGCACCTTGCGCACGCGGCCGAGGTAGATGTCGCCGACATGCCGCTCGCTCTCCGGGCGTTCGACGAACACCTCCGCGAGCTGGTTGTCCTCGAGCAGGACAATCCGCGTCTCCGCGGTCGCGGCGTTGATTACGATCTGCTTCCTCACGCCGCCTCCCCGGCGCGCGAGAGAACCCCCGTCACCGCCGCGAGCGGTGTCTGCATCCCCTTCTCGCTGGAAACCTGCATCGTCAGCCGAACAAACCCCGTGAGCACCCCGTCCTCGACCTCCCAGGCGCGGGCGAGCTCATCGAGCCGTGCAGTCGTTCCCCCCCGCACGGTGAGCGCGAGCACCCAGCGGCCGTTTTCCCGGCGCAAGTCGTCCACGTAAGGTCTTATGTTTACGACCTTTTCGCGGTCCTTCGCGCGCCGGTGGACATTCACTTCGTTCCGTTGCAGAAATGCGGACAGTCGATCGTGTAAAGTATTATCTCCGAGTGTGGAAAAGCCATAGACGATCCGCTCGACCGCCGAGGTCAGGGACGGCGGGCGCTGCCGGAGCACAATCGCCGCGCGCGCGCGCAACCCTTCTGTTGCAGCCGAATTGATCCGCTCGAGCAGCGTCTCCGCAGCCAGCTCCTCGCGCAGGGCGATGTCGATGTACTCCGCCTCGCTCGTGAGACCGAGCGGCAGCGGCGGGCCGAACGCAAGCCGCGGGTGCGGGTTGAACCCGTGCGTGAACGCGACCGGAACCCGCGCCCGCCGGAGCAGCCGCTCCCATTCCCGGACGACGTCGAGATGTCCCGCCCAGCGCAGCTCCGGCCCGCGCGTGTAGCGGACCCGCGCGAACGCGACCGGCGCGCCAGTTTCCTCCTCGACCGGCGCAGGCTCAGGCGCGCGCAACGACTGCGACGGGTACAGGTTGCAGACGATCGCGCCCTCCGGGATCATCCGTTCGAGTCCGCACGCGTGGCACTGCCCGACCCGGCAGTCGCTGGTGATCCGCGCGCGCAACGCCTTCTTCATCTCGCGCTCGTGGAACCGCTCCGGCACGCCCTTCGAGATGTGCGCCCACGGCAGCCTCTCGTCCGGCGCAATCTCAGCGGCGAGCGCGGCCGGATCGAGGTTCTCGTCCCGGAACGCCTGCATCCAGCGGGCCGCGTCGAACCGGTCGTGCCACGCTTCGAGCGTGCCGCCTTCGCGCCACACCCGTTCGATCACGCCCGCGAGCCGGCGGTCACCGCGGGCGATCGCGTTCTCGACGAGCGCGCTGTCCGGGTCATGCATCGTGAGCCGCGCCGGGATCCCGTTGAAATAGCGCCGCAGCAGCTTCTGCTTGCGCCGCAGTTCGGCGACCGGGTTCTGCGCGACGCGCTGGAACGGCGTGTGCGGCTTCGGCGCGAACGGTCCGACGGACGCGGTCACCCGCTGCCGTTTGCCCGTGCACAGCCTCGCAACCTTGCCCGCCAGTTGCGCGATCCCACGAAGATCTTCGTCGGTTTCCGCCGGCAGCCCGAGCATGAAGTACAGCTTGACGGACGTGTAGCCGTGTTCGAACGCGAGCGCGGCGGCGCGGAGCAGGTCCTCGTCCCGGGTGTCCTTGTTGATCACGTTGCGCAGCCGCTGCGTGCCCGCTTCCGGGGCGAACGTGATCCCCGCCTTCCGCGAGCCGGGAAACGCGCACGCCATTTCCGTGGTGAACGAATCCGGCCGCAGCGACGGGAACGCGAGCGAGATAGCCTCGCCGCGGAACTCCTCCTGCAGCACGTCGATCAGCTCGGGAAGCCGGCCGAAGTCGGACGTCGAGAGCGAGGTGAGGCTGAGTTCGCCATAGCCGGTCTCGTCGAGGTTCGCGCGCGCCTGGGCGACAATCTCATCGACCGGCCGTTCACGTACCGGCCGGTACAGGGTGCCCGCCTGGCAGAATCGGCAGCCGCGCGTGCACCCGCGCATGATCTCCACGCTGAGCCGGTCGAACGTAACTTCGGCGAGCGGGACGAGCGGCCGGCGCGGGTAGTACTGCGGGGGGAGCGATTCGACGAGCTCACCGTGCACGAGCGGGGCGCCGTTGCCGCCGGGGATCACGTGCCGGCCGGAGCGCGTCCGTTCGGGGCTGTGCGCGGCGGGGTGATAGATGCCGTCGAGCGCGGCGAGCCGGGCGATCGTGCGCGCGCGCGCGATCCGCTCCCGTTTCGCCGCGAGCGCGGCGTGCGCGATCCGGACCGCGAGCTGCTCGCCGTCCCCGACCGCGACGAGATCGACGAACTCCGCGTACGGCTCCGGGTTGTACGCGACCGGCCCGCCCGCGACCACGATCGGGTCGCGCTCCGTGCGATCGCGGCTCCGGATCGCAACCCCGCCGAGATCGAGCAGCTCGAGCATCCCGGGCAGCGCGAGCTCGTACGAGAGACTCACGCCGAGCAGATCGAGCTCGCGCAGCGGAGTCCCGGTTTCCAGCGTGAGCAGCGGGATTCCGCTCGCGCGCAGTCGCGCGGCGGCGTCCTGTGCGGGCAGGAAAGTGCGCTCGCACGCGATCTCCGCAGCGGATTCGTTGACCCGGTGGTAGAGGATCTGCACCGCGAGCGAGCTCATCCCGATCTCGTAGAGGTCGGGGAACGCGAGCCCGAACCGGAGTTCGGCGTCCGGTTTCACGATCCGGTGCAGTTCACGGCCGGCGTAGCGCTGCGGCCGCCGCACGTGCGGGAGGACTTCCTGCTCGAGACGGTCTCGTGGTGTCAAGTGGGCTGATCCTCGACCTTCGCATCGGCGGGCGGATGGATGCGGAGGGAGAGGACGCGGTTGCCTTCGACGGCGTTCACCTTGAATTTCCAGCCCGCATGGGAGAATTCCTGGCCCGGTCTCGGCACCTCGCCCGCGAGCGAGAAGATGAACCCGCCGAGCGTGTCATAGTCTTCATTCGTCGGGACAACGTCCTCGCCGACTTCCCGGTTGAAATCCGACACTTCCATTTTCGCGAGCACGAGGATGTCGCCGTCCTCGAGACGGCGCATCACCTGTTCCTCGGTATCGAACTCGTCCTGGATTTCGCCGACGATCTCCTCGATCACATCCTCCATCGTGACCAGGCCCTCCGTGCCGCCGTATTCATCGACGACGATCGCCATGTGCACTTTGTGTCGCCGGAACTCCTTGAGCAGGGCGGAGATGCGCTTACTCTCCGGGACGAAATACGCCTCGCGCATCATTTCGCTTACCTGCTGGTTCTGATGGCCGTTGCTCTCCACGCCGATCAGGTCCTTCGCGTAGAGAATGCCGACGATGTGATCGACGTCGCTGTCGAACACGGGGATCCGGCTGTGGCCGCGCTCGCGGATGACGCCGAGCACATCCTTGATCCGCGCGTCCATCGGCAAGGAGACCATGTCGATGCGCGGGACCATGATCTCGCCGGCCTCCGTCTCGCCGAACTCGAAGATCGAGTGGATCATCTCGCGCTCGTCCTCTTCGAGCACGCCGTGTTCCTCGCTCACCTCGGCGAGCGTGCGCAGCTCCTCTTCGCTGAACAGGATGCGCGTCGCCTCGACCCCGAGCACGCGCGCGAGACCGTCCACGAACAGCACGAGCAGTCGGCTCACCGGCCACAACAGCCAGCCCGCGAACCGGATCGGACCGGACAGCAACAGCGCCCAGCGCTCGTTGTTCTGCAGCGCAAACAGCTTCGGCGAGATTTCGACGAACACGATGAGCAGGAACGTGACGACGAGGATCTGAAGCACGAGCGACCAGCGCGTGTCGAACCCGGCGTCGAGCGCGAGCTCGTACACAGCGAGCGCGGCGACACTCGCGGCTGATGTGTTCACCACCGTGTTCCCGATCAGGATCGAGACGAGCAGTTCGCGGGGACGATCGAGCAGGCGCACGACACGGTGTGCTCCGGTGTCGGTCCGCTCCCGCAACACCCGGAGCTGTGCCTTGGTGAGGGAAAAGAACGCAGTTTCGCTGCCGGAAAAAAACGCGGAGAGGACGAACAGCCCGATAAACACGAGCAGTTCAGTCCAATAGGTTGAACTGTCCACCTCCAGATCAGCCCCTGTGCTCGACCGGATTCCAGATTCGCCACGTCAGGACGCCGGCTTCTCGTCCAGCTCGGGCCAGCCCCTGATCTTCCCGCTCGGTGATGGCCCGGCGCTCCGCGGCTGTCAAGTCTCTCCAGCCCGCCACGTGCAACAGTCCGTGCAGCAGGAGACGCGACACTTCCTCGGTCACCGTGCACTCGTAGTCCGCGGCCTGAGACACGGCCGTATCCAAACTAACATATATATCCGCGTCAGGGAAATCATCATCCGGCGCCGGTTCGCTCCCGGGCAGATCAAACTCCGGCGCCCCGTCGCCGGCCGCTGTCTCATCACGGTCCGGACCGCCGTGCGCGCTGTAATCGAACGCAAGCACGTCCGTCGGGCCTTCGTGACCGAGCCAGCGTTCGTTGAGCTCGCTGATATGCTCGTCGCCGACGAGCACGAGATCGAGCGCGCCCCGCCACCGTTCGCGCTCCGCTTCCGCGCGAAGCCACGCGAGCAGCTCCTCCCGGCCGTGAACACGCCAGCCCTCCGGCTGCACGAACAGCCGGATCACGATCCCGATTCTCCCGCCTCGGCCTCCGCCTTTTTCGCCTGGCGCGCCTTCGACTGCTCGCGGCGCGTCTCCAGTTCCTCGCGGGACGGGTAGCGGATCCGGTGGTGATGCATCCCCTGCAGGATCGGGACGAACGCTTCCATCACCTGCCCGAGGTCGTGCATCGTGAGCGGGCACTTATCGAGCTCACCATCACGGTACTTGTTGATGATCACGTCGCGCACGATGTTGCGAATGTTCTCTTCGCTCGGGTCATCGATGCTGCGCGTCGCCGCCTCAGCGCTGTCGGCGAGCATCAGGATCCCCGTCTCCTTCGACTGCGGTTTCGGCCCGGGGTAGCGGAAGTCCTCCTCCCTCACCTTCCCTTCCGGACGCAACTCGAGCGCCTTGTTGTAGAAGTAGACCATCAGGCTGGTGCCGTGATGCTCGCAGATGAACTCCTTGATCTTCTCCGGGACACCGAAGTTGTCCGCGACTTCCACGCCCGCCGTGACATGCCTGGCGAGCATCTGCGCAGACTCCTCCGGGTCGATGCTGTCGTGGATGTTCCCCTGGTCGGGCTGGTTTTCCACGAAGTAGTCGCGCAGGTTCATCTTCCCGACATCGTGGTAGTAGGCGCCGGCGCGTACGAGCAGCGGGTTCGCCTGGATCTTCTCCGCCGCCGCCTCGGCGAGATTGCCGACCATGATCGAATGGTGATACGTCCCCGGCGCCTCGAGCGACAGCTTCTTCAGCAGCGGCCGGTTCAGGTCCGCGAGCTCGAGCAGCGTGAGGTCGGACGTCACCTTGAACAGCGGCTCGACGAGCATCAACAGCCCGAGCGCGATCAACGGCGTCCCGAGCGCCGAAATCGCCGCGTAGCCGAACGCCGCCACCATCGTCTCGTCGAACTGAAGCGTGATCGTGCGGTCGATCAGGATCACGAGCGCGGCGCCGGCGAAGATGAGCGCCGCCGAGCGCATGATCTGGAACCGCGTGCGCACACGGAGCACGGCGAACAGACTGAGCGAAGCGGGCAGCAGGATCGCGAGTGCGCTGATCAGGTCACGGCCTTCGAGCCCGCCGATGATCAGCGCGAGAATCAGCGAAAACAGCAGCCCGATCCGCGCGTGGAACGCGATCGTGATGATCATCGCCCCGAGCGCGGCCGGGTAGAGGAACAGGTTCACGTCGTAGCGGGCGAACACGAACCCGTACACCGCGATCATCACTACGAACAGAGCCCAGAGCAGGAGCAGTTCGTTCGCCCTGTTCCACGTCTCGCGGTGGAAGCGGATCAGCCAGAGTCCGAAGAAGAAATAGAGCGTTCCGGCGAAGAGAAACCGCCCGAGCCACGGGAACAGGCGCTGCCACAGGCCCCGCTCCTGACCGGCGCGCGCCTCCAGTTGCGCCTCGAGCGAATGCAGCTTTTCAAGGTGCTGTTCGGTGACGCGCTCGTTCGAGTCGATGATCCGCTCGTTCTTGATCACTGTCCCCTTCACGAGCGGTACCTGCGCGACCGCGCGATCCCGCCGCCGTTCGGTTTCCGCGGCGTCGAACACGAGATTCGGGCGAATGTGCGAGGCGAGCAGCTCGTAGGCGATCTTCAGCGTCGTGTCCTCCGCGGCCTCGTCCGGCGCAACCTGTTCGGAGAGACGGGCGAGCGCTTCGTCACGGGCGGAGGGGACGTCGAACAGCCGCTCCGGCTCCAGCGTGCGCTCCTCGCCGCGTTCGATCACGCGGATGCTCCCTTCCGGCGCCTCGATCTCGCCGCGACTCACGTCGAGCACCCCGCGGCTGTAAAGGTCGCGCAGGATCGTACCCAGCTCAGGTTCGTGGACCGGCAACGTGTCGCCGCGCGTGCTGTCGATCAGGTACCGCCACGCGTTCTCGTTCAGCGTGAGCTCGAACCGGGAACGCACATCGTCCAGCAACTCGCGCCCGATCGGACCGAGCGGGCCGCGGGCGGTGTCGGAACTGTGAATCGCGCTCGCCGCGCGACGGATGCTCCGCAGCGAACCGCGCAGCCGGGCGAGCATCTCCAGACTCACCGAGTCATCGCGCACGAACACCGGCTCCACCGAATTGCGCGCCTGCTCGCGTTCACGCTCCAACTCCTCGTCGTTCTTGAGCAGATCGAACGTGAACGGGGCGATGATCTCTTCCGGACTGATCTCGCCGAGGCGGAATTCGCGGAACGGGCGCGGCCCCTGCCGCGGGAACAGGTACATCGTGAGCGCCGTGATCACCGCCCAGAGCACGATCGGGAGCAGCGGGTACAACCGGGACCCGCGCCGGGCAGACGTCTCCTCCGGTTGCGCCTCATTCATCGGAGCGATTCTCTGTGCGTTCACGTTCGTACGCGGCGATGATCTTCTTCACGAGCGGGTGGCGGACGACGTCGCTCTCGTCGAGCGTAATGAAGCCAATCCCCTTGATCCCGCGCAGGATGATGATCGCTTCCGCGAGCCCGCTCTCGCCCGGGTGTTCGAGGTCGATCTGGGTGAGGTCGCCGGTGACGATCGAGCGCGAGCGCGCGCCGAGCCGGGTGAGGAACATCTTCAACTGCGCGCTCGTCGTGTTCTGCGCCTCGTCGAGAATCACGAACGAGTTGTTGAGCGTGCGCCCGCGCATGTACGCGAGCGGCGCGACCTCAATGCCCCCCTGGTCGAGCTGACGGGCGAGCTCTTCCGGGCGTAACATTTCGCGCAGGCAGTCGTAGAGCGGGCGGAAATACGGCTCCACCTTTTCGCGCATGTCGCCGGGGAGGTAGCCGAGCTTCTCGCCGGCCTCCACGACCGGCCGGACGAGAATGATCCGGTCCACCTGCTGGTTGATGAGCGCCTTCACCGCGGCGGCGACGGCGAGGTACGTCTTTCCGGTCCCCGCCGGTCCGACCGCGAACACGAGATCCGACTGCTCCGCCGCGCGCACGTACAGCTCCTGGTTGCGCGAACGCGTGCGCAACTGGAACCCGCGCCGTTCGAACACGAGCAGCCCGTCCCCGTTGTCCCGCTTGCGATCGGGTTCGACAGGGAGCGCGAGCCCGGCGAGCGTGAGCGCCGCGTCGAGACCGGCCGGATCGACGTCCGCCTGCCGCGCCATCCCGGACAGATCGCGGAACACGCTGCGCAGCGCCTCCTCTTCATCCGGCGGTCCGGAGATGAACACGGACGAGCCGCGCACGACGAGCCGGGAGCGGACTGCTTCGCTCAACCGCCGCAGATTCCGGTCCTGCGGGCCGGCGATCCGCGGCAGCAAAGTCGCGTCGATCGGGATGCTGTAATCAATGTTCATCGCAACAAAAGCGGCCCACCCGGCGATATTCCGCCGGCGCAGGCCGCTGGTAGCTGGTTACAGTGCTGCGTTCAGGCAACGGCGAGTGCGTGCAATACGCGTCTCCGTCAGCTATCTCTCCATCATCTTCGAACCGCCGCGGCCGGGTACCGTGAGAATCGTGTTCTCATACAGCATGTTCTCGTCCGGCATCAGTTCGCGGTTCGCTTCGTACAGGTCCCGCCACTTGTACGGGTCGCCATAGACTTCTTCGGCGATCTTCGCAAGGAAATCCCCGCGCTTGACCAGGTACTGGGAGTTCTTGTCGATGTCGAGCGGCACGCTGAACGCCTGCTCCGGGTAGATCAGATCCGGATCGTCGATCTTTTCGCGGTTGACGGAATAGATCCGCATCCACTTCGCGCCGTCGCCGTAGTGGTCCGGCATCTTCGCGATCCCCCAGAGGTGATCGCCGCGCATCACGGTGTACTTCACCGAACGCGGGCCGGCCATCCGCTTGCGGTAGCTATCGAGATCCGCCCCCGCGCGGTCGATCCGCTGCTTGAACTGCGTGAGTAAAGCCTGTGGCTCCTTCGAGAGACCCTTCAGCTCCTTTTCCAGCATCGCGAGCTCGTCCTGCTGCTCGTACATCTGCTCGGGGCTGAGACGGCCGAACCGATTCACGCTCCGCTCGAAATCACCGAACCGCTGCGCGAACGCATCGACATCTGTGTCGGTTGCACCCAGTTCATCGAACACCTCGTTCCACACGGTCGAGATTTCGCTGTCAAGCCCCTCGATCTCCGCCCGGAGCTGGCTCTTCTGGCTCTCGCAGTCCTCGAGCGCAGCGTTCGCCTGCTGTTCACGTTCCTGCCACTGCGCGAGCTCGGCCTGGTATTCCTCATACGTCATCTTCTGCTGAGCCTGTGCCGGGGCCGCCACGGCGATGAGAAGCAGCAGGGCGGCGGCGAGCACGATCATTCGTGTCGTCATCTCACATCCCTCCCTGTTCTTTCTTCATCGCCTTTTCCTTTTTCATCTCCTTCGTCTCCTGGAGACGCTGCTGCACAGCAGCCTTCTCGGTCTTCGCCTCCTGCAGCTCGGCCTGCTTCTCGGCCTTCATCCGTTCCAGGCGGGAGACTTCACCCTGGCAGTCATCGAGCGCCTTCTCAGCAGACAATGCGGCGTCCCGCTGGCGGTCGAGGTTCTGCAGGTCCTCCTCGCTGGCGTACTTCGTGCACCCCGTGCCGAGCACGAGCGCGAGCGAAAACGCCAGCAACAATCCGAAAACACCCGTTCGTTTCATGCTCCCCTCTTCGTTTCGGTCCGCACTCCGATGGCGGCCAGATCCCCCGGGCAACGGTGCTCGCGACACAGCTCTCGCGCAACCGTCTCCTCTTCGCGCTTCCGGTCTCCCACGGCCGTCTTTATCTTCGTTCGCTTTATCACAGGGAAAATATCCCGCAACCCGTGACAAGTCAAGCGAAACCGGGAACCTGCGTGGACTGAGAGCGGCCTACTTCCCCGGTCCAGTTGCACGTGCGAGCGCGAGCTCACGCCACTGCACGTCGTCGATCTCACCCGGCGCACCCTCGAACAACGCCACCGCCTGCGTCGTCTTCGGAAACGCGATCACGTCCCGGATCGACGGCTCCCCGGTGAGGATCATCACGAGCCGGTCGAACCCGAATGCGATCCCCCCGTGCGGCGGAGCGCCGTAGTCCAGCGCCTCCATCAGGAAGTTGAACCGCCGTTTCGCCTCCGCCGGCTGCATTCCCAGTAACTCGAACACGGTGAGCTGGGTTTCACGATCATGGATACGGAGCGAGCCGCCCGCGACCTCCTCCCCGTTCCACACGAGATCGTACGCCTGGCTGATGATCCTGCCCGGGTCGCCCGCATGCTCCGCGAAACTCTCCGGCTCCGGAGCGGTGAACGGGTGGTGCAGCGCGAGCCAGCGGCCGCTCTCCTCGTCCTTCTCGAACAGCGGGAACCGGTCGATCCAGAGCAGCTCGTGGCGGTCAGTGTCGATCCACCCGAACTTCCGCGCGAGCTCGAGCCGGAGCATCCCCATCACCTGATGCACCCGCGGCGCCGGCGCGGCTGCGACGAGCGCGAGGTCGGAATCCGGCTCGAGCGCGAGAGTTCGCGCCGCCTCTGCGAGCGCACTCTCAGGGATGAACTTGCCGAGCGGCCCGGACCAGTCCCCGCTGACACGGCGCAGCGGCATCAGCCCGCCGAGACCGCGCTCCTTCACGTAGCTCTCGAACTCGCCGACCTCTTTCCGGCTCGCGGACGCCTGCTCCGGCACGCGCAGCCCGATCACACGCCCGCCGCCGGCGACCGTGTTGTCGATCACCCCGAACCCGTGCCCGGCAAGCAGGTCGGTGAGCTCAACGAGCTCGTTGCCGAACCGCAGATCCGGCTTGTCCGTGCCGAACCGGCGCATCGCCTCTTCGTAACTCATCCGCGGCACCGTCTCCGGGAACTCGACCCCGACCAGTTGCTCGAAAATCGCCCGCATCAGCCCTTCAGACGCCTCCATCACGTCCCGCTCGTGGCAGAACGCCATCTCGACGTCGATCTGCGTGAATTCGGGCTGGCGGTTCGCGCGGAAATCCTCGTCGCGAAAGCAACGCACGATCTGGAAGTAACGGTCGTACCCGCTCGCGATCAGGATCTGCTTGTACGTCTGCGGCGACTGCGGGAGCGCGTACCACGACCCGTGATGCAGCCGGCTCGGGACGACAAAATCGCGCGCGCCCTCGGGCGTGGACCGGGTCAGGTACGGCGTCTCGATCTCGACGAACCCGCGCTCGCTGAAGTAGCGGCGGCTCAGTTGCAGCAGCTCGTGACGGGCGAGCAGATTCCGCCGCATCCGCTCGCGGCGCAAGTCGAGGAACCGCCAGCGGAGACGGTGCTCCTCGCTCGGCTCGAACTCATCCTCCGGCAACAGCGGCGGGGTGTCCGGGGACGCGAGCACGACCAGCTCATCGACCGCGACCTCGATCCCGCCGGTCGCCATCTCCGGGTTGACCATGTCGTCCGGGCGCGGGCGGACCGTGCCGGTCACCTGCAACACCCACTCCTGCCGCAGCCGCTTCGCCCGTTCCACGAGCTCCCGCGAACGCTCCGGGTGAAACACGAGCTGCGTGCGCCCGTAACGGTCGCGGAGCGTGAGGAAGATCACGCCGCCGAGGTCACGCACGCGCGCGACCCAGCCGGCGAGCGTGACCGTTTCGCCCGCGTGCTCCCCGCGCAACTCGCCGCACGTGTGGGTTCGGTACATGGAATCGGTCCGCGTTGATCGTTCATGGCCAGCGTGCATGGTCGGCAGGCGTGCACGGTACCCGACGGCACGCTTGTATCAGGCCGGGAAGGTAGCGGATTCAGCGGTCGGTTGCACGGGTGCGGACATGCCTCTCAATACGTCCGGCAATCAGGCGGCAGGGTTGAGGGGTGAGCGGCGATTCGCTGATCCTCGACAGACGGCAGGTGCCCGTGTGACAGCGCACAGCGATGTCGCAGGGTTGATCAACCGGTGGATCAGCCGCGGTGACGGCCTGCGGCGCGTCCCCGCGGGCATGAGCCGGGTACGCAGCGTCCGGTTCCGCGCTTGACAAGCAAGCGCGGGCACGAGTCAGGGCCGGCCTGCGGTCCTCAGCCGTTCCAGGAACCGCGGTGACCTTCGGTCCCCGCGGGCATGACAAGGGCGCCCGTTTGCAGCGCGCGGTGTCAGTGACGATCTTTCCGAACAGCGCACGCGGGAATAGACGAAGCGGGGAAGTGTTCGAAGTGGGCAGCGCGATCCTTGTCACGATCGCCGGTCTGTTTCTCCTGATCGCCGGCGCGGAACTGCTCGTGCGCGGCGCGAGCCGGGCGGCGGAGCTGCTGCGCGCGCCGTCGATGATCGTCGGGCTCACGCTCGTCGCATGGGGCACGAGCGCGCCGGAGCTCGCGGTGAGCGTGCGTGCGAGCGTCGCAGAACAACCTGCGGTCGCGCTCGCGAACGTGATCGGGAGCAACATCTTCAACGTGCTGTTCGTCCTCGGCCTCGGTGCGCTCATCGTCCCGCTCGCCGTGCACAGGGGATTCATCAAGGCTGACATCCCGGTGCTGCTCGCGGTCTCGCTGCTCGCGTGGTTCCTGATGCTGAACGGAGCGCTCGGCACCGTGGAGGCGGCGATCCTGCTGATCGGGATTGTCACGTACACGTACGTGCTGATTCTGCGCGCGCGGCGGACGCGAACGATCGACGACCTGATCCGGGAGAAGAAGCCGGAGCCGGTGATCGCGGCGGCGGTGACGGTGACAGCCGTCTCGATCGCTGCCGGGCTCGCGGCGCTCGTGTTCGGCGCGCGCTGGTTTGTTGACGGCGCCGTCGAGATCGCGATGTGGGCGGGAGTGAGCGAACGCGTGATCGGCCTTTCGCTGGTCGCGGCGGGGACGTCGCTTCCGGAAGCGGCGGCGACCGTCGTCGCCGGCGTGCGCGGGGAACGCGAGCTCGCGGTCGGGAACGTGATCGGCTCGAACCTGTTCAACCTGCTCGCGATTCTCGGGGTCACGGTCGCCGCCGGGGGAGGACTCGCGGTCGATTCGCGCGTGCTCACCGCCGAGCTGCCGGTGATGGTGGGCGCGGCGGCGCTCGTGTTTCCACTCGCGCTCTCCGGGCTCCGGATCGGCCGCGTCGAGGGCGCGGTGCTCGTTGCGCTGTTCGCCGGCTACCTCGCGTGGCTGCTCGCCGGGCCGTACGCGCCGGGGAGCGCGGGCGCGTGGCTGCCGTGGTTGTTCCTCGCAGGCTCCGTGCTGTTCGCGGTTGGGAGTGTGATCCACGGGATCGCGAGACGGAAACAGTGACCACGCCCGCGCTCACAGGTCGAGGAACGTGGGCGGTTCCCTGTCCTCGTCCGCGATGATCGTGTGGCACAGGTCGCAGTCCATCGGGATGAAGTCGCCGTCCTTCGACTCCATGCTGAAATCGTGGCAGCGGAAACAGCCGGGTCCCTGCTCGTGCCCGAGATGGCTCGGGTACGCGCCCCAGTCGATGCTCATCTCCGGGTGGATATTGCGGTCGTAGATCGCCTGCGTGACTGCAACCGCCTCGTCGATCTCATCGGCCATCTCCGGCAACAGCTCAGGGTACTCCTGCTGGTAGAAGTTGCGGATGTGGAGGTCGATCTGCTCGAGCGCGGTCGGCTTGTCCGGGTAGGAGCCGAGCAGGGCGCCGAGCGCGCGCTTCTTGATGTACGGCAGATCGCGCGAGATCATCCCGCGCTCCATCCGCTCGTCGAGCGCCTTCTCCGGCTCCTCGTAGATGTGCGTCGCGCGGTTGTGGCAGTCCACGCAATCCATCACGCGCACGATTTCATCGCCGGATTCCTCCTCCCCGTCGATGCTCGTGTTCATGTATCGCTTCCAACTCCCGTCATCCTGCTTCACTTCGACCCAGATCATCGTCTCGCGCTCGTCGTCGATGGACGCGTAGCGGACGGTGTTCTCCTCCGCGATGTGCCAATGGGAGCCGGTCGGTTTCCCGACTCCGCCGGAGCCGGTCTTCATCAGCAGCGTCGAGTAGCGGGGGGTGTTCAACGAGTCCTGGCGGAAGGTCGTCCAACTGCGCGCGGTGTTGCCGTGGAACTTCTGCGGCCAGTGGCATTCCTCGCAGGTTTCGCGCGCCGGGCGCAGCGTGTGCACAGGCGTCGGGATCGGCTTCTCATAGAGCTCGAACGTGGCGGAGATCACCTGCCACGCGCCGTTCAGCTTCGAATTCACGAGCGCATCGAGCCCCTCGCCGACATGGCATTCCACGCACTTCACCTCCGCGTGCGGCGACTGCTGGTACGTGGTCCACTCCGGGTCCATCACCTGGTGGCAGGCGGTGCCGCAGAAATGAGGCTCGTCCATGAAATGGAGCGTGCGGCTCGAGACCGCGCCGAGAAAGATGAAGTTGGCGAGCGTGAGCAGGGCGGTGACTCGGATCACGCGTGCCCCGACACGGCGGGCGGTGATATCCTCCGGGCTGAATTCACGGGAAAACAGGTCCCAGAACGGCCGCCCGGTCAGCTTCGTGCTCCGCCACCAGCCGAACGGAATCAGCGCGAGTCCGATCACGAAGATGATCGGAATCCCGAGGTAGCTGATCAGACCCACGTACGCGTTGTGCAGCATCCCGGAAAGCCGGAGCGCTTCGAAGGAAATGAACAGGAAGAACGCGGTCGTGGTGAGCACGACCCCGGTCCGGCTGATCTTGTTCGCCGACACTCCTCGCAGAAACGCCAGGTAAAGCCTGCGCATCGCAGCGCCTCCCTCTACTGGGCCAGTTCATTTGGAACGACGGGTGACTCACCGTCATCCTGAAGCCGCGGCCGGCGTCAGTTTGCCGCTCGCGGCTGAAGCAGGTCCGAGTTTGACCAAGATGATGTATACACAGATGACCTTTTCTACCTGGACCTTCCCTTCACTGCGTTCAAGATAAACTTCACTTCGCCCGATAAACTGACATCGGGCTCCGTTCAGAATGACGTAGTCTCAAACCTCGTTCCATGTGATTCGTACCTCTACTCGTTCAGGTTCGGGGTGAACATGTGCTCGTACAGCTCCTGCAGTTCGCCGCTCTTGATCCCGCGCTTCAGTTCATCGGTGTTCCGGTTCATCCAGTTGTGCATCGGGTCGTTCGCGAGCAGGTCGTCGAGGAAGCCGATCGCCTCCTCGTCGCCGGTTTCGCGCACGGCGGGGATGAACTTGAAATAGAAGTGCTTGCCGAGCTCATAGACCCCGTGCCACCACGCGTAGTCCGGGCCCATCATCGCGGCGCCGTGACGTGCGCGCCGGCCCTCATGGTGCCACAGCTCCCAGTAGATCCACTCGATCTCGTTGCTGAAGTTCGCCTCGTTTTCCAGCGACCCGTTCTCGCGCAGGATCTCCATCACGCGCGTCGCCGGCTTCGCGAACTTCTCGTTGTACAGGTTGACAAACCCGTCGAGCTGGCGGTAATGGCCCTCGTAGAACACGCTGCCGTGACAGTTGCGGCACACGCGCTGCATCCGCTGGCGCTTCCGCCGCCAGTCGTCCTGCAGGTGCGAGACCGGGGCGCGCAGGTTCCACGAGATCCGTTCGCCGGCGTCGTGCGTGACCGGCATGTTCTTCGTCGCGGAGAGATGGCAGGTCGCGCACGTCGGGGCGACCGAGTAGTCCTCCCCGACGACCCAGCGCTCCGCATCGAGGTTCATCTCTTCCATGTTCGTGTAGTACGTGATCCCGTGCTTGCTCTCCTCGTACACCTCCTTCTGCGGGTGGTCGGGGCCGAGGTGGCACTTGCCGCAGGTCTCCGGCTGGCGCGCCTGGCGGCGCGAGAACTTGTGGCGCACGTGACACGCGTTGCAAGACCCGAGCGAGCCGTCCGGGTTGATCCGCCCGATCCCGGAATTCGGCCATGAACCCGGCTTCAGCTTGTTCGCCGAACCCGGGTCGATTTCCATCTTCGCCCCGTGGCAGGAGGCGCAACCGGCGATCGCGACCGGGTTGCCGCCGATCACGTGCGCGAGGTACGCGTCGTTCGAATCGAGGATCTGACCGGCCTTCGCGTGATGCGACGCCTGGAACTGCTCCGACTCCTTCTTGTGACACTGGCCGCAGTCCTTCGGCGTCACCATCGTCGCGATGTACGCGCCTTCGTGCACGAACGCGTCCGGCTCGTCCTTGCGCGCGCCGTGACAACCGAAACAGGTCACGTTGTGCAGCGCGTGCTCCGATTCCCGCCACTGGTAGTAGAGACCGGACGTCTTCTCCTTGTGGCAGGTCATGCACTTGCCCTCCGGCTCGGCCGGCCGCTCAGGCTTCTTCGGCTCCTTCGGCACCGTCGCGCCCGCGCCCGATGCGAACAGCAGAAAACCCGTGAGAAACAACACTGTCAACGGTTTCAGCCTCATCTCACTCCCCCTTCACGGCCACAATCCGCGGCATGTGAACCTGAGAACGATAATCCCCGCTCTCCTTCGCTCCGCCGTCAAGGTACGGACAATGAACTCGTGTTTCTTTTCACAGCGCAAAATCGGAGACACAAGCTTCAAGCCCGCCGTGGCCACGCCCGTGGTTGCTTGCAATAGGCCCGTGGTTGCTTGCAACCGCGGCTGATCCACCGGTGTGTGAGAGCGACAGGCCCGTGGTTGCTTGCAACCGCGGCTGATCCACCGGTGTGTGAGAGCGACAGGC
>JAANWZ010000050.1 GCA_018263585.1 Calditrichota bacterium | reverse complement strand
CCGTCAATTTCGGCGCGCCCTCCGTGTCATCCTGAACCCGAAGCGCCGTCAATTTCGGCGCGCCCTCCGTGTCATCCTGAACCCGAAGCGCCGGTCAGTTTTGGCGCGAAGGGTGAAGGATCTCGAGAACAGACGGTGTGGTTACTTCATCATCGTCCTCTGTCGAGATCCTTCACGGCGCCGGCCTGAAACGACGAAACTGCTCGGCCGGCTTGTTCAGGATGACACAACACAGGCCCGCGGTTGCTCGCAACCGCGGCTCATCCGACGTTTGATTATCCTTGACTAAAGTCAAGGGCAAGGGTAATTGCATGAGACCCGAGGCTGAAGCCCCCTGGCCACCCACCGTTTCACCCCGCCGTCGCGAGGTTGCGCAGCCGTGTGGTCACGAGTACCCGTTCGAGCGCAAGCAATACCAGCGCCGCGATCGCGTACGCGTAGAACTTCTCCCGCCAGTGGCGCACGTGTTCGATCTCGACTTTCGTGCGTTCCATCTTGTCGATCCGGTCGTAGATCGAACGGAGCGCCTCGGTGCTCGTCGCGCGGAAATACTGTCCGCCGGACAGGTCCGCGATCTGTTTGAGCAGGTCCTCGTCGATGCGCACCTCGACCTGCCGGTACGCGATTCCGCCGCCGGGGGCGCGCACCGGCGCACGCGCCATTCCGTACGTGCCGACGCCGATCGTGTAGATCTTGATCCCGAGTTCGGAAGCAGCCCCCGCCGCGGTCAGGGGGTCAGGCTGATCGACGTTGTTCACCCCGTCGGTGAGCAGGATGATCACCCGGCTCTCGGCGTCGCCGTGACGCAGCCGGTTCGCGGAGATCGCGATCGCCTTCCCGACCGCGGTTCCGTCCTCGACTGTGCCCGCCTCGATCTGGTCCATCAGGTTCGCGAGCACTTCGTAGTCGAGCGTGAGCGGCGCCCAGGTGAACGCCTCGCCGGCGAACATCACGAGCCCGATCCGGTCGGACGTCCGTCCCCTGATGAACTCCTTCGCCACCTGTTTCGCCGCTTCCAGGCGGTTTTTCGGTTCGAGGTCCTCGGCAAGCATGGATGTCGAAATGTCGAGCGCGATCACGAGGTCGATGCCCTCGGTGTGCACCTTCTCTTCGTCGAGCGCAGCGCGCGGGCGGGCGATCGCCAACACGAGCAGCGCGACCGCGGCGAGCCGGAACACGAACGGCGCGTGCCGCAACCAGCGGTTCACCCGCCCCATCAGCGGCTTCAACGATCCGGCCGCGGGAAAGGTGACCGTCGGCGCCGGCCGCCGCTGCCGGCTGATCTCCCACGCGATCATCAGCGGGATCGCGAGCAGGCCGAGCAGCGCCCATGGGTTCGCCCACTCAACCATCGCCGCGTTGCCCCGTTCGCGTTGACCACGAGGCGCGCTCCCCGGCCTCCACGGACTCCTGAGTGGGGGTCCCCGGAGAGCCGCCGCGTGGATTTTCTCGCTCGCCTGCCGTGCGCCCGTCGCCCGCAGTACCGGCCGCGCCCTCGCCGGCAGCGTCTGCTGCTTCTTCGCTCTCCGGCTCGGGACGGTGCGCCTCGACAATCCGGGCGGCGATCGCGAGCAGATCCTCCGCGGTGTGCGCGTCGAGCGCCCCGCGCGCGAACTTGACCGTGTCCGACGCGTCCAGCATCCGGATCAGGTCACGCGCCGCGAACGGCAGCTCGTTTCCACGCGCCCAGCGCCGCACTTCCGCCGTTGTCATCTCGAGCACCGGTTCGCCGTTCGTGCGCTCGAGCAGGCGCTTGCAGATAAACACGAGCGCGCTCACATACCCGCGCAGGTCCCCGCGCGCGAGCGGGTTGTCGCGAGTCAACGCGTCCAGCGCGTCGCGCGCCTGCTCGTACGGCGGGATCTCAGGGATCTCCTCTTCCGCCTCGCCCGCACGCCGCTTCCGGCTCAGCCACCAGCGGCGCGCGAGCCAGATCAGGAGCGCGAGCAGGATCGCGCCGCCGACCCACGGGCCGTAGTACTTCAGCCAGTCGAGCACCGTCCAGCGCAACTCCTCCTGCGCCTTCAGCGGGCGCAGATCGACCTCGCCGGTGTCGGGGAGTACGCTCGCGATGTGCACGCTGTCGCCGGGGAGCGTCCACGGCTGCCCGCCGACGGTGAAATCGAGCGCGCCGGTGGCAACGGAACCGGTGTCGTAGGCGGCGACGGTGAGCACGAGCGATGCGCCGCCGGCCTTGCGTGCCCTCCGCCCGGTGATCGTGTCCGCGCCGAGCACGTGGAAGTCGCCGAGCGTTTCCCCGATTTCCGGCCAGCTTACGCTGTCCGGGGCAGAGACGCCGGGTATTGTGAGCCGCAGCGTGAGCGGATCGCCGATGTGCGCGGTGTCGGGTGCGAGCTCGATCGCCGGCGGGTCGAGCGCGCCCGTGAACCCGGCGGCGAGCGCGAATACGAAGCCCGCGGCGAGCGCACGGCGCCCGCGCGGCACGATCTGTGCCCGGTCTCCGCGACGCCTGCTCATCGCATCCGCTCCCGCTGCCGGAAGAACCTGACCAGCGGCCGCAGGTAGGGCTGGTCCGGCTCGCTGAGCTCGATCACAACCCGGTCGATGCTGTTCTTCACACAGAACTGCTCGACCTCCGACTCCCGGCGCAGGCGGCCGAGATGGTAGCCCGCGCGCACCGTGCGGCTCGTCGTGTCGAACCAGACAACCTCCCCGGTCTCCGGGTCCTCGGCCGGGAACCAGCCGATCCGCGGCAGCTCGCGCTCGCGCGGGTCGATGATGTGGAGCGCGACGAGATCGTGCTTCGCCGCCGCGACCTTCGCCGCGTCACGCCATGCCTCGCGCTCGTCCTGGAAATCGCTGATCAGGAACACGATCGCCCGCTTGTGCAGGCCCTTGAGCAGGGTTTCCAGTCCGACCGAAAGGTCGGTGCCGCGGCCGGACGCCTCCGATGCGAGCAGGTCACGGATCAGCCGGAGCGCGTGTTCTGTCCCGCCCTTCGCCGGCACGTACTGCTCGAGATGGTCGCTGAACAGGACGAGCCCGACCTTGTCCTGGTTGCGCAACGCGGAGAACGCGAGCACGCCCGCGACCTCCGCCGCCATCTCCCGCTTGAACGCCGCGACCGAGCCGAACTCGCCGGACGCCGACACGTCCACGAGCAGCATCACGTTCAGCTCGCGCTCCTCCTCGAACAGCTTGATGTACGGCTTGCCCTCGCGCGCGGTCACATTCCAGTCGATCGCGCGCACATCGTCCCCGGGGACATATTCCCGCACTTCGCTGAACTCGATCCCGCGGCCTTTGAACGCGCTGTGGTACTCGCCGCTGAACAGCTCGTTGACCGCGCCGCGCGTGCGGATCTCGATGTTGCGCACCTTCCTGACCAGCTCACGCGTTGTCACGGCACCTCGACCCCGAGCAGGATCTCATCGACGATGCTGTCGGAGCTGCGTTCCTCCGCCTCCGCTTCGAAGCTCGGGATGATCCGATGCCGGAGCACATCGTGCCCGATCGCGCGGATGTCCTCCGGGATCACGAACGCACGTCCCTGCAGCAGCGCCCATGCGCGCGCCGCCTTCACCAGGTACAGCGTCGCCCGCGGGCTCGCGCCGTAGCTGATCAACGGCTTCAACTCGTCGAGCTCGAACCGGTCCGGCTCACGGGTCGCGAACACGATGTCGAGCACGTAGTTCTCGATCTTCTCATCGACATAGACCTCGTTCACGATCTCGCGCGCGGCGAGGATCTCCTCCGGGCTGATGATCGGTTCGATCGGCGGCGGTTCCGCGCCGCCGTGCAGGCGCAGGATCTCGCGCTCCTCGTCGCGGCTCGGGTACCCGATCCGCAGCTTGAGCATGAACCGGTCCACCTGCGCCTCCGGCAGCGGGTACGTTCCCTGCTGCTCGATCGGGTTCTGCGTTGCGAGCACGAGGAACGGTCTCGGGAGCGGGTGGCTCTGTTCGCCGAGCGTGACCTGTTTCTCCTGCATCGCCTCGAGCAGCGCGCTCTGCACCTTCGCCGGCGCGCGGTTGATCTCGTCGGCGAGGATGAACTGGGCGAAGATCGGCCCGCGTTTCGTCTCGAAGCTGCCGTCGCGCGGGTTGTAGATCAGTGTCCCGATCAGGTCGGCGGGGAGCAGGTCCGGGGTGAACTGGATCCGGTGGAAGGAGGCGTGCACGCTCGCGGCGAGGCATTTCACCGCGAGCGTTTTCGCGAGACCGGGCACACCTTCGAGCAGCACATGCCCGTCCGCGAGCAGCCCGACAAGCAGCCGCTCGACCATGTATTCCTGGCCGACGAGCACCTTGCCGATCTCATCCGTCAGCCGGCGCAGCGGCTTGCTCGCCGCGTGCACGTTCTCCGTGATCGCCTGGATGTCCTCGTTCATCGCTCGCTCGCTCTCCCTGTGTTGTCCGTCGTCCGCGTCGCGTCAGGAACAGGCCCGTGGTTGCTCGCAACCGCGGCTCATCCGCCGGTGAATGGGAGCAACAGGCCCGTGGTTGCTCGCAACCGCGGCTGATCCGCCGGTGAATGGGAGCAACAGGCCCGTGGTTGCTCGCAACCGC
>JAANWZ010000005.1 GCA_018263585.1 Calditrichota bacterium | reverse complement strand
AGGCCGGGCTGATCCCCACCGTTCTATGCCCCGCGCCTGCTCGCAGGCCGGGCTGATCCACCGGTGCAAGCAAGCTGCCGCGTTGGATCCATGCCTGCACAGCAGGCATGGGCATAGCACATGGCGCAAGCCGGGCCTCCCTTCCGTGAAACCCGAGGCTGAGGCCCCGGGCCACCCTCCCGGCCGCGGTTGCGAGCAACCGCGGGCCTTTATCAGCGCGGCGCGTGACCGGCGATCAACGCACGAGCAACGCACGGCGGACGAGATTCACACCGCCCGGTGTAGAAACTCGCAGGAAGTACAGCCCGCTCGCGCGGCCGGACGCGTCGAACGAAAACGTGTGCGCGCCCGGTTCAACCGGCCGGCGATGCAGCGTTGCAACCCGGCGGCCGGCGACGTTCGTCACCTCGATAGTCAGTTCGGCCGCTTCCGGCACGCTGACCGTGATCGAGGTCGCCGCGTTGAACGGGTTCGGGTACGGGTCGCTCACGTGAACCTCGCCCGGACGAGCGGCGCCGGTTTCGCCGGCCGCGCCGCCCGCCGCCCCGGGCCAGTTCTTGCTCACGGCGAAATCGGACGCGTTCACCGCGGCCGTCGCACCGCCGGCGGCCGATTTCGTGAACGGAAACGAGTCGGTGACCGCGACGAAACCCGGGTAGAAGCCGACATTGCCTGTGTATGTGTACGTCCCTTCCGGGGCGAACGGCGGCACCTGGAACTGCATGTTCGGCGCGAAGATGTCCGCGAACGGCGGCAGCGTGAACGGCACGAACTGGATCGGTTGCGGCAGCGTCATCCCGTTCGGCAGCGTCACCTTCGTCCAGTACGCGACGCCTGGCACCGGGAACGCCAACTGGCTGGTCAACGACGCGTCGTAGATGATCGCGCCGCCGTACGCCTGCTCGCCGGTGGACGCGTTGTCGAAGAACCGGCTTTCCGAGATCACGGCGTTCACGCAGCCGAGCAGGTAGATCGCCGGACCCTTGCCGCCGTGCTGGTAGCCGAGCGTCTCGTTTTCGACGAAATCGCAGTCGGTGATCGTGACATCGGTTTCACTCGCGTAGATCGCGCCGCCGTCGCCGCCGACATCCCACGCCTCGGTCGAGTTTCCGGTGAGCTCGCATGCAGTGATCGTGAGCGTGCTGTTGATCACATGGAGCCCGCCGCCGTTGCCGCCGTCGTCATCGTCGTACGTGGAGTTGTCCTCGATCGTGCACGCGGTGAATACGAGCTCGGAGCTGCTCGCGAACAGCCCGCCGCCGGGAGCACGCCGCTGAGCGCACCTTCGAGCTCGTTGGGCCGGGCGGAAACGACGAATGGAATCAAGAGCAGGAACAGGAGGGAATCGAGCAGGTGGTGGTGTCGCATTGCCGGGCTCGTCAGTTGCGCGCAGTCTCAGACCCCGTACGTGCATCAAAACTACATGCGCGCACGACGGAAACCTACGCCGCGACACGAATTCGCCGATGTCAGGCTCCGGGAGGAGGTGAAGCAGTGCCCGGCGGATCCCGTCCCGGGGAAAGCACCGTAGCCCCGCAGCTCCGCCTGCGTGGGGGCCATGCTATGCCCATGCCTGCTTGCAGGCATGGATCCAACCTGTGCGCAGGTTTGTACTGATGGATCAATCCGGCCTGCGAGCAGGCACGGGGCATAGCTCGTGTTCGTTTGCGATAGGGCAGGCAAACTGCGGGCCGGGATGCGGAAAATGCGCGGGCCCGGCTGCTCCGGAGGAGAATTGGACAATTCTACCCGCGGGGGTTTCCTCCTGTCGCCCGAAGTGCGTACCATAGTTGCGCTCGCGGCACGGAAGCAGACAAACGAGTTTCGGAGAGTTGAACCGGGGAGGAGAGTCATGTGGAATGTGTGGTGTGCTCGGTCCCGCACGACCGTCTGCCTGCCGCTGATGCTTACGCTCAGTTCGTGCGCGTCGCAAATGCCGTATCAGTGCGAAATCAAGTCAAGCGGACCGGTTGCGGACGACGCCCGCAGGATGACGTCCGTGCTTGCCGTCGTTCACGTTCCAAGTTCGCTACGTGACATTGCGAGAATCCTCAACTATGACTTGGGTTACGTGTTCCAGGAGGAAGGCGTCGAGTTCAGTGAGCTGATCGATGATGGTGTTCTGCTCGAGTCGGAAATCAACGCGAGAATCGAGGAGATGAACCCCTCGTATGTTCTCGAGGTGAATCTGCCGAGGTTGATGGTGAACGACCAGTCCCAGGTTACGGGCGGGTCGCCTTCTTTTCGTCTTGTTGATATTCACCAGAGGAGTCTGACGGTGTGGCGGTCCGTGGTCAGCTGGGAGCAGGAAACGTACGCGAAACAGGAAGACGTGATTTGAGAAGTGGTGCAGCAGTTCCTGTCTCAACTCGAGCTGGACGGGCTTTACGCCGCGGCCGGCGAACAGGGTGGCCGGTCGTAGATGCAACCGTGACCATCGCAAACGCGTCGCGGGCGCTCACGCGAGCCGCTCGTTCAGCTCCTCGATCAGTTGTTTCGCGGCGTGGGGGATCACGGTGCCGGGGCCGAAGATCGCGGCTGCCCCGTGTTCGTAGAGGAAGCGGTGGTCCTGCGGCGGGATCACGCCGCCGCAGATCACGATGATGTCGTCGCGGCCGAGCGACTTCAGCTCGCTCATCAGTTTCGGCAGCAGCGTTTTGTGCCCTGCTGCGAGCGAGCTCATGCCGACGATGTGGACGTCGTTTTCCACCGCCTGGCGCGCTGCTTCCTCCGGGGTCTGGAACAGCGGTCCGACATCGACGTCGAAGCCGAGGTCGGCGAACGCGGTCGCGACGACTTTCGCGCCGCGGTCATGCCCGTCCTGGCCCATCTTCGCGACGAGGATGCGCGGGCGCCGGCCCTCGCGTTGCTCGAACTTCTCCGCGAGCGCGCGCACGTCCTCGATCGTCGTCTCACGCGCGCCGCGTTCGCCGTATTCGCTGGAATAGACGCCGCTGATCGTCCTCACCTCCGCCTTGTGCCGGCCGAACACCGTTTCCAGTGCGTGCGAGATCTCGCCGAGCGTCGCGCGCGCCTTCGCCGCCTCGATTGCGAGCGCGAGCAGGTTGCCGGTTCCGGATTCCGCCGCCTCTGTGAGCGCGGCGAGCGAGCGACGGACGGCGTCGCCGTCGCGTTCGCGCCTCACCTGCTCCAGCCGCGCGAGCTGCCGGCGCAGCACTTCGCTGTTGTCCACGTCGAGGATTTCGATCGGGTCTTCTTTCTCGAGGCGGTACCTGTTCACGCCGACAATCGTCTCGCGGCCGGAGTCGATCTTCGCCTGGCGGCGGGCGGCGGCCTCTTCGATGCGCAGTTTCGGCAGCCCGTTCTCGATCGCGCGCGTCATCCCGCCGAGCTCCTCGACTTCCTGAATGTGCGCCCACGCGCGGCGCAGCAGCGTGTCGGTCAGCCATTCGATGTAGTACGACCCGCCCCACGGATCGATGACGTTACAGATGCCGGTTTCGTCCTGCAAATAGAGCTGCGTGTTGCGCGCGATCCGTGCGGAGAAGTCGGTCGGGAGCGCGAGCGCCTCGTCGAGCGCGTTCGTGTGCAGCGACTGCGTGTGGCCCATCGCGGCGGCGTGCGCTTCCACACATGTGCGCGTGATGTTGTTGAACGGGTCCTGTTCGGCGAGCGACCAGCCGGACGTCTGGCAGTGCGTGCGCAGCGCCATCGATTTCGGATTCTCCGGGTTGAACTGTCTGATCAGTTTCGCCCAGAGCACACGCGCCGCGCGCAGTTTCGCGACCTCCATGAAGTAGTTCATCCCGATCGCCCAGAAGAACGAGATCCGGGGCGCGAACTCGTCGATCGAGAGGCCGGCGTCGAGCCCGGTGCGCACGTATTCGAGCCCGTCGGCGAGCGTGTACGCGAGCTCGAGGTCCGCGGTCGCGCCCGCCTCCTGCATGTGGTAGCCGGAGACTGAGATCGAGTTGAACCGCGGCATCTGTTCGCTGGTGAACCGGAAGATGTCGGCAATGATCCGCATCGACGCCACCGGCGGGTAGATGTACGTGTTACGGACCATGTACTCCTTGAGGATGTCGTTCTGGATCGTGCCGGTGAGTTGCGCGAGCGACGCCCCCTGCTCGAGCGCGGTCACGATGTAGAACGCCATCACCGGGAGCACGGCGCCGTTCATCGTCATCGACACGGACATCTCCTTGAGCGGAATCCGGTCGAACAGGACTTCCATGTCGGCGACGGAATCGATCGCGACGCCTGCCATCCCGACGTCTCCGGCGACGCGTTCGTGGTCGCTGTCGTAGCCGCGGTGGGTGGGAAGATCGAACGCGACCGAGAGCCCCTTCTGCCCGGCGGCGAGGTTGCGGCGGTAGAATGCGTTGCTCTCCTCCGCAGTGGAAAAGCCGGCGTACTGGCGCACGGTCCACGGGCGGATCAAATACATCGTCGCGTACGGTCCGCGCAGAAACGGGGGCAGCCCGGGGAGGTGGTCGAGGTGCTCCGCCCCGGCGAGGTCGTCGCGCGTGTACACCGGCCGCACCGGGATTCGCTCATGAGTCAGCCACTGGAGCTTGTCCGGGTCGGTGACATTCGCCTCCGTGAGCGCGGCGTTCTCCCACTGGTCACGGGTGCGCGCTTCGACGCCGCCGTGCAGCTCGACCGTGCTGAAATCGGGGATCGTCCCGGCCATCGTTACGCTCCCAGTTCGTCCGCGAGTTCGTTCAGCACGGCGAGCACGTCGCTGCCGGCGTGGATGAACTCGCTCACTCCCGCCGCGCGGAACGCCTCCCGCGTCACATCATCACGCGGCCGGCCGGCGATGTGAACGACCGCCTCGTCGTTCACCGCACCGGCGATCGCGGGCGCCGCCTCGCGATACGTTTCGTCGCGCGCGACGATCACGACCACCGCCGCTCCGGAGTCGGCCGCCGCCCGCGCGGCATCCGCGGCGGTACCGAACCAGTCGTCGGCGGCGACCCGGAACCCGCCGACCTCGTAGAACGAGCGCGCGAAATCGAGCCGGGGCATGTAGTCGGCGAACGGGCCGACGTTCGCGAGAAACACCGCCGGTGCGCGCTGCACCTGCCACGCGTGGACACGCGCGCGCAGTCGCTCGAACGGTTCGGCGGCGCGCGCAGACGCGAGCGGGGTGATCGAATTGCTCTGCTGGCGGTCGTAACGGAGGCTGCTCGCGAACTCGCCGATCGTCGCCCCGTGCTCCGCCGCCTCGATCACCGCCTCGAACTTGAGGTCGGCGTCCGATTCGACAATTCGCTGCAGCGTCTCGAGCACCTTCACTTCCTGCTGGTGCGAGGACGATGTGCGCAACTGCTGCAGCCGTTTCGCGCGCGCAGCGTGCACGCACTCGAAGTCGGGCGGGGACGGCAGCCGCGGCTCCTCGTCCGCGTTCGGATACCGGTTGACACCGACGAGCACATCCGCGCGCGTGCCGAGTTCGCCGCGGGCGCGCTGCGCCTGCTGCGCGATCTGCTCCTGCAGCGAACCCTCACGGAGCGCCGCGAGCATCCCGCCGCGCGCTTCGATCTGCTGGAACTTCGCCCACGCGATGCCGGCGAGCTCGTCGGTGAGCCGTTCGATGAAATACGAGCCGCCGGCGGGATCGATCACGTTGTTCGCGTGCGCTTCCTCGCTGAGGATCACCTGCGTGTTGCGCGCGATCCGGCGCGCGAGCTCGCCCGGCGCCTGGCTGAGCGGCGCGTCGAACGGGACGACGTGCAGGCTGTTGGTCCCCCCGATCACCGCCGCGAACGCCTCCGTCGCCGCGCGCAAAATGTTCGCGTGCGGGTCGAGCGCGCTCGTGCGATGCGTGGAGGTGCGGGTGTGGATGAACATCCGGCGCGCGGCCTTCTCCGTGCCTCCCGACGCCTGGACAACCCGCGCCCACATCCGCCGCGCCGCGCGCAATTTCGCGATCTCGACGAAAAAGTCCGGGCCGGTGGTGAATCCGAACAGCACGCGCGGGGCGGCGAGCTCGACACGGATCCCGCGTTCCTCCATCCGCCGCAACGCTTCGACCGCGGTCGCGATCGCGGCGGCAAGTTCGCTCGCGGCGTCCGCGCCGGCGTCGCGGTACGGGTGGCCATAGACCGAAATCGTGTGCAGCTCGGGCGCGTTTTCCAGCGCCCACCGGGTCAGGATCGCGAGCTCATCGTACGCCCACTCGAGCGAGATCGGGAGGGATCCGTGGGTGACGAGTCCGGCGAGCGGGTCCATCCCGGCCGAGCCGGACCACTTCGCGACGTCGTTGCCCCGCCGGCGCATGAGCGCAACGACGAGCGCGGCAAACGGGAGCGCCGCTGACCCGGCCTCCACATGCAACGGCGTCGCCTCGAGATCGACCCCGTCCAGCGCCTTGCCGAGCCCGATCACTGACGAAATCGAAGTCCCGTTCTTTCCGACCCGCCCGACCTCCGCCTGATCCGGGTCGAGCCCGGCCTGCGTCGCCTCGTCGAGGATCAGGTTCACCGCCGTCTGCCCGCGGGCGAGCGCGAGCACGAGCGCCTCGTTGAACTCGTCGTAGGTGGGATAAGGGAGCGCCTGCGAGATCTGCCACCCGTCACGGTTGCCGAGCGGGCGCGCGCCGCGGAGGAGCGGGAGGTCGCCGGGCAGCGAGTCGAGCGCATCGAGCCCGTCGAGGTCGGCGCGCGTGTACAGCCCGCGCAGCGTGATCCCCTCGCGCGTCGCGGTCTGCATCGCCGCCTCGAACGACGTCCCGCCGAGCGCGCGCATCACCTGATCGTGCCACTGCTCGAGCGCCGGCGGCGGAAAATCGTCCCGCAGTTGAAACGGCTGCGTCGTCTCGCCTCGGTCCACGTTGCAACTCCCCTGCTCGCGGTCTCGGCGGATTGCGGGCGGCGGGCGCGGCCGGGGCCCGAACCCGTGCCCGCCGTTCCGGGGTCTGCACACGAAAATACAGGGAGAGACGAGCCGGGACAAAACGAGGTGGAGGAAGGGGGTGTCGGTCCGGGATCGGGGGTCCGGGCTCTGGGGTTCGGGGTCCGGGCTCCGGGCTCGGGGGTTATGAGGTCCCGCCGCGCGTGACCCCGTGTGGCGGCATCCTGAATCCGCGGAGTGCGCCTGCTTCGCATCCCCAGTGCGTTGTCCCAACTCCTGTGCGCCGGTCTGCTTCGGCGCGCGCCCCGTGTCATGCTGAACCCAAAGCGTGTAGCCCGGGTTCGCCGAACCCGGGACCGTGCGACGCCCCCCGTGTCATCCTGAACCCGAAGCGCCGCCGGCCGCGAGCGGGCACTCGCGCTCAGAACCGGAACACCGTCTCCACGGTTGTCACCTTGATGTCGGTCCCGTGGCGGTAGATCGTCGCGTGGTCGGCGACGAGCAGGATCGACGGGGTGAGCTCGAATCCGACGCGGTAGCCGACAGTCGTCCCGTCGGTGCCCGTGTCGAACAGCTTGTCCGTGTGCGGCTGGTAGTAGTAGCCCTCGAGCAGGCCGATTTTCGGGATGAACGTCGGGTCAACCGCGACTCGCCCGTAGAGCGACTTGTTCGGGACAGTGAACGTCTCCACGGTGTCCTGGTCTGCTTCGTTGTCCCCGTAGTTCATGTACTGGTACGAGGCGTAGAAATCGACCAGGTCGAACAGCGTGATCCCGGCGTCGGCGTAGTACCCCTGTGCGGACGGGATCCGATCCAGCCGGGACGATTTCGTGATGTACAGCGTTGTGTCCGCCCCGGTCTCGATGGAAACGCGCTCAACTTCGTAGCTCATGTCGAAGAAGTCGGGCGTGAACTCCTTTTCGAAGATTCGGTATTCGGCGCTCGCGCGGAACGGCCCCCACCTGAACTGCGCGCCGGGAACCGTGTAGCCGCGGCCGTAATCGACAATCTGCGCCGCCTGCCCGTACAGCCACAGGCTCATCGTCTCCCGGCGCAGCACCGGGACGCCGACATCCACGCCCCAGATCGTGACATCGGCGGTGTCAACTTCCTGAATCATCGGCGGTCGGTTGTTGATGTCGGGAATGTCGCCGGAGTGGATCAACTGGTCGATGATGCCATCATCGTGGATGGTGCCGCGCAGCCACGAAATGTGGTCGTCATCGTTGCGGTCGGGGAACTGGTCCACAGCGTCCGGGACGCCGTCGCCGTCGCCGTCCTTCGCGCCGAGGAACTGGTTGCCGTCATGGACGACCGTCGCGCCGAACACGACCGGCAGCTTCAGGTTCGCCTCGTAGGTTAGGCGGCCGCCGATCACGCCGGGCTCGTCGAGCTCGGAGAAGTCGTTGAACATCGTCTGCAGCGTGAAGTTGCGGTATGAGAGCTTGATCCGGCCGCCGATGCGCCGCACCTGCGGCCATTCGAGCGCGTTCGTGTAGCGGCGCATGATCAGGCCGTAGCCGAGCGTGACATCATCGAGCGCGCCGGCGCGCACGTAGAACGGGTCGTCCGGACGCGCCCAGCGCACGTAGTAGAACTTGGTGAGGATATCGTCCGCGTCGTCCCAGTCCTCCTCACGCAGGTTGCCCTGCGAGTCGAAGTAGAGCGGGAGGTCGAGCCCGATTCCGAGCTTGCCGATGCCGATGTCCGGGCGGATGCTGTACGCCTGGTAGGTCGTGCCGTCGAGCACAGCCGCGCCGACGGACGCGTTGAGCTGAACCTGGAACGGGCCGAACTCCCAGCCTCGGCTCGCGCCCGCTCCTTCGCCTCCGGGTTCTCCTGGCGGTGGTTCGCCGGGGCCGCCCATCGTCTCGCCGTCGCGGCCGCCGGGTTTGCCCGGTGGAGACGGCGGCGCCGGTCCCGCGCCCGGTCCGCCGCGTTCACCCTCACCCCGGCCCGGTTCGCCCTCGTCCGGCTCAGGCCGCGGCTCGGGCTGCCAGACCGGCACGTCAGCGGGATCGAGTTCACCGATCCGGACCGTGCCGTCGGCCGCGAACAGTCCGCTCGATCCGGCCGGCACCTGGAACACGCTGTCGAGCAGCGTACTCCGCACCTCGACCTCGCCTTCGAGCGTGAGAATCCGCGTGCCGCCGTCCCCGTTCACAACCGTCCAGAACAGCGTGCCCTTCACCGACGCGACCGCGGTTGCGGTTTTCACGACGGTCGCGCCCTGCTGCCGTTTCGCCTCGGTGAGCAACTCGCCGAGCCGGAGTGAGATCGTGCGCGCGAGGCTGGTTTCCGAATCGCGCGCGGCCCGGAGATAGACGGCGGTGCGCGGCCGCAGCTTGAGCTGGCTGCCGTCATCGACAAACGCCATCGAACAGAACCCGTCGCCGCCGGTCCGCACCTCCGTGCTGTCACGGATCACGTCGCCGAACGCGAGCGAAGCCGGCTCAGCACCCTCCGGCTTCTGCTTCACATCCCCCCGCGACGCGAGCGTGATGCTGATCGTCGGGCGTTCCTCGATCGATCGCGCGGCCGGTGCGAGCAGCAGTCCAGCGAACAGACAAAGCCAGAGAGTTCCTGGCAGGCGAGCGCTGTGCATCCTGGTCTCCCTCGTTTGAACAGTTCGGCCCGTGGGAGCGCCGACTCCCCTGTACGGAATATACGGGCCGCGGCGGCGTCGAACCACCCGCCTCGGACTATGCCCATGCCTGCTGTGCAGGCATAGGTCCAGCCCGAGGGCCTGTCCGCACCAGTGGGTCAACCCGGCCTGCAAGCAGGCACGGGGCATAGTTCCGCCCGCGTACCGGTCATGCGGGCACGCCCGCGCGGTCGATCCGGCGCTGCATGAAACCCGGGGCAAGCCCCGGGCCACCCGCCACCCGCGCGCCAACAGCGCGCGCCCGGCACTCCGGGGATACGCACACAGAGAGATCGGGGCAGCCCGCGGTGGACGGCCCCGGCAAACGAACTGCACGGGCTCAGGCTCCTGACCCGATGCCGGCAGGTTATTTCATCAACACGGCCTTGCGCACGTCCGTCACGCCCTCCCCGTTCAACACGAGGAGACAGACTCCGGAGGCGTAGCCGGCGGCGGCACCGGCGACGGTTCCCCGAGCGACCAGTGCGGCATGATCATCGTCACACCCTCGACCGCGGTCCGGAACCAGTAACCCTTGAGCGGATCCATCGTCGTCCCGACCGTGTACGGGTAACCGTCCGTCCAGTACGCGTCCTCGAAGATGATCGTCTCGCTGACCGCGTCCGCGTAATCATACGTGTCGCCGTCGTACTCGAAGTCGCACTCGCCGAGGTCGAAGCCGAGCGTGTCCGGCACCCCGATCAGGTTCCAGTCGAGATCGAGCTCGAAGTGCTCGCAGCCCCGGCGAGGTCATCGGCGAACAGGGAGTCGAAGCTCGCCTCGACCGGGATGTACGGGAGGCTGAACATCGTCCAGCCGGGATCCCCGTCCCACGTCTTGATCACCGTCTCGCCGTCGCCGCTCACCGATGTCGAATAGGTGTCCGGCTCGTCCGTGTCCACGTCGATCGTGCCGCTGTAACTGTTCGGCCCGGGCAAATCGACCGGCGGCTCGAACGTGATCGTGAGTGTCGTCGTTTCGGACGGGTCGGGCGGAGTTCCTCGTCCGTTACCAGAGAAGTTAGTGTGGGAAAACAGGAATGCAACGGAAGCGTCTTCAGCGAAAGGAGATCGGGCCGGCGACCGCTTGCCGGCGCGTACTTATGATAACCTCACAGACTCGTATAAATAAACAACCGTCTTTCGGATAACTCCGGCATTTTTCAGGGTTTTGTTGCCGCCACGAACTCCGAGCGGGAGACAGCGGGGAGCCGTTTTCCGGGGGCTCGCTCCCGCGGTGATTGTGAGTGCGGCGCAAATTGGCTCAATCCCGCGTGCGATAAGGGATTGCGGCGATTCTATTCCGGCGGTCTGTTTATTTTGGAGCTCCGTTTGTGGCCTGTCACACCTCCGTGGCAGCGGCTGATCCAACATCACAGCCATGCCCGCGCGGGCCTGGAACCGAGACAACCGGCTACCGGCGGCTTTCCCTATCTGATCAGCACGATTTTGCGTGTGGACGCGTGCCGGTCTGCGCGCACGCGCACGAGATATACCCCCGACGCCGTCTCGCCCGCGTTCCACGTCAACGCGTGCCGGCCGGCGGTGAATTCACGCTCCGCGAGGCGTGCGACTTCGCGGCCGGTCAGGTCGTAGATCACGGCGGTCACATGCTCCGCGCGCGGGAGCGCGAACACGACCGTCGTGCTCGGGTTGAACGGGTTCGGATACGCGGCGGTGATCCCGAACTCGGACGGCCGCTCCGCGGTCCCGTCAAACTGGAACGAGACAAACACCCACTCATCGGCCGGCAACGCGGGCGCGACGCCCTGGCTCTGAATCGAGCCGGCGGCGCCGTAGTAGTACAGGTCGGATGAATGGTCGAAACCGGTCTGGATCTCGCGGGTCGTGCTCGCGGTGCGCGCGTACAGCGGGGTGTGGATCGTGCCCGTCGCCGAGCTGTAGTACACCCAGTATTCGACCGCAAACGAATCCTCGCCGTCGAGCACGTCATGCGGCAGGCCCGCCGCCTTCCTGAACGTGCTCGGGTCGAACTCGAGACCGTTGTTGGTCGCGAGCGCCGGCCCGACGGAAACCGCGATCAGCAACGCAGCGACGGCAACAGCCCGGATCTATTTCTTCATGCTGTCCTCCCGGCAACACCGGCGCCCGGTGTCCCCACGTGTCTGCTACAGGAACGCCGAATAGTGTAATAACTCCGAAGAATACAAAAAACTCCTACCCGGAACGTAGGGATTATCGAAATCTTGCGCAAGAGTTTGCGTATTTGTTGTTTTCGCCGCGGGCTCTCGGAGGCGTGAGATGCTCGCAACGCGCGCCCACCCCCTCTTTCCTATGCCCATGCCTGCTCTGCAGGCATGGCTTCGATCAGCGAGCAATTCCGGTCGACGATCCCGGCCTGCAAGCAGGCACGGGGCATAGCGCGCCGCCGTGTGGAAGCGGGCTGTGGCACATTCGCGTCGGGCAAGCAGCCCGCCGCTCAGCGCCGGCCGGCGCCGGTCGGGCCGTCCGGCTCGTGCGGCATGCGGATCGTAAACGTGGTCCCCTCGCCGGGGGTGCTTTCGACGTCGATATCGCCGCCGTGTTCGTAGATCACGTTGCGCGCGATCGTGAGCCCGAGCCCGGTTCCCTTGCGCTTCCCATACGTGGAGAACGGCTCGAAGATCCGCTCGATCCGCTCCATGGCGATGCCGATTCCGGTGTCCGCGACAGTCAGGGTCCACTCGTCTGCATCGTTCTCCGCGCGCACGGTGAGGCTGCCGCCTTTCGGCATCGCCTCGCGCGCGTTGTTCACCAGATTGTAGAACACGCGGTTGAACCGGTCCTTGTCGAGCGTCACATCCCAGTCGTCGTCGTCTCCGAACTCCAGGGCGAACTCGATTCCCTGCGGCGGCAGCTCGAGCTCCAGCGACTGGCAGAGCTCTTCGAGCAGCTCGCGGATGGAGGTTGGGGTCGGTTCGACCCGGATTTGCCCGCGGGTGAAATCGAGCAGCTCCTGGGTCATTCCGACCATGCGGTTGAGTTGGGTGGAGATTTTCTCGAGGTGTTTCCTCTGTTCGCCGATCGGCAGGGCGAGGTTAAGCAGCTCGACATAGCCCTTGATCACTGTGATCGGCGATTTCAGATCGTGGATGATCGTCGCGGCGAGGTTTCCGACCGCCGCGAGCGACTTGTTTCGCACCATTTCCGCCGCGCTGTGCGCGCGTTCGATCGCGATCGACGCGTGCACGCCGAGCGTTTCGATGATCTGCTCGTCATCGCGTTTGAATCGCCCCCTTTTCTTGTTCAAGAGTTGGAGCACGCCGACGATGTCGCCGTCCGGGTTCCGCATCGGCATCGTGAGCATGCTCTTCGTGCGAAAACCAGTCTGTTTGTCCACCTCGGGGTTGAAGCGGGGGTCGTCGTACGCGTCGGTGATGTTGACCGTCTCGCCCTCGAGCGCGACATGGCCGGCGATTCCCTTGCCGAGCGGCAGCGAGATCCGCTGCAGTTCGCCGCCCTCGACGACGATGCTGTAGATCTCGCCCGCGTCCTGATCGACGAGGTAGATCGTGCCGCGCTCCGCGCCGGTGAGCCGCTGCGCCTCCACGAGGATGATGTTGAGCAGCTTGTCGAGCTCGATCGTCGTGTTGATCACCTGGCTCGTGTTCGTGATCGCCTTGAGCCGGTCGATCACCTTCTCGGCGGCGGTCTTCGTGCGCGTCAGTTCGCGGATCAGCTCGGCGTCGTGCTCGGACTGGCGCAGCAGCACGTCCCGGGTCAGGTTGAGCAGCAACTGCGGGTCTTCGCGGATGAACCGTTTGAACGAATCGAGATCCAGCCTCCTCCCCGAGGTGTCCTCGAGCACGGTGATTGTGACGAACTTCCTGCGCCGGTCGATCAGGGAGTACTCGCCGAAGTAGTCGCCGGGGCCGCGCACCGCCTTCAGCTCGGGGTTCCGTTCACGGTGGCGCGCGGTGTGGTGCACTTCGACCCGGCCCTTCTCGATCA
This sequence comes from Calditrichota bacterium, assembly GCA_018263585.1. Taxonomy (GTDB): domain Bacteria; phylum Electryoneota; class Electryoneia; order Electryoneales; family Electryoneaceae; genus JAANWZ01. The sequence goes on along the minus strand of JAANWZ010000005.1, from coordinate 13,981 downwards.
GGTACAGGCCCGGGCGGCCGTCCTCGTGCATGTTCACCTGTTCGCCCGCGTTCAGTGTGAACGGCTCCAGCTTGCCTTCCAGCTCGCGCAGGTCAGCTTCGTCCAGGCCGGAAGCCAGCTTGCTGTGAAATCCTGCCATCGGATGCCTCCTGTTCGGCGAGCGTTCGGATCGCTGTGCGGGCGGGCGGAATTCGCCGGTTGATCGGGAACGCGGGACGGAACGCCGCGATGAACGCGCGTCCGTTATCACACCAAGATAAGCGATTCGACAGGTGGATCGCAGCGATCGCGAGCGCGAAAGCATGTTCCGCGGACTGTGTCGCCCGGCGCCCTGCCCCGTACGGAGAAACGAGTATCGAGATGACAGAGTGGCGGTGCCATCCCATGCTATGCTATGCTCTGCCCATGCCTGCTGTGCAGGCATGGATCCAACCAGGAAGGTAGCCCCGCACAACCGCGTGCGGCGTATCAGCCGCGCTCGACAGGCAAGCGCGGGCGCCGGCAGAACAGGGCCGCGGTTGCTTGCAACCGCGGATCAACAGCCGGTGCATGAGACCCGGGGCAAGCCCGGGCCACCCTGTCTTGCGTTCGTCTCCATGCCCGCGGGGACGGGCCGAAGGCCGTCACCGCGGCTCATGCCAACCTTGACTGAAGTCAAGGGCAAGTCTCGTCTGCTGCCCCGAGTCTCGAGTTTCAGGGCTCAGGACTCGACAACAACTGGTCGGTTCACACGGTGGGGCGGGATCAGTCGCGTTCGTGGTCGCCGCCATCCCGGCCGTCATCGTCACGCACTTCCCGGTACTTGACATCGACGATGTCGTCCTTGCTGTACGGCGGCGGCTTCGGTTCGCCGGCCGCGTCACCGCGCTCCGGACTGATCGGCGTGAAAAAGCGCCCGAGCAGGCGTCGCAGCCCGCGGTACGCGAGGTACAACCCGCCGAACAGAATCAGCCACTTCACCATCTCACTCCTCCGTCGCCGGGTTGTAGTACGAGACGCCCTCCGGTGCGTTCATGATGTGCGCGAACAGGTCGTTGAACTGGTCCGGGTTCCCGACGAAATCGAGCGCGGTCGCGTTCACGATGAGCAGGTCGCTCGCCTTGTAACGGAAGAAGTGGTGGTTGTACGCCTCCACGAGCGCCTCGATGTAGTCCGGGTTCATCGACCGTTCGTAGTCACGGTCGCGCACGCGGATGTTCCGCATCAGGCGCTGCGTGTTCGACTGGAGGAAGACGACGAGGTCGGGCGGCGGGATGTCCCGCTCGAGCAGACCGGCGACCGTGTTGAACAGCGTCTGTTCCCGCTCCTCGAGCGTGATCGAGGCGAAGATCCGGCTCTTGCTGAACAGGTAGTCGGCGACGATGTGGCGCGCGAACAGGTCCGCCTGGCGCAGCTCATCGACCTGCTGGCGGTAGCGGTTGAGCAGGAAGAACAGTTCGGTCTGGAACGCGTAGCGGCGGGGATCGCGGTAGAAATCGGCGAGGAACGGGTTCGCGTCGTGCTTCTCGACCACGGGCTGCGCGTTGTTCAGCCGGTTGCACATCTTCTCGACGAGCGTCGTCTTTCCGACTCCGATCACCCCTTCGACCACGATGTACTGGCGTTCGCTCACAGCGCCCCTCGCCGTCGGTCCGCGGCAGGAATATACGGGTTCATGACCGGTCGCGCGCCGGTTTGTCGCCGGCGGTGTCGATTCGCCACGCTTCCCAGGGTCCGTCGCTCACCGGTTCGACGCGGCCCGTGTCCGGGCAGCGCGCGAGCAGCTCGTGCAGCGTGACCATCCGCCCGGGGAGCACGCGCGTGCGCGCAACGAGGTCGAGCAGCGGCACGAGCACGAACCGGCGTTCGGCGATGCGCGGGTGCGGAACCGTGAGATCCGGCTCGTCGATCATCATCCCGCCCGCGAGCAGGATGTCGATGTCGAGCGGGCGCGGGCCCCAGCGGGATTCACTGGCGCGCTCGCGGCCGGCCGCCCGCTCCAGCTCCCGGCATCGTTCGAGCAGTCTGCGCACGCCGCCGGGCCAGTTCACACGCGCGACGAGGTTGAGAAACTCCGGCTGCGCGCGTTCCCCCCACGGTTCGCTCCGGTACAGGCGGCTGCACGCGACCGGCTCATCGGTCTGTTCCTCCAGCGCCCGGAGCGCGCCGGCGAACGCGGCGCGGACATCGCCGAGATTGCCGCCGAGCGCGAGGAACACGGTGTCCGGGACTACGGGCTCCGCGTGCGGGAGCGGTTCGAGCGGGGAATCGAAGCTCATCACTTACCGCCGCCTGATGATCTCGACTTCGTAGCCCGCCGTCGGCCCGGGCAGCGGGACGCGATCCTTGTGAAACCGGACACGCACAGCCTGCACGCCGAACCGTTCGAGCAGCGCTTCCGCAATGTCCTCCGCGATCGTCTCGAGCAGGTGGCGGGTCGGGCCGGTGACGATGTCGAGCACCGTCTGGTACACTTTCGCGACGTCGGCCGTGTCGGAGAGAGAATCGGTCTGCGCCGCGCGCCGGGTGTCGAGGTAGAGCTCGACGTTCACCTGGAACATCGCGCCCAGCTCGCGCTCGGCGGAGGTGCAGCCGTGACGCGCCTGGAACATCATGTCATGGACTCGGACAACGTCCAGGTTGTGCAGGTCATCATGATTCGCGCGGTTCGCCATCGCGATCACCTCGTCGCTGCTCGTACAACGTTGCCGGGAATGTATTGAGTTTCGAGTACGTGCGCCACGGGCCGCTCGCCGGGCTGATCGCTGAAAACGGCGAGGGTTCGTTTGATTGTTCGCAAGAAGTACCGCTGCGCCCGCGCCGTCAGCGCACGTTCAGCGAACCAGCGGTGAGCTCGCTGGAGCGGCTGCGGGGCGCAGGCACGCACCGCGCGCGGCACTGTCCCCGGGAGTCCTCCGTGAGCGTTATTTTGTCCTAACGTTTTCGCTTGCGTACCTTGGCACAAGCCGGAACGGAACAGGACGCCGTTCGCATGGCCAGGACGGATCGAATTCCGTTGAAACACGCATACGACCAGCGATACAGCGAGGGGGCCGGGCTCCGGATCAGGGAGGTGGGGTCCCCCGTGTAATTGTAGGGGGTGGCGTCTCGCCTGCGCCGGCGAGCTCCGCCCCTTTTCACGATCATTGCACTCGGCGGTTGTGCCGGAAGAGGCTGCGATGAGCGACGTGCACGAAACGGTCACGGTCAGCGAGGAAAAGGGCCACAAGATCACGATCCTCGAGGATTGGTGCAAGGGATGCACGATCTGTGTCGAGGTATGCCCGACCGATGTGCTCAAGATGAAGCCGATTGGCACGCGCTGGCAGGGATCGATCGCGATTGTGGTTGACGCGGACGCGTGCACCGCGTGCATGAAGTGCGAAGAACAATGCCCCGATTTCGCGATCATCATCGAAAAAGGGGAGCGGAAGAAGAAGAGGCGGAGGCAGGAACGGGAGCGCAGGGCATCCGATCGGCGCGAGAAGCAGAAGGCGGAGGCGTAGCGTACAGGCCCGCGGTTGCTCGCAACCGCGGATTCGACAGCGGTCGTGCCTGTCTCGGTTGCATCAGCCGCGCCTTTGTCTGAGCCGCGGTGACCTTCGTTCCCCGCGGGCATGTACCGCGTGTAGGGGCGGGTGGCCGACGGTGGGGACGCTTGCCGGCAAGCGTCCCCGAAATGCCCCGCGCTTGACGAGCAAGCGCGGGCACGAGTCGGGGATTGTCATCCTCGGTGACCTTCGGTCCCCGCGGGCATGTACCGCGTGTAGCCCGGGATCGCCGATCCCGGGGCGAACGACTTCTCTCATGATACGAGTCAACCGATGAGCGAAAACGGACATGGCGTCAAGTTCTGGCCGGGCAACATCGTCGTCGCGGAGGCGGCGGTCGCGGCCGGCTGCAACTTCTTCGCCGGCTATCCGATCACGCCGTCCTCGGAGATCGCGCACCAGATGAGCCTGCTGCTGCCGCGCGGGGGCGGGCATTTCGTCCAGATGGAGGATGAGCTGGGCGCGATGGGCGCGGTGATCGGCGCGAGCCTCGCCGGTGCGAAGGCGCTCACCGCGACCTCCGGGCCCGGGATGAGCCTGAAGCTCGAGAACCTCGGGTTCGGCTACATGGTGGAGGCGCCGTGTGTCGTGGTCAACGTGATGCGCGGCGGTCCCTCGACCGGGCTGCCGACGCACCCGTCCCAGTCCGACCTGATGCAGGCGCGCTGGGGCACGCACGGCGATCACCCGACGATCGCGCTCGCGCCCGCGTTCCACCAGGAGATCTTCCTCGAAACGATCCGCGCGTTCAACCTCGCCGAGCAGTTCCGGATGCCGGTGATTCTGCTCATCGACGAGGTGCTCGGCCACCTGAGCGAGGGGGTGGTCCCGCCGGAGCGCGACGCGTACGAGATCGTCGAGCGAGCGCACGATTCCGGTGAGCCGGACAAGTTTCTCCCGTACGACGTGACCGCGGGCGACATCCCGCCGTTCCGGCCCTATTTCGACGGCGCGACCTGGCACACGACCGGTCTCAACCACGACGAGACCGGGTTTCCGACCACCGATGCGAAGCACATCCAGCAGGACATGTACCGCCACTACCGGAAGGTGCTCGGCAACCGGGACGTGATCGACAAGGTCGAGTACTACATGGCGGACGATGCGGAGATCGGGATCGTCTCGTTCGGCTCGACCGCGCGCGCGGCGATGGCCGCGGTGAAGCAGGCGCGCGAGCAGGGGGTGAAGGTCGGCCTGCTCCGCCCGGTCACCGTGTGGCCGTTCCCGAAGGACCAGGTGTACGAGTTCGGCCGTGACAAGAAGTACCTGATCGTGCCCGAGTTCAACCTCGGGCAGATGGTGTACGAAGTCGAGCGCGCGGTCCATTTCGACCGGCCGATCAAGCGCGTGAACAAGGTCGGCGGCGTGCCGATCTACCCGAGCGAAATCCTCGCCGCGATCGAGGAGGTTGCCTGATGTCCGTTGACTATATGCCGTACGTGCGGGAGGAAAAGCTGCCGCACATGTGGTGCCCCGGCTGCGGGATCGGCGTCGTGATGAAGTCGATGATCAAGGCGTTCGAGGATCTCGAATGGGAGCCGGAGGACACCGCCGTGATCTCCGGGATCGGGTGCACGAGCCGGCTGCCGGGGTACATGAAGGTGAACACGCTGCACACGACGCACGGGCGCGCGATCAGCTTCGCGACCGGGATCAAGATGCACCGCTCGGACAAGCACGTGGTCGTGATCAGCGGTGACGGGGACGCTTCCGCGATCGGCGGCAACCACCTGATCCACGCCGCCCGGCGCAACATCGACCTCACCGTGATCGTGAACAACAACCACATCTACGGGATGACCGGCGGGCAGTACAGCCCGACCACCCCGCTCGGCGCGAAGGCGTCAACAGCGCCGTACGGCAACCTCGAACCGGCGTTCGATCTCGTCAAGCTGCTGATCGGCGCGGGCGCGACGTTCGTCGCGCGCGGGCATGTCGGCAACGGCAGACAGCTCGCGAGTTTCATCAGAAAGGCGTTCGCCCACAAAGGGTTCAGCTTCGTGGAAGTCGTGAGCAACTGCCACACCCAGTTCGGCCGGCGCAACAAGATGGCCGACCCGATGAACATGGTGAACTGGATCAGCGACCGCGCCGTCTCGCAGAAGAAATGGGAGAACATGTCGGCCGCCGACCAGGAGAAACACTTCCCGGTCGGGGTCATGTTCGAGGATACGGAACAGGCCGAGTACTGCGAGCGCTACGAGAAGCTGATCGCGAAACTGCGCGAGGAGCAGCCGGCGTAGAAGGGGGCGAGGATGCACTTCGAAGCGCGTTTTTCCGCCGTCGGCGGGCAGGGGATCATCCTCGCCGGCACGATCATCGCCGACGCGGCGTTCCTCGAGGGCAAACACGCCGCCGGCTCGCCAACCTACACCGCGCAGGTCCGCGGAGGGCCGACCAAGGTCGATGTGATCGTCGATGACGAGCCGATCCTGTTCCCCCGCACCTCCGAGATCGACTTCTTCCTCTCGCTCGCGACAAGGTCGTACAACCGGTTCGGCGCCGACATCAAGCAGGGCACGCCGGTCGTGATCGACCCGAACCTCGTCACCATCCCGCCCGAGCACGAGGACAAATATCGGATCGTGCGCGTCCCGATCATCGAACTGACCAGCAGCGAGCTCGGACGGATGGTCTATACCTCCGCAGTCGCGCTCGGAACAATGGTCGCGCTCGTCGATGTGATCGGCGAGGATTCCGTCCGCGCCGCATTGAAACGCCGCGCGCCGAAGGGCACGGAGACGTACAACCTGCAGGCGCTCGAGGTCGGGATCAACGCGACGCGCGAGATCCTCGCCGCGATGAGCTGACACCCGCCCGCGCCGTTCCGCACGATTGTATCAGTCGCGGTGATCCTGCGGATCGCCGACGCGCGGGCAAACCCGCACGGCCGGTACTCGGATGAGACGTTCTCTAAGAACCACTATGACATGCGACTTACGGCTTCCGGCCTATCCCGCCCGGCCTGTGCCGGCGTGCCGATACCGGCGCCGGCGCTCTCAATCTGCGGGCGCGTTCACTCGCCGCGCGCGTGCCCGCTCTATATTGCCCGGTTCGTGAATCGACCGGGAACCGCCGATGCAAAGATCGCCGCTCGCGATCATCCTCTCCACCGTGTTCATCGCGCTGATCGGGTTCGGGATCGTGATCCCGCTGATGCCGGTGTACGGGGAACGGTTCGGGGCGAGCGGGTTCGAGGTCGGCGCGCTGGTGATGACTTACAGCCTGATGCAGTTCCTGCTCGCGCCGATCGCGGGCCGGATCAGCGACCGTATCGGGCGGCGGCCGGTGCTGATCAGCGCGCTGTTTCTCACGAGCGGCTCATATGTGTTGTTCGGTCTCGCGGACAGCCTGCCGATGCTGTTCGCGAGCCGTCTGCTCGCGGGCGTCGGCGGCGCGGACATCACCGTCGCGCAGGCGTACATCGCGGATGTGACCCCGCCGCACAAACGCGCGCGCGGGATGGGCCTGTTCGGCGCCGCGTTCGGCGTCGGGTTCGTGATCGGCCCGAGCCTGACCGCGCTCACGTTCGAGCTGCACGAGGGACTGCCCTCTTTCATCGCCGCCGGGCTCGCGGGCGCGACCGCGATCTGGGCGCTGTTCATGCTGCCCGAGCCGGAACGTCACGCCGAGCGCCGGTCGCGCACGCTCAAACCGGGCGCGTGGCTGACGAAAGTCGTCGGCGTACTGATGTCGTTCCAGTTCGTCACCGTGTTCACGCAGGCGCTGTTGCAGAGCATGTTAGTGCTGTTCACCGTCGAGCGGCTCGGCTGGAACGAGAAGAACAACGGGCTGTTTCTCTCGATGATCGGCGGGATTTCGGCGCTGATCCAGGGCGGGCTGATCGGCCGGCTCGCGGCGAAATTCGGCGAGCGCAACCTCGCGCGCGTCGGGCTGTTGCTGATGGGGCTCGGGATGTTCGCGTTCAGCCGGGTCGGGCCGCTCGCGTACCTGTACGCCGGCGGGGTGATCAACGCGATCGGGTTCGCGCTCACTCTCCCCTCCCTGTCCAGCCTCGCGAGCCGTGAAGCTCCGCCCGGGCGGCAGGGGCGGGTGCTCGGCTCGTTCCAGTCGATGGGCAGCCTCGCGCGCATCTTCGGCCCGCTCGCCGGCGGGCTGCTCTATGACCTTCTCAACCCGAACGCGCCGTTCGCGATCGGCGCTGTGATCGCGACCGCGGCGAGCGTGATGGCGATCGCGTTTCTCCGCGGCCCGGGCGGGGAGGAGTCACCGTGAGCGGCCGGCCCCGGCTCCGGCACATCGTGATCGCGGAATTCCTGTTCCTGATCGGGTTCGCGATGATGATCCCGCTGCTGCCGTTGTACGCGCGCGGGCTCGGCGCGGGCGGGACTCTGGTCGGGATCGTGCTCGCCGCGAACCAGGCGGTCGATTTCCTGTTCGCGCCGGTCGCGGGGCGGATCTCGGACGTGCACGGCCGCCGGCTCGTGCTCCTGCCCGCGATGGCGCTCACCGCGGTCGCGTACCTCGCGGTCGGTCTTGCGGGGACGATGGCGGCGCTGCTCGCGATCTGGACGATCGCCGGGCTCGGCTCGTCGCACGTGCTGCTCAGCCAGGCGTATGTCGCCGACATCACGAGCGAGGAGCACCGCACGCGCGGGATGGGTCTGTGGGGCGCGTCGTTCGCGCTCGCGTTCGTGATCGGTCCGCCGGCGGGCGCGCTCCTGTTCGAACGGGGCGGGTTGGTCTCGGCGACGGTTGCGGCGGCGGTCGCCGCGCTCGCGTGCGTGTACGGCATCATCTTCGTCCGCGAACCGGATCGCCCCTCCGGCTACCGCGCGCAGCGGATTTCAGCGTTGAAACATGCGCGCGCGCTGCGGCGCACCGTGCTGATCGCGATCGCGCTCAACTTCGCCGTCATCTTCATCTGGAGCCAGTTCACCACGATTCTGCCGCTGTTCTCGGCGGACGTGCTCGGCTGGGGGGTGCGCGAATACGGCCTCTACCTCGGCGCGGTCGGTGTCGTGTCCGCGCTCATGCAGGGGGCGCTCGTCGGCTGGCTCGCGAAACGTGTGGGGCACGCGGTGCTTGTCCCGGCCGGGTTCGGGCTGCTCGGCGGCGGGCTCGCGCTGCTCGCGGCGCAGGACGGTCCGGTGATGCTCGCGCTCTCCGTGTTCGGGATCGCCTCCGGCTTCGGGCTGCTGATCCCGACGCTACCCGCGCTGCTCAGCCTGAACGTGCGCGCGGAACGGAAGGGGCTCGCGCTCGGCGTGTTCCAGTCGGCGAGCACGCTCGCGCGCGTGGTCGCGCCACTGCTCGCCGGGATCGTGTACGACGAGCTGTTCGCGACCGCGCCGTTCATCTTCTCCGCGACGATCGGGCTGCTCGTGATGGTGATTACGTCGCTGCCGCGGCTGCGGAACCCGGGGTGAACGGCGTCGCGGCCGCGGATCAGATGAAACCCGCGTGATTCGGAGCTATATTGCCGCAGCGGAACCGGGGGTTCTCAATGCGGGGACGCGACGGAATCGTGCTCACGGAGGGCGATGGTGTCGGGCGACTGGCTGGCGCAGGCGATGCAGGTAGTGGAACGGGCGCGGCGCGATGTGCGGCTCACACTCCCGCCGGGCCAGCACGAGCTGTTCTGGTCGCGGCTGCTCGAACGCGCCGAGCTGATCCCGCACCGGCTCACGTTCCACGCGCTCCTGCCCGCAACTCCGCTCGCCGGCCGGGAAGTGACCCGCGCGCTCGCGGCCCTGTTCGAACTCGAGTCCGGCCGGCACACCGTCTCACTCGCCGCCGCCGACGCCCCGTTCCCGTGGTTCCTGCTCATCAGCGACCGGGAGACGGCGCTCGGGGCTGTCGGGGACGCGTACGACGGGGACGACGCGTACTTCGTGCAGGTGATCGACGAATCCGCCCGCGTGCAGGATCTCGCCGCGAGTTTCGACCGCCGGTTCGCGGCCGGGATCGCCGAGCCGGACATCAGCGCGTGGCGGCAGTGGCTCGGCGAGTTTCCGCGGAGCAAGGCGGCGCGCTCGGCGGTGTCGATGCTCGAGCGCGGGCGGAAGAAGCTGGACCGCGTCGCCCGGCGCACGATCCGCACACTGCCGAAACGGGGCTTCTGGATCGTGAAGCCGTCCCCGGCCGCGTGGGGGTTGAGCGAGCACGAGGGCGAACCGTTCGCGCGCTGGTTGAAACGGGGGACGATCCACCTCGGCTGGCCGAAGCTCGCGGGGCTGTTTCACGGCGAGTTCCGCCGGCTGCCGCTGCGCGCGTTCCGCGAGCGAGCGCTGGCGCATTATCCGGAGATCGAGGACGCGGTGCGCGTGCGCGCGGTCGCGCGCGCCTTTTTCGACACACTACACGAACGCGACCGTGTGATCGCGATGGACGGCTGGACCGCGAAACAGGAGGCGCCGGTGCTCGTGCACGGCTGGGGCGGGGTCCAGGGCCCTGTCGAGCTGCGCGAAGATGCGCCGTGGCCGATCTGCCGCGCGGTCCGCTGGCGCACTGCCGGCGTCGAGCTCCCGATCAAACTCGTGCGCGAAGCGACCGGCAAGCTGTCCGCGACCTATCCGCTGCACCGGCTCACGCCGGAGGCGTTCCGCGACCTCGTTGACGCGGTGGAAAACCGCCGCCGGCGGGGCGCATCCCCGCAGCTGAGCCTCACACTCGACCTGTTCGCGAACGGGGAGGAGGAGAACCGGCTTCTCTGAGTGGGTTCGCCCATCTGACCTGGCCGGGTGAAACCCGGAGTAAGCCCCGGGCCAAACCGATTGTGCCCCTGTGACAGCGCGCAGCGATGTCGCAGGGCTCATTGACCGGTCGATCAACCGCGCGGGCGGGCCCTCACGGGCGGTAGGCGGGGCGCATGGGCGGAACTCGAGACCGGTTCTACTCTTTCACCACCCTGCCGATGCGGAACGGCTTCAGCGCGCTGGCGAGCGCGTGCATGAGCAGTTGTTTCGCCCGGCCGGCGGGGAGGACGAGCACCCAGCCGACGCCGAGGTTGAACGTGCGCCGCATGTCTTCGAGCGGCACCTCCCCCGCCTCCATGATGTGACGGCACAGCGGCGGCATCGGCCACCGGTCCCATTCGACCTCTGCGCGCAGGCCTGACGGGATGATCCGGCGCACGTTCCCCTCGACACCGCCGCCGGTGATGTGCGCCATCCCGTGCACCGGGAGCTGTTTCGCGAGCCAGCGGGAGACGGTCGGATAGTAGCACGTGTGCGGTGCGAGCAGCGCGTCCGCGAGGTCGCCGTGCAGGCCCGGCAGCGTGTCGGTCGGTTCGTGACCGGCCTGTTCGATGAGCACCTTGCGCGCGAGCGTGTAGCCGTTCGTGTGCAGCCCGTTCGCCGGCAGCCCGACGAGCATATCCCCCTCGCGGATGTGCGAGCCGTCGATCATCGCCGCCGCATCGACGACGCCGACGATCGTGCCGGCGAGATCGTACGCGCCGTCGCGATACACATCCGGCATCTCCGCGGTTTCTCCGCCGACGAGCGCAACGCCCGCCTGTTCGCACGCCGCCGCCGCGCCCGCGATCACCTGCTCGGCGACATCCACGTCCAGCTTTCCGGTCGCGAAATAGTCGAGGAAGAACAGCGGGCGCGCGCCGCAGGTGAAGATGTCGTTGATGCAGTGGTTGACGAGGTCGCGGCCGATGGCGTGATGGCGGTTCGCCCACGCGGCGACGAGTGTCTTCGTGCCGACGCCGTCGGTGCTCGAAATCAGCACCGGGTCGTTCATTTCCGACGTGTCGAGCCGGAACGCGCCGCCGAACCGACCGAGTTCGCCGGCGACCTGCGGGCCGTACGTGCGCGTCACCGCCGGCTTGATCCGCCGCACGAGCTCCTCGCCCACGTCGATGTCAACCCCGGCGCCGCGGTATGTGATCGGTTTCCCCGCCACTGTTCTACTCCAGTCTCGTGTAGCGATAGGTCCAGCCGGTCAATCCCTCGAACACGGGCTCGCTGAACCGGACCTCGTAGGTGAACGTCGAGTCGGTCGCTTCGTAGGGGAAGGTGCCGTTGTTCAACTGGACGTCCGATTCGAGCGTGAACGTCGAATCGGTCGCGGACCACTGGTAGAGCATCTCGTGGCGGCCCTGCGGCGTGTCCTCGGAGAAGATCGCCGCCCCGGACGGCCGAAAACGAAACAGCGTGGTGTCGGACGGGGTGAGCGTTTCATCGTCCACGCTCTGATAATGGCTTGTTGTGCTCGCGAGCAGCCAGAGGCCGACGAGCGGGTGGCCGTCGTACGGCTGCCCGCCGCTGCCGGCGCTCTCGTTGTCGCCGCTGCAGCCGATGAACAGAAACGCCACGAGTGGCAACAGGGGAAGAAAAGCCAGCCGGCGCATGATCGCTCGCCTCGTTGCCGGTGAATTCGCACCGAGACAGTATAGCGATTGCGTGCGCGGAATGCAGCGGGGGTGGATGAGAGCCGGTTTGTCTCTCGGTGCTCTGTTGGGTATTGACAACGCAGACACAACACAATATACTGGTGTGCGAGTCGCGGGACGCACCCCCGCGGCGAGCTCGACAGCGGATCACGCGGACTGAACGGAAAGAACCCAACCACGGATGACACGGATTGAACGGATGTGCCCGTGTGACAGCGCGTCCGTCGGCGCTGTCGCAGGGATCGAACCCGGGCCAGTCACACGAGCCCGCAAGGAAGGTCCCGACCACGGATGACACGGATTGAACGGATGTGCCCGTGTGACAGCGCGTCCGTCGGCGCTGTCGCAGGGATCCGAACCCGGGTAATGCTCAGTCGGATGCATGACCGCAGCGGCGGTATTCATCGCTCCAGGCCCGACCGAGAGGCGCAATGATGTCACACCCACCCGCGCATCGACCCGAGGACCGTCCCACCACGCCGCCCTGCTCCGGCTGCGGTCCGCTCGACTCCCGGCGCCCGGCCCGCCGTTCCCACCCGCGATGCGCCTCCCTCCCCCACCACCGGGATTGCGGGCGCGGTCAACCTCCGCCCGTTCGCATTGCCGGGAGTCACTCCCCCGGCGGTCCGGCCCCCGCCTGTCGGACCGCCGGGCGCACGCGAACAGTCCGGCCGTGTGATCTTCAGCGGCCGGTTTCCCTTCCGGATTGATCTCCGGCCTGCGTAGCTGCGGCGACCCCTGCGGGGGCGCGGCGCGTGTGGACCGGAACCCGTGAAATCCTCACAACAGCACAAACCGAAGGAGTGATCATGGAGTTGATGCCGAAACTGCTCGCCGCCGCGGACATGTGCGAGGCGGGCGAAGAGGTGAACCTCGACGAGCTCGCGTTCCTGCTCCGTTACGCGGCGGACGAGCTCGCCGCCCGCCCGCAAGCGGTCGAGGAACGTGACGAGCTGCTCGACGCGTGGCGCACCCGTCTGCTCGCGCGTTGCGACCTGCTCCACCGTCCCGCGGCCGACCGTGAGACGGCACGCTCGGGAGACCTCAAGCAGCTGCACGAACTCGAACAGCGTCTCGACACCGAGCTGCGGCGGCGGTACCCGTCGGAGAGCGTGCTCCCGCCGGACTCGGATCGCGGGCGCGGGCGCGGGCGGTTTCCCGCGGAGAGTTTCCGCAGCGGGGTGTGAACTGACGCGCTCCGTGTTGTGTTAGAACAATACAAGCGCGGTTGATCAACGAAAAACGCAACAAGGAAAGGAGACACGCGATGAGCACTCCTCATGCGATCACGAACGAGGGGATCGGCGGCGGCCCGTTCCTCACGATGACGATCGACGCGACCGCCAACCAGGGATTCAGCCAGGACGACATCGACGCGAACACGACCGCGTGCCGGATCTCCGGCGACAACGAGGTCGGGAAAGGCGCGGCCGGCGAGAAGCTGTTCGGCAAGGTCGTGTGGGTGTCAACCGACTTCGTCGAGGGCACGACACGCCCGGCCACGTGCGCGGTGCAGTCGCGTGGCGTCGCCCGCTTCATTTCGCGCAGCCCGGCGCCGGAAGTCAACGGGATGGTCGAGCTGACCGGCGACGGCAAGCTGCGCAAGGCGTCCTCGAGCACCGACATCCCCGCCAGCGGCCACCTCCACCGCGGCCAGGTGATCGCGGTCGACGGCAGCGCCGGCACCTGCGACGTCTGGCTCGGCTGACCACCGATTCGTGACCACGGAAGACACGGAAAGCACTGAAGAGCATGACCACGGAAGACACGGAAAGCACTGAAGAGCATGACCACGGATGACACGGATGGTACGGATAAGTGAGAGACTGCCCGCGGGACTCGCAGGACACGGCCACACTGATACAGGAACGACCTGGATCGCAGTGTGCGAGCGACCCTGAGCCTCTGTGCCGCACGGCACGATCACAGTGCAGGCAGACTCAAGCACAATCGAGTCGTTCCCCATCAGTTCAATCCGTGTAATCCGTGGTCAAAACGGAAAACGCTGAAGAGTATGACCACGGATGACACGGATGGTACGGATAAGTGAGAGACTGCCCGCGGGACTCGCACGCACACTGCGATC
>JAANWZ010000049.1 GCA_018263585.1 Calditrichota bacterium | reverse complement strand
GATGAGCCGCGGTTGCAAGCAACCACGGGCCTGTTGCTCTCATACACTGTCGGATGAGCCGCGGTTGCAAGCAACCACGGGCCTGTTGCTCTCATACACCGTCGGATGAGCCGCGGTTGCAAGCAACCACGGGCCTGTTGCTCTCATACACTGTCGGATGAGCCGCGGTTGCAAGCAACCACGGGCCTGTTGCGGCGGCGGTTCATGTGAAATGCTCCACAAGCACTTTCACCCGCCGCGAAACTGAGCTATCTTGATCCTGCCCCCCGACCCTGTTCCCCCGATGCCAGATGTCACTTCGACGCGGGCTGTGCGACCGGGCCGGCAACGTGACCGGCCGCGAACATGGCCGGCCATGCGCGGACGGCTGCGCTCGGCGAGGGTGTGTCAGCGCCGGCCGCGACTGGTGAAATCGTGAACAAGCTGCGCGAAGGTGAGACGCCGATGAAGCAGCCGTTGACGCGGGACGAGCGCGAGAAGGCGTACGCGCTGCCGAAGAAGCACGAGGTGATCGAGCGGCAGAAGCTCCCCGTTCGCTACCACGTCGAGGACGGGCTCGCCGTCGAGGACCGGCCGAGGCGGTTCCTCGCGGCGATGGCGGCGATCCTCAAGCACACGAATTACCGGTTCGTGCTCGACCATTACATCCGCACCTCGGCGAAGTGCAGCCGGTGCACGGTGCAGTGCCAGGTGTTCGCAGCGACGGGGGACGTGAACGACATTCCGTGCCGGCGTTCGGAATTGCTGCTGCGCGTGTACCGCCGCCACTTCACCCAGGCCGGGATGCTGCGCGGCCGTCTGCTCGGCGATCCGGGGCTCACGGACGAGCACGTGCAGCAGATGGCGGAGGCGTTCTACGACTGCACCGCCTGCCGTCGCTGTCAGCTCGAATGTCCGGCGGGCATCGATCACGGCCTGATCACCCATCTCGGCCGCTACATCCTCGCCGAAATCGGGATCGCCCCGCGTGCGCTCGTCGTTTCCACGCGCGAACAACTGACCGGAGAAACGCACAACACGTCCGCGATTCCGGTCGCCGCGCTCAAGGACACGCTCGGCTTTCTCGAGGAGGAGATGGCCGAAACGAAGGGCGTCGAGGTGAAGTTCCCGGTCGATGTCGAGGGCGCCGACTGGCTCTTTCTCGCCCCCGTCTCCGACTACATGATGGAGGCGGAGACGCTGATGGGGATCGCGTGCGTGCTGCACGCGACCGGCGAGTCATGGACGATCGGCACCGGCGACTACGACGCGATCAACTACGGCCTGTTCTACTCCGATCACGTGCTCGAGAAAGTGCTGCTGATGGTCGAGGAGGAAGCGAAGCGGCTGAAGATCAGGAAGGGAATCCTGATCGGGGAGTGCGGGCACGCGAGCCGGTCGGCGAAGTTCTTCTACAACCAGTTCGCTCGCGAGCGGAAGCTCCCTGTCGTCAACATCCTCGAATACACGGCGGAGCAGGTGCGCGCGGGGCGGCTCGAGTTCGACCGCGAGATGATCGGCGAGCGGGTCACATATCACGACCCGTGCAACATCGCGCGCAGCGGGTGGATCGTCGAGCAGCCGCGCGAGATCATCCGCGCGTTCATCGACGACTTCAGGGAGATGAGCGCGCGCGGGAGGAACGGCGTCTGCTGCGGCGGCGGAGGCGGCACCGTCTCGATCGATGAGATCCGACCGTACCGAACCGCGATCGGCGGGCGCAGGAAAGCGGAGCTGATCCGGGAGACGATCGCCGGCGGCAAGGGGCACTACACGATCGCCCCGTGCGCGAACTGCAAGAAGCAGATCAGGGAGGTGCTCGAGGACAACGGGATCCCGTCCGAGCTCGTCGGCCTGCACGATCTGATCTACAAGGCGATCGTGCTCTCGGACGACGGCGTCGCCTGGCACGAGCCGGAATACTGACAAGTCTGTGTCGCCCGGGCCTTGCCCCGGGTCGCATTCGGCGGCAATCGCGCCTTGCGCTACGCACATGTCGCCGCTTCGCGGCCGGAAGAGAACAATATACTGATACTCGAAAAGAATGTCCCGATCCAACATGCTGAGTTCGTTTATCCGCGCGGGCAAGCCCGCACGGGCGAACATCCACACGGGACAGAAGATGCAAGCTCGCTATAATCTACCGGGAGGACCGGTTGCAAGGCTGGCTTGATTTCGCGCGCGGACCGTTGTTCCGCTTCTGCTTTCTGCTGATGGTGCTCGGTCTGCTGCGCGCATTCGCGTTCAGCGCCGCCGGGTTGCTCCGCGCGCACCGCCGCGCCGGGGACCGGGATGTGCCGTGGCGGCGGCTCGTCGCGGACACGGTCTCATGGCTGGCGCCGGTGGGGCGGCTGTGGCGGTCGCGGCCGCTGTACAGCACGATCTCGGTGGTGTGGCACGCGGGGCTGATTCTCGTTCCGCTCTTTCTCGCGGCGCATGTGACTCTGTTCCGCAACAGCGCCGGGTTTGCGTGGTTCGCGCTCCCGCAGCCGGCGGCCGATGTGCTCACGTGGCTGACCGTGCTCGGCTCGTTCGCCCTGTTTGCCGGCCGTGTCGGCGACAGGAACGCCCGGTCGCTGAGCCGGCGGCAGGATTACCTGTGGCCGTTGCTGATTGCGGTTCCGTTCATCAGCGGTGCGCTCTGCTCGCAGGCGCCGCTGTCGCCGGCGGCGTACCAGGCGCTGATGCTCGTCCACCTGCTCAGCGGGAATCTCGTGCTCGTGCTGATCCCGTTTACGAAGGTCGCGCACTGCGTGCTGCTGCCGCTTTCCCAGCTTGTCAGCGGCGTCGGTTGGAAGTTCCCCGCGGGCGCCGGCGATCGCGTCGCCGCAACACTCGGCAAGCCGCCGACGCCGGTGGTCGATCTGAAGCCGAGTGCCGGGCACGAACCGACGCACGAACCGGTCAGGGAGGAGATGACGGCATGAGCGCGGCGATCCTCACCGACGTGACGAAGTGCATCGGGTGCCGGAAATGTGTCGCGGCGTGCGCGGACGAGTTCGGCCACGAGGCGGACTACCCGCGCCGCTGGAGCCGGCGTGACGGGCTGAGCGCGGACTCCTGGACCGCGATCGTGGAGACGCCGGAGCGGGCGTTCGTGCGCAAGCAGTGCCGCCACTGTCACGAGCCGGCGTGCGTGGAGGCGTGTCCGGTGGGCGCGCTGCACAAGTCGGCGTCAGGGGCGGTAATCTACGACGCCGGCCGGTGCCTCGGCTGTCGCTACTGCATGATGGCGTGCCCGTACGGGATTCCGCGTTACGACTGGGACCGGCCCGTGCCGTACGTGCAGAAGTGCATCCTCTGCCGGCCGCGAATCGAACGCGGCGAACCGCCGGCGTGCACTGAGGCGTGCCCGGTGGAGGCGACGATCTTCGGCGGGCGTGACGAGCTGCTCGCGGAGGCGCACCGCCGGATCGCCGCCGAGCCGAGCCGCTACATCGACCATGTCTGGGGCGAACACGAGGTCGGCGGGACGAACGTGCTCTACATCTCGCACGTGGACCTCTCGTTTCTCGCGTACGGCCGCCCGCTGGACGAGGCGCCGCTTCCCGAGCGCACGCGCCCGGCGATGGAAGCGGTGCTGCCCACGTTCGGCGCGATGGTCGCGACGATGGGCGGGCTGAGCTGGATCATCAACCGGCGCATGGACCGGAGTCGGGACGGCGACCGCCCGCCCGCGGATCGGAGCGCAGGCGACACCCGGGAGGAGGTCGATGGATAGGGTGCGCAGGCTGAAAACGGTGCTCTGGTTCCTCACCGGAGTCGCGGCGGCGGTCGGGGCGGTCCGGTTCATCACCGGCCTCGGCGTGACCACGAACCTCTCCGACAGCCACCCGTGGGGGTTCTGGATCGGGTTCGACGTGATGGGCGGGGTCGCGCTCGCCGCAGGCGGGTTCGTGATCACGGCGATCGTGTACGTGTTCAAACGCGAACAGTTCCATCCGATCGTGAAACCGGCCGTGCTCACCGCGTTCCTCGGCTACATCGCGGTGATCCTCGGTCTGCTCTTCGACCTCGGGCTCCCGTGGAACATCTGGCACATGATCATCTACTGGAACCCTCATTCGCCGCTGTTCGAGGTCGGCTGGTGCGTGATGCTGTACACCGCCGTGCTCCTGCTCGAGTTCAGCCCGGTTCCGCTCGAACCGTTCAGCGCGTGGGCGAGGATCCGCCGGTTCCTGATCAGGTATCGAATCGTGCTCGTCGTGCTCGGGATCGGGCTGTCCACGCTGCACCAGTCGTCGCTCGGGTCGCTGTTCCTGATCATGCCGTACAAGGTGCACGCGCTCTGGTACACGCCGATCCTCCCGATCCTGTTCTTCATCTCCGCGGTGATGCTCGGGCTCTACATCGTGACGTGGGAGAGCAAGTTCACGGCGTGGGCGTACCGGCGGCAGGAGGATACGGATCTCGTCGCGATGCTGCAGGGATCAGCTCGCTGGGTCGCGCTCGTGTACATCGCGGTTCGGTTCGGCGATCTCGCGGTGCGCGGCGAGCTCGCTGCGGCGTTCGCGCCCGGCCCGCACACGTGGCTGTTCTGGGCGGAGATCGTGCTGATGGCGGCGCTCCCGTTCGCGCTCAGCCTGAGCCGGCGCGTGCTCCGCTCGACTTCCGGCCAGTGGGCGATCGCGAGCACGGGCGTGTTCGGCGTCGTGTTCAACCGGGTGAACGTCGGCGGGCTCGCGCACGTCGGCGGCGGCGCCGAAACCTACGTCCCGAACTGGACGGAGTTCGTGATCAGCGCCGGGGTCGTCTCGTTCGTCGCACTCGTGTTCCTGTTCATCGTCGAGCATTTCCGGGTGTGGGCGCAGCGGCCCGCCGATCCCGCGGCCGACCCGGAGGCGCTGCCCGAATTCGAGCCGGTGAGCCAGGTTTCGCTCGGCGGCCCGGCGCACGCGGCCCGGGTGCGAAACTCGATGGCGTTCATCATCGCAGCCGCTGTCGGGTTCGCGCTGATGCCGTTCGAGCGCGTCGAGCGGCAGGGGCTGCGGGAGCTGGCGGTCAAACCCGCGCTCGGCGGCGACACGCTGTTCGTGGACGGCAACCGAGACGGTTACGGAGTCTTCTTCCGCCACCAGTTCCACGTCGAGAAACAGGGGGGGCGGCAGTCCTGCGCGAACTGCCATCACATGAACCTGCCAGGCGACCGCAACAGCGAGTGTTCCGCCTGCCACCGCGAGATGTACCGCACGTCCGACGCGTTCCGGCATCAGTGGCACGCGTCACCGGAGGGCGGGAACGTCGCCTGCGCCGACTGCCACGACCTCGGAAAGCCGAAGAGCGCAGGCTCTGTGTTTGCCGACCGGCGCGACTGTGACGGCTGCCATCCGAAACTGGCGCATGACCACAAGTGGATCGAGGTCGAGCGGTATGGCGCCGTCGCCTCGTACGCGGACGCGATGCACGGGCTCTGCGTGGAGTGTCACAGGCGCGAGCTGGAGGCCGCCGCGGCGGCTTCGCCCGAGGATCAGGCGACCGCCTCTGAATCCGTCACCGAAGTGAACGGCGGCCAGGATCGTCGCGAACTCACCCTGTGCACAACCTGCCACCGCGGTGAAACGCTCCGGCAGCTCAGGCCCGACGTGATGCCCGGGCGGGAAACACCGGCCGGCGTCGTTCGGACACAGGCGAATCTCACTCCGTGGAACCGCCGGGCGTCGAGACAGGAGAAAGATGATGGGTAACGGAAACAAGACGATTCTCGTCGTCGATGACGAGCAGGACATTGTCGATTACCTGCGCTCGCTGTTCGAGGACAACGGGTACGAAGTCCTCGTCGCCTGGGACGGCGCGGAGGCGGAGCGGCTCACCCGCGAGCGCCGCCCGGACCTGATCACGCTCGACATCACGATGCCGAAGGAATCGGGGGTGAAGGCGTACAAAGACCTGAAACGCGACCCGGAGCTGGGCGCAATCCCGATCCTGATCGTGACCGGGTACGGCGACCCGCAGCTCGAGACGTTCATCAGCACGCGCCGCACCGCGCCGCCACCGGAAGGCTACTTCGAGAAGCCGATCGACCGGGACGAACTGCTCGCGAAGGTGAGCGAACTGATCGGGTAGATCGTGGCCGCGAACGAACACGGAACCAGGGCGCCGCCCCGGGAGACGCTCGACGAGCTGCTGCAGCGCGAACTGTTCGAGCGGTTGCCGTTCAGCCTCACCGTGATCGATCCGGAGCTGAACGTGGTGCGCGCGAACTCGCACTTCGAGGCGTACTTCGGCGATTGGCGCGGGCGGAAGTGCTATCAGGTGTATCGCGACCGGCGGGACGTGTGCTCCGCGTGCCCGGCGCTGCTCACGTTCCGCGACGGGCACGCGCGCGTCGCCGACGAAACCGGGCGCGAACGTGACGGGCGCATCTCGCACTACGTCACCCACCTCGCGCCGCTCGCGGATCGCGCGGGCAATGTGCGTTACGTGGTCCAGATGACGCGGGATGTCACAGAAACTTCACGGTTCCAGCGCGAACACGACATCCTGTTCGATCGCGTACCGTGTTACATCACCGTGATCAACCGCAACTTCCGCATCATCCGCACGAACGAGAAGTTCCGCGACACGTTCGGCCGCGGGCGCGGGGGGTTCTGCTACCAGTACTACAAGCGGCGCGCGGAACCGTGCGAACGCTGCCCGGCCGCGCTCACATTCGCTGACGGGGCGGAACATGTCGCGGAAATGGTCGGCGTCACCACCGGCGGCGATGAGGCGTGGTACGTCGTGACAACCGCCCCGCTCTCCCGCGGGCGCAGGGGAGTCGAACACGTGATCGAGATCGCCGCCGACGTCACCGACGTGAAGAAACTCGAGAACGAAAAACTGGAGGCGGAGCGGCTCGCCGCGGTCGGGCAGACGGTCGCCGGGCTCGCGCACACGATCAAGAACCTGCTCATGGGCCTCGAGGGCGGGATGTACATGGTGGACACCGGGCTCAAACGAGACGACCGGGGGAGGATCAGCAGGGGCTGGGACGTGCTGCAGCGGAACTTCGACAAGACGACGATGCTCGTCCGCGAATTCCTCAGCTTCGCGAAGGGACGCGTGCCCGAGCTCACACCGGTCGACCCGGCTCGCGTGCTCCGCGACATCCATGATTTCTACGCCGACACCGCTCGCGAGCAGGGGGTCGAACTCACCGTCGACGCCGATCCCGGGATCGAGCCGCTACCGCTCGACCCCGACGGGATCGAAGCGTGCCTGACAAACCTGCTCTCGAACGGGATCGACGCCGCGCTGCTCCGTGAACGCGGCGGCGGGAAGGTCGTAATGCGCGCGCGCGAACAGGACGGCGAGGTCAGCTTCGAGGTCGAGGACAACGGCGTCGGGATTGCGCCCGAGATCAAGCACAAGATCTTCACCACCTTCTTCACTACGAAGGGCGGCGGAGGGACCGGGCTCGGCCTGCTCACCACGCGCAAAATCGTGCAGGAACACGGCGGAGAGATCGAGATGGAATCCACGCCGGGCGAGGGCTCGACCTTCCGAATCACCCTCTATCGTTCGAGATTGAACAAGCTGGCGCGGGAGGAAGTCCGGGACAGGGACGGGAGGAAGGGCTGACTGATGGCCGACTACGCGGACAAGCGGATACTCGTCGTCGATGACGAAGAGGACGTGCGCGAGTACTTGAGCATGGCGCTCGCGGACGCCGGCTTCCAGGTGGAAACCGCCGCCGGCGGCGACGAGGCCTTCGACAGGGTGCAGCAGAACCCGCCGGACTTGATCTCGCTCGACCTCGTGATGCCGAAGGGGTCGGGCGCGCGTTTCCACAGGCGGATGAAGCGCGACCCGCGCCTTCGCCACATCCCGATCATTCTCGTCACCGGCCACGCGCGCGACGAGGAGGGCCGCACCGATTTCGAGGAACTGACGATGTCAGGCACCGGCGTGTACCTGGAAAAACCGGTGAAACCGGCGAGCTATGTGCGCGCCGTATGCACACTGCTCGGGATCGATCTCCCCGACAGCGGCGGCGAATTGAGCGGCGAGCCGGGCGACGAAGCATCATTGCGCGCCGAACTCTACCGCACACTCGCCGGGGCTGATGCCGATGCACTCGCGAAAGCGCTCGCGGTGCTGAAGAAAGAGAAATGACCGTGCGGGTCGTCCCTGCCGGCAAGCAGGAGCGGCGCCCCTGAGATTGCATACATCCGGTTATCCCCTTGGCTCAGCCGGGAGGAGATCGCGGGTGGAAAGTGCGTCATTCTGAACGTAGCCCGATGTCAGTTTATCGGGCGAAGTGAAGAAGGTCCCGGTTCAACAAGGGTTGGGGTCACCAGATAATTCCAGAAATAACCCTCAGATAAGCTGGACCTTCTTCACCCGCCTTCACGCAAACAGACGCGTGAAGCCGGGTTCAGAATGACGCCTCGGCCGTCCGGATGCGATCACAGTTACCGCCCGTGCATGTGGCTGAGCGAACTGGATAACCGGATGCATACAAATGACTCACCGCGAGGCGCACGGTTCGCCGGAAATGCAGCGGGCGGCTGTCAGGTGATCCGGCCAAGCGCGTCCGCGACCTCGGTGAGGTGGATCAACTCGCCCTCCGATTCCAGCTTCCGCACCCGCCGTTCGCCGAGCACCAGTTTCACGCGCGCGTCGTTCATCCCGGCAACCAGCTCGCGGGTGTTGTCGTACGAGCCGTTGTCGATCACGAGGATGAAGTCGAAGCCCTGCGTGTCGAGGTGGTAGCGGAGGTTGGTCACGATGTAGCGCCGCTCGTTGCGCACGCAGAGGATGCCGGCGATCGTCATGG
>JAANWZ010000048.1 GCA_018263585.1 Calditrichota bacterium | reverse complement strand
TGACATCACCATCCACCGGTCGATCTGGTAGATCCTTCACCGCGCGCGGCAAACTGACGCCGCGCTTGTTCAGGATGACACTCACCACAGGCCCGCGGTTGCTCGCAACCGCGGCCGAGCGGACAGTCGATCGGATCTGGGGCAAGCCACGGGCCACCGCTGTCGTGTAGCGCAGTCCCGGGTCCGGCTTGCATTTTTGTGCAAGCTGTCACAAATTGCCAGCTCGAGATGAGGCCGGGGCACGCCCGGTGAACTGACAGACGGAGTCGTCTCGTGTCGCACAGGCGGATGAAACGGGTGCTCGTCACCGGGGCGCTCGGGCAGATCGGGTCGGAGCTCGTCGAATGGCTGCGGGAGAAGCACGGCGACGGGAACGTGATCGCCAGCGACAAAAAGGACGACCCGCCCGCTGCGATCCGTGACAACGACCCGTTCGCCGCGCTCGATGTCACCGACGCCCGTGCACTCGCCGACCTCTGCCGCACGCATCGGATCGACACGATCTACCATCTCGCGGCGATCCTCTCCGGGGTCGGCGAACAGAAACCGGACATCGCGTACCACGTCAACATGAACGGGCTGAAGAACGTGCTCGACGTCGCCCGCGACCTCGAGATGGCCCGCGTGATGGTGCCCAGTTCGATCGCGGTGTTCGGCCCGAACGCGCCGAAGTGGAACACCCCGCAGGAGTGTGAACTGCGGCCGGCGTCGATGTACGGCGTGACCAAGGTCGCCGGCGAGTTGCTCTGCGACTACTACTGGAAGAAGTATGGCCTCGAGGTCCGCGGCGTGCGCTACCCCGGGCTCATCTCGCACAAGACCCCTCCCGGGGGCGGCACGACCGACTACGCCGTCGCGATCTACTACGACGCGATCCGCCACGGGCGCTACACATGCTTCGTCCGGGAAGATACCGTGCTCCCGATGATGTACATGCCGGATGCGCTCCGTTCGCTTGTCGAACTCGCCGGCGCTCCCGCCGACCGGCTCCGCTACCGGAACGCGTACAACATCGCCGCGCTCAGCTTCTCAGCCGGTGAACTAGCCGCTTCGATCCGCGACCACGTCCCCGGCTTCGAGGTCAGCTACGAACCCGACTTTCACCAGCAGATCGCCGAGGGCTGGCCGCACAGCATCGATGATTCCGCCGCGCGAGAAGACTGGGGCTGGGCGCCGGAGTACGACCTCGAGCGGATGACCGCCGATATGCTCGCCGCCCTGCGCAAGCGCCTCAACCCGGTCGAATCACACGCGCGCGGGGAGGGGTGATTCGACCGGCGGCGGGTGGCAATGTGTCATCCTGAACCCCCGCACGTCTGTTTGTGCGGGGGTGAAGGATCTCGAGCACCAACGGTCTGGACAGTCCGTCACGTCACGCCATCATTCTCTGTCGAGATCCTTCACCATGCGCGCCAAAACAGACCGGCGCTTCGGGTTCAGGATGACACGGTGGGTGCGCCGAAACGAACCGGCGCTTCGGGTTCAGGATGACACCCTGGCCGGCCTGCGGCCGGCGACTTCCGTCGTGCGAACTCCGACTTCTGACTTGCGACGTCCGACTCGCTTCTTCCCGCGTCGGACGGCTGCCCCGCCGCCCCGGTTGTTTCGTGCATGAAAACCGAGTAGCTTTTCAGTTCTTTTCGACGTGCCGGGCGCTCGCCCGGATCGCGTACGGACACTGTTGATCTGCGGGCAGGGAGCAGCACTGTGGCGGGAACCCATCCAATCGTTGAGGTCGTGGTTCCGGACGCGCTGGCGTTCGACTGGGTCACGCATGACCAGGCAGTCGATGTCGGCCCGTTCCATTTCCCCGCCGCGGTGCCTGTGCCGGTGGCCGCGGAGGGCAACGCGCCCGCCCGCTATGGGTGGCTGAACGTGCCGTTCGCCGGGCGGCCGCCGGTGACCGGGGAGCTGGAGGATGAGGGCTCGCCGGCGCACGTGAGCGGGCGGGAGTTGCTGCGCGCGTATCTCGACGGGCATCTCAGCGAACGTGCGCCGGACTTCCATGATCTCGTCGATGAGATCGGCCGCTGCCTCGTGATCCACGCGAGCTTCGGCGCCGGCGAACCGTGGTTCGAGGAGGCGCGGGACGTGTTCTCGCGCGTCCCGGACGGCGAGTCCCTGTTCGACGTGCTCATCAACCGCGCGAAGTTGCGCGTTGCGGAAGGGAGACATTACGTGGGCGACGGCGACGAGGCGCTTACTGAATACGTGATCGCGCGCCTGCTCTATCAGGGCGCGCATCTCCTGAGCCCGGCCACGCCCGGTGTGCTCCTGGAGATGGGGGCGCTCACGCACGACATGGCGCACACGCTCGCAGTCGAAGGGGACGTCGGCGATGACGAGTGGAGGCTCCCGCTCGCGCGCGAAGCGGCGCACTTGCTCAAGCTCGCGCTCGCGGACCGTGACGTCCGCGAACAGACCCCCGCGCTGTTCCTGCTCGCGATCAACCGGGAGACGCTCGGCGACCGTGACGATGCGAAGGAGGCGTACGCGCGTTTTCTCGCGTCCCCGGCCGCGGACCGGTTTCCCGATGTTGCGAAGGCGGCGCGCCGGCGGAGCGATCGGCTCCACCCCGGGAACGGTTAGCTTCGCTCCGCCGTGAGAGAGCTGTTCCGGGCTTCGCTGAACGAGTGCGCACGCAGCGGCGCGGAAACGAACAGGGATCGGCGGAGCGGATTACATGTAATTTGTAATTCGAGGCGCCCGATTACGGGCGTTTACTTTCCGTCGGTGTGCGTTCCGGTCCGGAGGAGGGTCGCCCCGGGGTGCACACGGGAGGTGTCGGCGGGTTCGGGTCTTGCTCGCCACGAGGTTCGATGTTAGGTTTGCATGGCTATGAAGTTGCATCTCGGCGCCCTCGAGCCCGGGCGCAACCCGGTCGATGAGCGGCTTTCACCCGAGCGGATCGGGCTGGATCACGACGCGGTCGCCGGTGATGTGCGGGTGACGGGCGCGGTTACCTGGCGGGAGGATCACGCGCAGGTCCGGCTCGCGGTCGAGACGCCGGGCCGTTTCGTCTGCGATCGTTGCGCGGAGCCGTTTTCCCGCACGATCGAGGCGGACGTGCACGTGGTCGTGCTCATGGAGGACCCGGTCCCGGGCGATGAGGATGAGGATGGTGTCATCTACGCCGGCCCGGTCGCGACGGTCGTCGATCTCAGCCGCGAGATCAGCGAGGCTGTGCTGCTCGCAATCCCGATGCGCCGGCTCTGCCGTCCCGACTGCAGGGGACTCTGCCCGATCTGCTACATGAACCTGAACGAGGCGACCTGCGAGCACGCCGCGGCAGACGGCGGGTCTGACCGGGACGAGGGCGATCCGGAAACCGATTCCCAACGATAGAGGACAATCGTGGCCGTACCGAAGAAACGAACGAGCGCCGCGCGCCGCGACAAGCGGCGTTCGCACCTGGCGCTCACCCCGGTGAACGTCAGCATTTGCCCGAACTGCGGATCTTACTGCCGTTCCCACCGCGCGTGCCCTGAATGCGGACACTACAAGGGACGGATCGCGGACCCGAAGGGCGAGAAGTAACCTCGGACCGACGGTGGAGGCGAGGTGCCGATAAGGGTGGCCGTGGATGCGGCGGGAGAGGAGCCCGGCTGCCGGGTCATCGTCGATGGCGTGCTCGCCGCGGTCGCCGGCGCCCGTTCCGAGGGCGCCGGGTTCCAGCCGGTTCTCTACGGCATCAGGGATCAGATCAGCGACACCCTGCGCCGCGCGGGAGCCACACCCGAACAGTTCGAGGTCGTGGAGACGCCTCAGGCGGTCGAGATGCACGAGGAACCCGCGGAGGCGTTGCGCACGAAGCCGGACAGCTCGATTCTGCGCGCGGTCACGGATCTCGCGCAGGGCAAGGTGGATGCGTTCGTCTCGATGGGCAACACCGGTGCGATCGTCGGCGCGTGCCGCGCGTACCTCGGCCGTGTCCGCTGGATCGGGAAGCCCGCGCTCGGGGTGCCGTTGCCGCAGCTCGGCCCCGGGCGGGCGTTACTGCTCGACGTCGGCGCGTCGCCGGACCCGAAGCCCGGCCACCTGCTCCAGTTCGCAGCGATGGGAGCCGTGTTCGTCGAACTCGTGTACGGGCTCGTCGATCCACGGGTCGCGCTGCTCAATATCGGCGTGGAAAGCCACAAGGGTGATGAACGGACGCGCGACACGTACAAGCTGTTGAGCCGGAGCCCGCTCAATTTCGTCGGCAACATCGAGGGCGGCGAGATGTTCCTCAGCCGCGCGGACGTGATCGTGACCACCGGGTTCGTCGGCAACATCCTGCTCAAGTTCACCGAGTCGATCCCCGCGCTCGTCGCCGACTGGACACGGGATGACGGCGGGCGACCGGAGATCGCCGCCGGGATGGCGAAGCTGGACTACCGCAGGTACGGAGGGGCGAGCCTGCTCGGGGTTGACGGGACGGTCGTGATCGGCCACGGGCGCTCGAACGCGGATGCCGTCGCGCGAGCCCTGCGCTGGGCGTGGACGCTGGTCAGCCAGGACGTGCTCGGCGCGATGCGCGACCGCGTGTTCCGCACGCGGCGCGCGCTGTGGCTGTCGAACCCCTTCGCTCGTGGAGAAGGTACGGATGACTGACAATAACCACCGGCCCGTCGCCCGGATCGCGGGGACCGGTCACGCGTCGGGGACCCGCGTGCTCACCAATTTCGACCTCGAGAGGATGGTCGATACATCGGATGAGTGGATCACCGCGCGCACCGGGATCAAGGAACGGCACCTCGTCGAGAACGGCACCGTCACATCCGACCTCTGCTCCGATGCGGCGAAACAGGCGCTCGCGGACGCCGGCCTCTCCGCCGAGAATCTCGACTACATCATCGTCGGCACCGTCACCGGCGACATGAAATTCCCGTCCACGGCGAGCATCCTCCAGTCGAAACTCGGCGCGTACAACGCGAGCACGTTCGACATCTCCGCCGCCTGCAGCGGGTTCATCTACGGGCTCGACATCGCCGACAGTCTGATCCGGTCGGGACGTGCGGAGACGATCCTCGTGATCGGCGCGGAAGTGCTCTCGAGCATGACAAATTATCAGGACAGGAAGACGTGCGTGCTGTTCGGGGACGGCGCCGGTGCGGCCGTGGTCACGCGCAGCGACGACGACCGCGGCATCCTATCCACGCACACCGGCTCGAACGGCGACCTCGCGCACCTGCTTTACTGCGACGGCGGCGGATCGCTGAAACCGGCGATGAACCGCGATCTCCCGTTCGAAGATTTCACGCTGAGAATGAACGGCAACGAGGTGTTCAAGCACGCGGTCCGGATCATGGACCACGCCGCGCTCACCGCGCTCGAAAAGGCCGGGATCTCCCCGTCCGACGTGGATATGTTCATTCCGCACCAGGCGAACATCCGCATCATCGACGCGATGGCGAAGCGGCTCAGTTTCTCGCGCGACAGAATCATGATCAACATCGACCGGTACGGGAACACGTCCACCGCGTCGATCCCGACCGCGCTCAACGAAGCGCGGCTCGCGGGGCGCGTGAGGGAGGGGGACGTCGTACTGGTCGCGGCGTTCGGCGGCGGGTTCACGTGGGCGTCGGCTGTGTTTCGCATGTGAGCGCCGGGTGGCCCGGGGCTTGCCCCGGGTTTCATCCACCGTTGATACAACCGCGGCTGCGGGGACGCTTGCCGGCAAGCGTCCCCGAACCCAGGAAATAACCATCGGCGGG
>JAANWZ010000047.1 GCA_018263585.1 Calditrichota bacterium | reverse complement strand
GATCTCGAGATCGAACGGTGATGAAGTGACCACACCGCCTGTTGTCGAGATCCTTCACCCCCCGCACCAACAGACGTGCGGCGGGTTCAGGATGACACGGAGGACGCGCCGCAACTGACCGGCGCTTCCGGTTCAGGATGACACGGAGGACGCGCCGCAACTGACGGGCGCTTCCGGTTCAGGATGACACCTGACGGCTTTTCAATCGAACTGAATCGATCCACCAGTCTTTGAACGATGGATGAAAACACGGTAAGGGCTCCGAGACGATGAGCTTCGCGCACCTGCACGTGCACTCCGAATTCAGCTTCCTCGAAGCGACCGTTCACATCGACAAGCTCGCCGAGGAAGCCGCCCGGCTCGAGATCCCGGCCGTCGCGCTCACTGACTACGGCAACCTCTGCGGCGCTCCCGAGTTCTACCGCGCGATGAGTGGCGCCGGCGTGAAACCGATCCTCGGCTGCGAACTGTATCTCGTCGCCGGCTCGCGCCTCGACCACGGGCCGGATGTGCACGGCCGCGTCCCTGCGCTCTACCACCTCCCGCTGCTCGTCAAGAATGCGAGCGGCTGGAAGAACCTGATGCACCTGTCCACCCGCGCCTACCTCGAAGGCTTCTACTACAAACCCCGCATCGACTACGAACTCCTCGAGCAACATCACGAGGGCCTCATCTGCCTCTCCGGGTCCGCGGGGAGCCACGTGAATCAGCTCCTCCTCCAGGATAAACCGGAGCAGGCGCGCGAGTTGGCCGGACGACTGCGCGACCTGTTCGGCGCAGACTTCTACCTCGAACTGATGGATCACGGCCTCGAGGACGAGCGCCGGATCAACCGGCATCACCTGGAATACGCCGCTCGGGAGGGGATCCCGGTCGTCGCCACGAACCACGTCCACTACCTGAGACGTGAACACGCGGAGGCCCACGACATCCTCCGCTGCGTCGGCCTGCGCACAGATCTCAACGACCCCTCCCGCAACGGCCTCGAATCCGATCAGTTCTACTTCAAGTCGGCCCATGAGATGCGGGATCTGTTTGCGGAGCACCCGGAGGCGCTCGCGAACACGCTTCGGATCGCCGATCAGGTCGAGTTCGAACTCCCGTTCGGCGAGAAGCACTTCCCGCAGTTCAAACTCCCCGCCGACGCCGGCACGGACGACGACTTCACCTACCTGCGCCGGCTCGCCGAACGTGCGCTCCCGGAGCGCTACTCCGAGGTCACGGACGAGCTGCGCGAGCGGATGGAATTCGAGCTCGAGATCATCCGTTTGAAACACCTGGCCAGTTACTTCCTGATCGTGCGTGATTTCATCGTGTTCGCCCGCGAGAACCGGATCCCGGTCGGCCCGGGACGCGGCAGCGCGGCCGGTTCGCTCGTCTCCTACCTGATCGGGGTCACGAACATCGACCCGATGAAGTACAACCTCCTGTTCGAGCGATTCATCAACCCGGAGCGCGAGAGCTACCCGGACATCGACGTCGATTTCTCCGATTCCCGCCGCGGCGAGGTGATCGAGTACGTGCGCCGCAAATACGGCGAGCAGTGCGTCTCTCAGATCATCACGTTCGGCCGGATGCTGTCGAAGCAGGTGATTCGCGACGTCGGCCGCGTGATGGCGCTCCCGCTCCAGGAGGTCGAGGCGATCACGAAGCTGATCCCGGATCCCGTGCAGGGAGTCCCGAAACGGCTCACCGAGGCGCTCGCCGAGGTGCCCGAGCTGCGCGAACTGATCGACTCGCGCGGCGAATACAGGAGGCTGATGGACCGCGCGCTCACGCTCGAGGGCACGATCCGCAACTCGAGCATCCACGCGGCGGGCGTGATCATCACCCCCGAGCCGATCACCGAGTTCGCCCCGCTCGCGCGCGCCGGAGATGGTGGCGTCGTCATCCAGTTCGACATGAACGTCGCCGAAGACCTCGGCCTGCTCAAGGTCGATTTCCTCGGGCTGAAAACGCTGACGATTCTCGAACACACGCTCGCGCAGATCCACGCGCGCGGAGTCGAGCTCACCCTCGAGCAGATCCCGCTCGATGACCCGGACACCTACGAACTGTTCGCGCGCGGCGACACGATCGGCATCTTCCAGTTCGAATCGGGCGGGATGCGGGAAAACCTGCGCAAGCTGCAGCCCGAACGGCTCGCCGACCTGATCGCGATGAACGCGCTCTACCGTCCCGGCCCGATGGCGAACATCGACGATTTCATCGCGCGAAAACACGGCCGCGAGAAGGTCAGCTACCTCCACTCGAAACTCGCCGACATCCTGGACGAGACCTACGGGATCATCGTTTATCAGGAACAGGTGATGCAGATCGCGAACCAGATCGCCGGGTTCACGCTCGCGCGCGCCGATGTGCTCCGGCGCGCAATGGGCAAGAAGAAACAGAAGCTGATGGACGAAATGATGCCCGAGTTCATCAGCGGTTGCCGCGAATCCGGTCTCAGCGAATCGAAAGCGATCGAGCTGTGGAACCTGATCGACAAGTTCGCCTCCTACGGGTTCAACAAGTCGCATGCGGCCGGCTACTCGCTCGTCGCCTACCAGACCGGGTACCTGAAGCGTCACTACCCGGCCGAATTCATGGCGGCGTCGCTCACCGTGCGCAAGGACAACACGGACGAGGTCGTGCTCTTCCTCGAAGAATGCCGCCGGATGAAGATCAACGTGCTCCCGCCGGACATCAATGAATCGGACGAGGACTTCACCGTAGCCGCGGACGGCGACGTGCGCTTCGGTCTCGCCGCGATCAAGGGCGTCGGCAGCGCCGCGATCCGGAACATCCTCGGCGTGCGCGATGTGAACGGCCGTTTCAATGACCTGTTTGACGTAACCGCGAAGATCGACACGCGGATGGTGAACCGGAAGATGCTGGAGAACCTGATCCTCGCGGGCGCACTGGACAAGCTCCACGGCCATCGCAACCAGCAGTTGCAGGCGCTCGACCGCGCGCTCGCGTACGGGCAACAGGTACAGCAGGAAAAGGCGCGAGGCCAGGAAAGCCTGTTCGGCGACGCGGGCGAGCACGGCGGCGGCCTCCCGCGACCGGAACTGCCGGAAGCCGACGAGATGAGTGCGCGCGAATTGCTCGAGCACGAGCACGAGCGTCTCGGCTTCTACTTCTCCGGCCACCCGCTGCTGCGCTACCGGCACGAGACGGACGCGCTCTCAATGCACACGGTCAGCGACCTCGAGGAGCTGCAGGACGGCGTCACCCTGCGCATCGTCGGCCTGCTCAACGGCATCGAACGGCGCCAGACGCGCAGGGGCGAGATGATGGCGCGCGCGAAACTCGAGGACCTCACCGGGATCGTGCCCCTGATCGTGTTTCCGCGCACGTACGAGACAGTGAAGGATCACGTGCAGCCGGCGGTGCCGTATCTTGTCACCGGGAAGACGAAGCGGCAGAACGAGCGCGTCGAGCTGATCGTCGAGGAGCTCGAGCCGCTCGAGTCCGCCGCGCGCCGCCTGATCAAAGCCGTCCGCGTGCGCTGGGAACCGGACTACGACGCGCAGCGGATGCTTGATTTCGAACGCCTCGTGCGCGATCACCCCGGGCGGGTCGGCGTGCGCGTGCAGTTCCGCGACGAGCACGGGCGCGCGTACCTGATGACCAGCGAGCGCTATTCCGTGTCGGCCGAACACGCATTCCTCAACGCCGTCGAGGATCTGCTCGGCCGCGACAACCTGCGCCTGGAAGCGGTCGGGTAGCCTCAACACGCCGGCGCGCCGCCGGAGGCCGGCGTTGCATTCCGTCCCTTCACACCCTTCATTCACATTGTGTCCACTTCTTACTCACCGGGAATCCACAGGCGATGAGAGTGCTGCTCCAGCGCGTGTCGGAGGC
Organism: Calditrichota bacterium; assembly: GCA_018263585.1. Taxonomy (GTDB): domain Bacteria; phylum Electryoneota; class Electryoneia; order Electryoneales; family Electryoneaceae; genus JAANWZ01. Next base: position 2,147 of record JAANWZ010000047.1, on the reverse strand, counting down.
GGCCGTCTCCGTGGAAAACAGGACCGTCAGCCGCATCGGGCGCGGCTTCCTCCTGCTCGTCGGAGTCACCGGCAATGATACAGAGGCGGAGGCAGACTGGCTCGCGGACAAGACCGCAGGCCTCCGTGTGTTCGAAGACGAGGCGGGGAAGATGAACCTCTCGATCGGCGATATCGACGGCGGCGCATTCCTTGTTGTCAGCCAGTTCACGCTGTATGGCGACACGCGCAAGGGCCGCCGCCCCAGCTTTGTTCATGCGGCGAAACCGGAGCACGCGGACGCGCTCGTGCACCGTTTCGCCGAGCGTCTCCGCGAAACCGGGCTTCCCGTGGCGACCGGCCGCTTCGGGGCGGCGATGCAGGTGCAGCTCGTCAACGACGGCCCTGTCACTCTCCTTCTTGAAAAGTCGCGCGCCCCTTGACTTTGAACTCCTGTTCACTTACCTTCTGTTCATCGGGGTATGCCGGAACGGGTCGCTGCGCGACGGCTGCACATCCCGGCGCCGGCGCCCCGGGTGAACCGACAGGAGGCTGCGATGGCTGAGCCACTGACCGAACGGCAACAATCCGTGCTCCGGCGGATCGGGGATGGGCTGCGCCGTGACGGCTACCCGCCCACGTTCCGCGAGATCGGAGAGCTGGAGGGGATCCGTTCCACGAACGGCGTGCGCAGCATACTCGAGGCGTTGCAGAAGAAAGGCTACATCGTGCGCCGCCGCTACCGCAGCCGCGCGATCGAACTCACCGAGGCGGGCCGCGCGGTCGCGTTCCCTGATCGCGCCGGCGGAGAGTCGTCCGGCGCAGGCGCGAAGCTGGTCGAACTCAGCGAGCTGATCTATCCGACCGCGCAGGTGATCGAAATCCCGATCTACGGGGAGGCTGTCGCCGCCGGGGAGCCGTTGCTCGCCGAGAACAACATGCAGGGTCAGATCGCGATCGACGCCGACTACGCGCCGAAGGGCGAGGTGTTCGCGCTGCGCGTACGCGGCGACTCGATGATCGGAGCCGGCATCCACAGCGGGGACGTTGTCTTCTGCCGCAAGCAGGACGAGGCGCGCGACGGCGAGATCATCGTTGCGCTCATCGGCGAAGAGGCGACCGTGAAGTACTACCAGCCGGAGCGGGGACGGATCGTGCTCAACCCCGCCAACGAATACATGAAGCCGATCGAGATCGACCCGGCGCGCGACGACTTCCACATCCTCGGCGTCGTCGTCAGCCTGTTCCGCAGGTACTGACCAACCCCGGTCGCGCGGGCGCTGGATACTCGGAGAGCAGCATCCCGGCTCCGTTCCGCCGAGTCCGCGCGCCGTCCCGCTGCGCTGCTCCCCGACCGCCCGCCCGCTTGACACGTTTTTCACCTCGGCCTATTTTGCACGGAACGTGAAGCGGGGGGACCGAGTGTTCACGGAGACTCCGCAGGGACACGCGCCGGCGGTTCCACCCCAACTCGAATGCATGAGAGGCGTATTGATGATACCCGTCGAGGTCACAGGCATTTCAATCAGCCCGCCCTATCAGGGGTACGTCGTCATTCTCAAGGAAAAGGAAGGCGAGCAGTGGCTGCCGATCTTCATCGGCGCGACCGAGGCGCACACGATCTCCCTGCTCCTGCAGGGCCTGAAGTACGTGCGGCCGCTCACCTACGACCTGTTCCAGGACCTGCTCGACGCCGCCGGTGCTTCGATCAAGCGCATCGAGGTCACCGACTTGAAGGAGAACACGTTCTACGCGACCGTCTATCTCGAGACGAAGGGCGGGAAGAAGGAGGTGGATGCGCGCCCGAGCGATGCGATCGCGCTCGCGCTGAAGACCGACGCGGACATCTTCGTCGCGCCGCACGTGTTCACCGAGGCGGGGATGCGCGGCGAGATCGCCCAGGCCGAGTCCGCCGGCCCGACCCGCGAGGACAAGCTGATGGAGCTGAACCGCCGGCTCAAAGAGGCGGTGGAGAAGGAGGAATACGAAGAGGCGGCCCGCATCCGCGACGAGATCCGCGTGCTCGAGAAGGTGGAGGAGAGCCGGGGAGAAGAGGACGACGGGGAGGAGGAGCCATCAACCTCCTAATCCCCGCCGTTGGACTGCAGAACAGGTGGCCCGGGGCTTCAGCCTCGGGTCTCATGCTCCGTTGTATCAGCCGCGGTTGCG
>JAANWZ010000046.1 GCA_018263585.1 Calditrichota bacterium | reverse complement strand
CGTAGTGAAGAAGGTCCGGCTTGTCCGGTCTCAGGGGGCGCTTGCTAGAGCCAGTTCCGATCCAGTTGGAGTGTTTGTCATTCTGAACGCCGCGTCAGCGGCGTGAAGTTTATCCTGAACGCAGTGAAGGGAAGGTCCAGTTCCAGCAAGGGTGATCCAGACAGTAACCACCCGGTTCGTACTCGGACCTTCTTCCGCCCTTCGGGCGTCAGAATGACTCAGTGGAACGCGCATACTGGATATGAACCGGCACTAGCATCCGCTAATCCCTTTGGCTCAGCTGTTAACAATATCGGAGGTGGCAAGGGTGTCATTCTGACCGAAGCCCGACGTCCGTTTGTCGGGCGGAGGGAAGTTCATCCTGAACGAAGTGAAGGGAAGGTCCAAGTTCGACAAGGGTGGAGGATACGATGAAACTCGAGAAATGACCCTTGGATAAGCTGGACCTTCTTCACCCGCCTTCACGCAGACAGACGCGCGAACCGGGGTTCAGAATGACGCCTCGCCTGTCCGGATGCGAACATAGTCACGGTCCGTGCACATGGCTGAGCGAACGGCATAACCGGATGCCAGCAAGCGTCCCCTCTTCCATGAACACACCCGCCGGCTGTTCCACGAACAGACAATATCGCCCCCCGCGCCCGCTCACACAACCTCCGAGACCACCGCCGGGACCGTCTCCTTGTTCCCCATTTTCACATGAAACGGTCGTACATTTCCGCGCGGGAATTGTGACCTTCACGGTTGCGGAGCGGGGACGTGCGAACGACGACAGGAGCAGGCATGAACATCGGGATCCCACGCGAACGGTTCATCGACGAGACGCGTGTCGCGGCGAGTCCGGCGGCTGTGCGTGCGATGGTGGAAGCCGGGGCGACGGTGTACGTCGAGCAGGACGCCGGCGCGGCCGCGGGCTGGAACGATGCGGAATACGAGAACGCGGGCGGCACGATCGTCTATGAAGAGGCGGAGGCGATCGGGCGCGCCGACCTCGTGCTCAAGGTACTGCGCCCGAACGAGCAGGAAGCGGAGATGTTCAACGACGGCGCGGCGTTGATCAGCTACCTCCAGCTCCCGCAGGGCCCGCGCGAGGTGTTCGACGCGCTCGTCGAGCGGGAGATCACCGCGGTCGCGCTCGAGAACGTGTGGTACGAGGGCGGCGGGCACCCGGTGCGGCGCGCGATGAGTGAGATCGCCGGCCAGCTCGCGGTGGACGTCGGCTCCGAGCACCTGCGCTCCGATCGCGGCGGGCGGGGGATACTGCTCGGCGGATTGCCGGGCGTTCCCTCCGCGAGCGTCGGCATCCTCGGTGCAGGCGTGGTCGGCACAGCGGCGGCGGCGGCGGCGTTGAAACGAGGCTCGCATGTGATCCTCATCGACCAGCGCGTCGCACCGCTGCGCGCCGCGATGCTCACCTATGGCTCCAGCCTGCAGACAGCGATCGTGAACGAGCATAACATCGAGAAACTGTGCGGGTTCGCCGATGTGCTCGTCTGCGCGATCATGATCGAGGACCATCCGACCCCGCACCTGATCAGCCGCGAGCTCGTGCGCGGGATGAAGGACGGCGGCGTGATCGTCGATGTCGCGATCGACCAGGGCGGAACCGCGGAGACGAGCCGCCCGACCACGATCTCCGACCCGGTGTACAAGGAGGAGGGGGTGATCCACTACTGCGTGCCGAACATGCCGGCGCTCGTGCCGCGCACCGCGACGCGCGCGTTTCAGAACCAGGTGCTCCCGTTCGTGAGGCAGATCATCCGCGAAGGGGTCCGCGAAACGCTGCGCGGACACCCCTACCTGCGCACGGGGCTCAACCTCTACGAGGGCACGGTGACACGGGAGTTCCTCGGGCGCGCGTTCGGCATCGCGTCCGTGACGATCGACGAGGTGCTGCGATGAGATGGCTCGAACGATACCAGGCGAAGAAAGTCAGCGCCGACGAGGCCGTGCGTGTGATCAACAGCGGCGACCGGGTCAAGGTGCAGCCGGGCTGCGCCGTCCCGACCGCGCTCACCGAGGCGATGGTCCGGCGTGCGGATGAGCTCGAAAACGTGGAGGTCATGCACATCCTTTCGATGGGCGACGCTCCCTACCTCGACCCGAAGTACGAGGGCATTTTCCGCCACCGCGCGCTGTTCGTCGGGGAGAACGCGCGCAAGGCGGTCGCGGACGGACGCGCGGACGCGATGGGCATCTTCCTCAGCGACGCCGCCCGCCTGTTCTACGACGGGACGCTCCCGATCGACGTCTGCTTCGTCCACGTCTCCCCGCCCGACGAGCACGGATTCTGTTCGCTCGGCGTCGATGTCGGCCTGACGAAGGCCGCTGCCGACGCCGCGAAGGTCGTGATCGCCCAGGTCAACCGCCTGATGCCACGCGCGCTCGGAGACTGCTTCATCCACGTGAACAAGATCGACCACATCGTCGAGCACGACGCACCGCTGTTCGAAATGCCGCAGTTCGTCCCCGACCCGGACGACCCGAAGACCGAAGTTCCGATGAAGATCGGAGCGAACGTCGTCGAGCTGATCGAAGACGGCGACACGATGCAGATGGGGATCGGGACGATCCCGGACGCGGTGCTCTACCACCTGCGGGGCAAGCGCGACCTCGGCGTGCACACCGAGTTGTTCGCCGACGGCGTCGTCGATCTCGTCGAAGAAGGCATCATCACGAACGACAAGAAGACGCTGAACCGGGGGAAGATGGTTGCTGGATTCGTGCTCGGCACGCGCAAGACGTTCGACTTTATCGACAACAACCCGATCGTCGAGTTCCGGCCGACGGAGTACGTGAACGACATCAACGTGATCGCGCAGCACAACAACATGGTCGCGATCAACAGCGCGATCGAGATCGACATCACCGGTCAGGTGTGCGCGGACAGCATCGGCCCGCGCGTGTACTCCGGATTCGGCGGGCAGCTCGACTTCATCCGCGGCGCCGCGCGGAGCAAGGGCGGGAAGCCGATCATCGCACTCCCGTCAACCGCGAAGGGCGGCGAGCTGAGCCGGATCGTGTCCCAGCTCAAACCGGGCGCGGGCGTGGTCACCACACGCGGCGACGTGCACTGGATCGTCAGCGAATACGGCGCGGTCAACCTGCACGGCCGCTCGTACCGCGAGCGCGCGCAACTGCTGATCTCGATCGCTCACCCCGACTTCCGCGACGAGCTCGAACGTTACGCGCGGGAGCAGAAGTTGCTGTAACCGGCCGGCCGCCAGCCGTCATTTGAGCAGCATCAGCTTGCGCACAGCGTTGTGTTTGCCCGCATCGACGCGGAGGAAATAGACCCCGGACGCGTGCCCGGTCGCATCCCACGCGATCCGGTGGTAGCCGGCGGTGCGCCGTTCGCCGGACGCGAGCCGGACAACTTCACGCCCGAGCACGTCATAGACGGCGACCTTGAGCGCCGCCGCCTGCGGCAATGCGATCCGCACAGCGGTCGCCGGGTTGAACGGGTTCGGCCACGCCGGCGATACCTCGAACTCAACCGGAAGCGTCGCATTGCGCGCGCCGAGCCCGGACTGGTAGTACGCGTGGTTCGACGAATCCGACTCCCCGCCGGTGAACAGGGACGTGACCCAGTACATGGACGACTCGTCGTACGGCTCCGGGTCCTCGAGCTCGAGCTCCTCCGTCTCGCCGATCATTGACCCGTCGCGATAGACACGGTAGCGGTTGAGGAACTCGTCGATCTGCGGTCCGTCGAATGCCGGCGGCGACCACTGGATCAACGCGTGCTCGTCGAGCACGTCGTAGCTCGCCTCGACCGGCGGCAGCATCTTCCACAGCGTGATCGGCGGCGCGCTCGCGGTGTCGCCGGCGAGCACGGTCACCGTCGCCGTCCCCCGCTCGTACTCCGGCGCGAAGTACTCGAGCAGCAGGTAACCGGGGCTGATCATCGGGAACGAGAAGTCGCCCTCCGCGTCGGCGGTGACAGTCTGGTCGCCGATCGTGATTTCCGGCGTGATCTCCGGGTTCTCCGGGTTGAGCGCGACCACCCCTTCGACCGCGGCGACCGGCCGGTAGAACACGATCGCGGACTCGTCGCCGATCGTGCCCGCGGTTTCATCGTAGCCGCCGTTGCCGTCGTGATCGAAGTAGAGGATCTGGATCCCGTCGTCCTCGCTCTCGTTTTCGACGCCGACGGTGGCGTTGCCGAGATCGTTGACGTCGTAGTACTGGAACTTGATCGACCCGTCCGCGCTGCCGGTGGGGAACACGGCCGTGTCGTAGAGGATCACCTCGAACGTCTCGCGCGTCGCATCGACCGGCCACTGCCGGCTGTCCCACCACTCGAGGATGAACCGGCCTTCCCCGTCGTCGTAGTAGGAGAGGTTGGTCTCCTCGGCGCGGAAGTCCTCCCAGAACGGGGCGACCATCGCCGGCGGACCGTCCGGGTTCGGGATCGACGAGTTCGAGTAGTCGGCGGCTTCGCCGGGGTCGATGTCGCTGAGGTCGCCAAACGCGAACATCCCGTTTTCGTTGACCGTGATCTGCGTGTATTCGATCCCGTAGTAGGTGAACGGGAACGGGAGGTCGATCACGACCGGCGTCTCCTCGTCGGGGAGCGCGACAGGCGTGCCGTCGCCGCCCTGGGACGGGTCGATCTCGATCCAGTCGTATGCCGGCGCCTGCGGGTGAGTGTCATCGTCCTGCACCGCGATGTAGCCGTGCGTGTCCGGCCCGGTCGGTTTCTCCTGGCTCGGCATCAGCACGAAATCCAGCTCGACTGTCTCATCGGGGTTCAGATAGACGTTTTGCTCTGTGGTCAGCGACCACGACTGCGCCTGGATCGTGACCATCTCGCCCGCGGGCACGTTCAGCGAATACTCACCATCGTTGTTGGTCTGCGCCCACAGTTCAGGCATCTCGAGCACGACGATCGTCGCCTGCGGGATCGGTACGCCCTCGCTGTTGGTCACCGTACCGCTGACAGTACCCATCTCCCCCGGCTGGAGCGCGAAATCGAGCGTCATCGGACCGCCGTCGAGCACCCACCCCTGCTGCGGCAGGTAGCCGAGCTTGTTCGCACGCACGAGCACATCGCCGTCCATCTGCGCGAACAGGACATAGGAACCGTCCGCGAGCGTGCTTGTCGAGAGCTCGTTGACCGGACCGGGCGCGGTGAGGATCGCGCCTTCGACCGGATCGCCGGTGGTCTCGTCGGTGACCGTGCCGGTGATCGTGACGATACCTTCGACGAGCGGCAAATTCGCCGCGATCGCGAACGTCTGCGGCCCCGCGGGAACATCCGTGCCCTGCACGCCGAGCGTCCACGTGCCCGCTTCCGGGAACGGAATCTCGACCTGTTCGACGACATCGACCGTGTTGATGTCCGTAGTCGCAGGCTGGGAGGGGTTGTCCGGATCGAGCACGTACGGCCTGTGGATCGTGCCGGAAGGATCCATCAACCCGACGTCGAGGTCGTTGACGATCGCCTGCGCGGGCAGGTATCCGCCCGGCGGGTCGGACCAGGCGAGCGTCACCTTGAGCACGTCCAGACCAGGCGGCACTTCGAGCTGACTCGTGATCAGCTCGCCGTCTGTGATCTCACCTTCCTCGAAGCCGAAACTCTGCACGGTCTGCACCGCGCGCAGCGCATCGACACGGCCGAACCCGAACTGGTAGTCAGGCCCGTCGTTGCCGAGATCCTCGGCGTTGTTGCAGAGCAGCGCCTTGATCGTCTCCGGCAGCGGGAACGTGTTCGGATCGACGTTCTCGTGCCACGCCTGCAGCAGCAGCGCGTTGACCCCGGCGACGCCGGGCGTGGACATGCTCGTGCCGGAGAACGTCGTGTAGCCGCCGCCGGCGTTGCAGGAGCTCACGTTCACCCCCGGCGCCATCACTTCCGGCTTCACGCGGCCGTCGTCCGGCGGTCCCCACGAAGAGAAGTTGGACATCGCGTCGCCGTCCGACGTCGCACCGACGGTGATGATGTTCTTCGCGGACGACGGCACGGACATCGTCTCGTACGTCGTGCCGCACGGCGTGCCCGGGCTGCGCTCGTTGCCGGCGGCCCAGGTGATGATCAACGGTTCGCCGAACGGCCCGCGCACGAGGCTGTCGAGCAGCGCGCTCACCGACTCGTAGTCGCCCTGCCAGTCGCACGGGTAGCCGTTGTTGTAGATGTTCGCGCCGATCGAGTTGGTGAACAGGTGGGCGCCGAGAGCGTACGCTTCCTCGTAGTTCTCGTAGATGTCCTGCGGGCTGTCATACAGGCAGTACGGGTTGCATTCCTCGTAGAAGTAGCTGAGGATGCTGACCGCGGGCGCGACCCCGCGATGCGCGTCGTCGCCGTTGCCGCCGACTGTACCGGCGACGTGGGTCGAGTGCGCAGCGATTCCCCCGGGCTCGCCCGTCTGCACCCTGCCCTCGAAGTCAGGGTGCGACGCATCGACAAGTCCGCCGTCGTACACGCACACCGTCTCGCCGTCCCCGCGCAGGTTGAACGGGGGTTGGTGGAGCGGATCGACGTTCATCGCGGCGCGCACGCCTTCGTTTACCGCCGTCAGCGGCGGGCTGATCGGGCCGACGTAGAGCACGCGTGGGTCGTCCGCGATCCGGCGCGGAAAGCTGTCGTCCGCGAGCGCGTGCCACGTGTTCAGCGCGCTGATGATCGCCCCCGGCTCCGCGCCCGCGTCACGCAGGATCAGTTCCGCGTCGGTCTCGGAGACGTTCTTCATGAACGCGACCGCGTAGAGGAAACCGTCGCGCGTGTCCGCCCACGGCGGCATCTCACCGGCGGCGACGCGGGGGTCGATCTTGTCCCGGGCGATCAGCTCGCCGGCCCAGCGCACGTCGTACCCGCGCAGCGCGGACGCCTCCACTCCCCGGCGCACGTACGCAGCCCACGCTCCGCCGCCGACGTACTCCTGCAACGTGATACCGGCGTGGTCGAGGGTGCGGCGTTCACGGTCGGACAGGTTGCGGCGGAACTGGAGGATCACCGCGGAGGGTTCGGTCACATCACGCCGGGCGAAGTATGCGCCGCCGTCGTCGGGCGGCTCGATCGTTCGCGTGGGGAGCTCGATTCGGAATGACTTCGGAGCGGACTGCGCGGCGAGGGGGACGAGCGCCGCGAGCACGAGGACGGCGGCGGCACGTGTCGCCGTCCGCGGAAGACGACTGTCAACGATCATGGCAACCTCAGGCAATGCAAGCGGTACATGGGTTCTGCGGGATGCCGGTCTGCGGACGCATCCTCCATAACGACGTCAATATAGCAGCCTCTTTACCCGATCGCTCCCCGGACGGAGCAGATTCCGCGATTCGACACGCGCACGCGCTCTCGAGGTCCCGGGACGGATTGCGGCGGTGGGTGGCCCGGGGCTTCAGCCTCGGGTCTCATATCCCTCCAGCCTTCCGCCAACTCGGCGCAGGCCGTGCGGCCCGGGCGCAAGCATGCCCGCGGGGACGCGCCGCAGGCCGTCACCGCGGCTCATACACCGGCTAATGAACCCTGCGGCATCGCTGCGCGCTGCCACAGGGGCACGTGGACTACCGCGCGGCCACTCTTGCAACGACGAACAGCGCGCTGATCGCGAGCACGATCGCGGCGCCGGAAGCGACGTTCACGTGGTAGCTGAACAGGAGACCGCCGATCCCTCCGACCAGCGCCGCGGCGGTCCCGGCCGCGATCACGCCGGGCACGCGGCGCGCGAGCAGGTAGCCGGTTGCGGCGGGGGTGACGAGCAGCGCGGCCATCAGCGCAATCCCGACTGTCTGCAGCGAAACGACGATCGTGACCGCGATCAGCGCGAGCAGCAGCGCGTCGTACCGTCTCACCGGCACACCGAACGTGCGCGCGTGCTCCGGGTCGAACGAGACGAGCAGCAGCGGCCGGTAGCTGACCCGGAGCACACCGAGCACAACGACCGCCGCGATCAGCGTCCGCAGCAGGCTCGCATCGGTCACCGCGAGCACGTTGCCGAACAGGAAGTGGGTGAGGTCGATCGAGTAGCTGTCCGTGGTCGAGATGAGGACGACGCCGAGCGCGAGCATGCTCGAGAAAGCGATCCCGATCGCGGTGTCGGTGTTGAGCCGGCGGTCGTTCCGAATCCAGCCGATGAGCAGTGCGCTCGCAGCGGCGGCGAGCAGCGCGAACCAGAACAACCCGCCCTTGCCGCTGAACCCGAGCAGGTAGCCGACCGCGACCCCGGGCAGGATCGCGTGCGCGAGCGCGGAGCCGTAGAACGACATCCCGCGCAGCACGACGAACGTGCCGACGATCGCGTTGAGCGCGCCGACGATCACGACACTCGCGAGCGCGCGCAGCATGAACGGGTGGCGAAACGGTTCGCCGATCGCCTCGACGAGCGTCACAGTGCGCGCTCCTGGCAGCACATGTCGCTCACGATCAACCCGCCCTCTTCCGTGCGCACGACGCGCAGGTGGCTGCCGTAGGTGCGGCTCAGGTTCGCTTCGTTGAACACCTGCTCCGGGGAGCCGTCCGCGATCACCGTCCGGTTGAGCAGGATCACGCGCGGGAAGTTGGCGGCGGCGAAGTTGAGGTCATGCAGCGCGATCAGCACCGCGACTCCGCCGTCGGCGAGATCCCGGACGCAACGGAACACGCGTTCGCGCGCGGGCGCATCGAGCGCGGCGAGCGGTTCGTCCATCAGGAGCACGCGCGCGCTGCGGGCGATTGCGCGCGCGATCAGGAGGCGCTGCTGTTCGCCCCCGGAGAGACGGTTGATCCGCCGGCTGAGCAGCTCGCCGAGACCGACGAGCTCGAGCGCGTCGAGCGCGGCGGTTCTCGCCCGGTGCCGGCCGAGTTCGAGGTCGAGACCGAGCGTGACCGCGTCGAGCACAGTGAGCGGGAAGCTCCAGTCGAGGCCGGGGCGCTGCGGCAGGTACGCGACCGGCGCGCGCGAGCCGTTTCCGCCCGCGTGCAGCCGGACCGACCCGTCGCGCACCGGGAGCAACCCGGCGATGGAACGGAACAGCGTGCTCTTGCCGGCGCCGTTCGGACCGACGACCGCGACACGTTCCCCGGCGTCGGCGCGGAACGCGACGCCTTCGAGCGCGACCGCCGGGCCGTACATGACACGGAGCCCGGAGACTTCGACCGCCGGTTCGCTCACGGGACCATCGTCCCCTCGGGCGCCGCCTGCTTCTCCTCCGGAACCAGCCCTTCCACGATCTGCCCGATGTTGTATTCCATGTAGTCGATGTAGTTGCTCGCTTTGTACCCCGGCTCGGAGAGGGAGCCGACGTAGAGCAGGCGGAGTTCGACACCGATGTCGTCCGCGATCTGCTTAGCCATCGTCGGGTCGAGGTCGTGGCTCGCGAAGATCGCCGGCACCTTCATCCGGCGCACGAGCTCCTCGAGCCGGGCGATCGACTTCGCGGACGGCTCCGCCTGGCTGCTCGGCGAGGGCATGATCGTCCCGACCTGGGTGAAACTGTAACGGTCGGCGAAATAGCCGAGGAACATGTGGCCGGTGACGAGCCGGCGCTTGAGCGGCGGGACTTTCTCCACGAGCGTCATGATTCGCCCGTCGATGTCGGACAGCTTCGACTTGTACCACTGCGCCTTTTCCGCGTAGTACTCGCCGTTCGCCGGGTCGTGATGGCCGAACGCCTCCTGAATGTTCGCGGCCCAGACCATCACGTTGTGCGGATTCATCCACACGTGCGGATCGCCGCCGACGCGGTCCTCCTCCCCATCGCTCATTTCCCCGCGCAGCGAGTCCGGTTCGCTCACGCCCTCCTTCATCGCCTGCACGCGCTTCTCCGTCTCCGCGAGCTCGAGGATGTTCGATTTCTCGAGGAAGGTCCGCGCGCGGATGCCGTTGGAGACAGAGACCACCTCGGCGTGCGAGCCCGACTGTGCGATCATCTCGTCGAGGAACTGCTCGAGGCCGAGACCGTTGACGAAGATGATGTCCGCTTCCGCGACGGTGACGAGATCCTCGGGGGTCGGGACGTAGGAGTGCGGGCTCGCGCCGATCGGCAGCAGCACGTCAAGCTCGATCCGGTTCCGGCCGACCTGGCGCACGACATCACCGACGATCGTCGTCGTCGCGACAACCTTCAGCGGGCGGCCGAGACCGAGGTTCGCGGCTTCGTCATCATTCGATCCGCACCCGGCGGCGATCAGCAGCAGCAGTGCGAGCAACCCGGATATCAAGCGATCAGACCGCATCGGTCCTCCTTGCGTGCACGACGATCGCCACTCCGGCGACCGCGAGGAATATCGAATAGAATGTGCCGCGGCTGAGCCCGAGCACGAGCGACGCGTCCGGCTCGCGGAACATCTCCGCGAACACGCGCACGACAGCATAGAGGACGAGGAACTCCCCGCCGAGCCGGCCCGGGTGGTCCCGCATCACGTCCGTGCGCCACGCCCGCCACTGCGTGTAAAGTAGCAGCAGCAGACCTTCGAGCGCGGCCTCGTAGAGCTGGGACGGGTGCCGCGGAGCAATCTCGCCGGCCGGCGTGCCCGGCGGCGCCGAGTCCGGGAAGATCACCGCCCACGGGACGTGCGCGACCTTGCCCCACAATTCACCGTTGATGAAGTTCGCGATCCGGCCGAGCATCAGCCCGAACGGCGTCATCGCCGCCATCATGTCGCCGATCCGCCAGAAGTTCACCCGGTACCGTCTCGCCGCCCACAACCCGGCGACGATCACGCCGGCAAACCCGCCGTGGCTCGCCATCCCGCCGTGCCAGACCTCGAACACCGTCCACGGCTCGCGGATGAAATTGCCGAAGTCGTACAGCAACATGTAGCCGAGCCGCCCGCCGGCGAGCGCGCCGAGCACGAGCGCGAGCATCACGTCGCTCTCCTGCGGCTTCGTGAGCGGAGAAATACCGGCCCTGCGGAACCGGCCGAACAACCAGTAGGCGAACAGGAATGCGAGCACGTAGGCGAGGCCGTAGTAGCGGATCCCGAGCCCGTCCCCGAAATGCACGAGATACGGGTCGAGATCATGCACCCAGTAACTGGTTTCCCCGTTCAATGCTCTCGTACCCCCGGGTTTTCGTGCCGTGGAGCGCCGCCGGACCATGAAAACACGCTTGTGACGGCGCACGGTTGCATGCGAATGGTCACGCGACGACCCCGCGAGCGCGCTGATAGTATAGCAAGGCCGCCGTGACCGGACAAGCACGACACGCCTGCGGTTGCTGTGGCCGGTGTGGCCCGGCTGGTCCGGGTGGCCCGGGTTTCTTCTGCGAGTGACGAGAAACGAGTATCGAGTGACGAGAAACGAGTATCGAGTGACGAGAACGAGCATCGAGTGTCGAGTGCCGGGGTATGAGCAACAAATGAGCCCTTGCCCTTGACTTTAGTCAAGGATAATCAAACAGTTGGATGGCCGGCCGGTGGCTCGGGGCTTGCCTCGGGTTTCATACACCTCGGATCATCCGCGCGGGAGCGCGCGCACGGGCACCACAAGATGCGCCACAGCAGCCCGCCTCCCGCAGCCTGTCAACCAGCCGCCCGGGAGCACGCGCGGGCGGACCGCATCAGCCGGGGGCTGACAACGACGCGTTCTTTCCGTATCTTCCGCAAACGGCGCGGTTCCTTGACAGCTGTGCGCCAGCCGCGGACGCCGGAGGGGAGGACAGTGACCGATCAGGGGTTCGCTTCGATGGAGGTGCCCGGCCCGAACACCCGGAAGGAGGCGCGCATCTGTGCGCTGCAGGTGCTGTACGCGATCGAGCTCGCAGGGCACGACCCGGAGCACGCGTTCCGCGCGCTGGTCAACGGCGGCGAGGATCACCACCGCCAGTTCTGCCGCGCGCTCGTGCACACGACACACCGGCACACGCAACGAATGGACGCGCTGATCAGCGGCAAGTCCGAGCGCTGGAACCTCGACCGGATCGCGCTCATCGACCACATCATCCTGCGCATGGGGCTCAGCGAGCTGTTCTACCTCGACGATATCCCGCCGAAGGTGACGATCAACGAGGCGATCGAACTGGGCAAGCAGTTCAGCACCGACCAGTCCGGGCGGTTCATCAACGGTCTGCTCGACGGGATCTTCATCGAACACGAGCGCGAGATTCTCGCCGCGAAACGGCCGGAGGCGATCCGAGCCGGCGCGGGGCCGGGCCGGCACGGACCGCCGCGCAAGCCGCGCTCGCACCGCGCCGGCGGGAGCAGATCCGGAGGCGGGGACGGGTGAGATACGCTTTCTTTTCCGACGTACACGGCAACCTGCACGCGCTGGAAAAGGTACTCGCCGACATCCGCGCGCGCGGCGTGGACCGGGTCATATGCCTCGGCGACCTCGTCGGCTACGGCGCGTTCCCGAACGAAGTGATCGACACGGCTCGCGACGCGAGCGACCTCGTGATCGCCGGCAACCACGATCACGCCGCGGTCGGGCTCACCGACATCTCCTTCTTCAACCCGTACGCGCACCAGGCGGTGTTGTGGACGCGCAGCCGGCTCACCGGGCGGAACACGCGCTGGCTGCGCGAGCAACCGCTCACCGTGAACGAGAACGGGCTGCAGTTCGTGCACGCGAGCCCGTTCCAGCCGGAGCAGTGGTGGTACATCTTCTCGGAGACCGACGCGCGGCAGGCGATGGAGCACGCGACCGCGCCGTCCGTGTTCGTCGGCCACACCCACGTCCCGTTCGACTATCAACTGCGCAGCGGGCGGATGATCAACGTCGGCTCGGCGGGCCAGCCGCGCGACGGCGACCCGCGGGCGGCGTGGACACTGTTCGACGGCGAAACCCGCGAGCGGAAGCTGATCCGGGTCGAATACGACATCTCCGCGGCGGCGGACGCGATCCGCGACGCCGGCCTGCACCCGTTCCTCGCCGACCGGCTCGCCGTCGGGAGGTGAACGCGCCCGTCGGCCGGGGCGCCATCCTGAGCCGCGGGCGCCGGTCAGTCCTGGCGCGCCCTCCGCGTCATCCTGAACCCGAAGCGCCGATTCGTCTCCGTGCGCCCACCGATTGGCGGCGCGCCCCCCGTGTCATCCTGAACCCGAAGCGCCGGCAGGCGCGAAGGGTGAAGGATCTCGAGAAACGACGGTTCGCTCGCGCCATTCCCGTCCGGTGGTCGAGATCCTTCACTGCGCGCGGCAAACAGACGCCGCGCTTGTTCAGGATGACACACCGGGGCGCGCGGCAAACAGACGCCGCGCTTGTTCAGGATGACACGCCTGGGCGCGCGGCAAACAGACGCCGCGCTTGTTCAGGATGACACGCTTGGGCGCGCGGCACACAGACGCCGCGCTTGTTCAGGATGACACGTTTGCGGCGGAAGTAATCACTACGCCGGTTCCGGATCCTGCTTCGCCGCCGGCTCCGGGGTCTC
>JAANWZ010000045.1 GCA_018263585.1 Calditrichota bacterium | reverse complement strand
TCCGAGCCGCCGACCGAAGCACCGTCGCGGATTTCCTGCGCGGTTTCCGGGAAATACACTCCCGGGACGTTGAACTTGGGAGGATACTCGAAGTACGGGTTGTAGCCGGGACCCTCGATGAGCTCCTCCTGAGCGGTGCTCACAGGGGCATAAAACACCGGCCGCTGCTTAATCCCGATGAAGTCGTTGGAGTGTACTCGCCCATACAGCGTGTCGCCGCTGAAGAACCAGATCACCTCGGCGCCTGAGCTGTCCGGCGGCAGCGCAGTTTCGACATCGGAGAGGTACATGAAGTCAGCCCATGTGCGCAGCTGGCTGCGCAACGTGAAGCGGTGGCTGACTTCGGCGACGGTCCCATCCGGGCGCGGCAGTTCCACAACCCCGGTCGCGGTCACATCCCACGCACGCGACTGGATGACTTCCGCGTTCTCATCGCCGTAGAGATACCTGCCCAGCCTGAGCACGCGCGCATCGACGTACTTACCCCGGAAGTGGCCGTACTGATGCTCCTGGCCGTCCTCCAGTTGCGTGTCCCCGGTTTCGAGCGTGTGTGCCTGCCGCAGGAAGCCGAGGCCGCGCTCGATCGCGCCTTTCTGAGCGATGTAGTATGCCTGCGTGCGCGCGAGATCCAGGTTAGCCTGATACGCCTCGTCCGCGGCCCATTTCATGAACGCGCCGGCGGTGACCACGAGCACCATCATCAGCACGATCGAATAGATCAGAACGCTGCCTTTTCGCTCTCTCAACAGCTTGCTCATCGCTGACCTCCGTTATCGCCTGCCACCTGCACGGGGATCATATCGTCACAGTCGAAGCCACGGCCGCACCGTGCGGACGCGTCTTCGTGATCCACACATGGAACTATCGGATCAGTTGCCTGCCTGCATCTTCAAAGCTCGCCTCACAACGCCCCCGGATGCAACCGCGGGCGCGTATCCCCCGAAATCCGTTACTCTTCCTCCTCCGGCTCGGTCGGCGGCTCGATCACCGGCCATTTCTCATTGTACAGGTACGCGGAGCCGGTGAACGGAAGGACCTTCTCATAAACCCCGACACCGGGGATGCTCGACTGGCGCCGGTACACGAGTTCGAACTCGATCGTGAGGAAATACGGCCTGAACGTGTCGACCTGCGATTCGGGCAGCTCACCCTGGGTCGACGGGTAGATCTTGAAAGTCTCCGACGGCACGATGAACGTATCGCGCTCATCCTGCTGCTCCGGCGGGAAATAAGGATAGCGGAACTTCTGGTCGTCGATCCGGATCGCCGGGAGATTCCGCTCGCTGTCGTATTCGAACTCGTATCGCTCCGGCACCCGCGAGATTGACGGAAGGTAATACTGATCCGGATCCATGTAAGTCACCTCCGCCTCGGAGGGTGCGGTGACGTGAGTGATCACAGGTTCGACCCCGTTTCGCATCTTCTCGATGAACTTGTTCACATACCAGTTGCCGAACTCCTCCGCGTCACGAAGCTGCCACGAGATATGCATCTGCTCCGCCACGTCATAGAGCGTGATCACGAACCCGACGAAGACGGCGGCCATAATCACGATCACCGTCAGCACCTCGATGAAGGTGAACCCGCGGCGTCGAGGCGGACGAACAAGTGAGTTTATCGGATTCAAGCCGGACATGGTCCGTCACCTCCCGGTGAGCGTCGCACAATCAATCAGGTTTGAAGTTGGTCGGCTCCGCTTCGAGCCAATAGCCCACCAGCCGGTATTCGAGGTCCACTTCCTCCCCGTCGAACACCCACGTCGGTTCTGTGTAGTTGATCACCACCGGGATCTCCCAGTAGTACTGCAACGTGTTTGTGGTGTTGATGAGGACATGCGCTTCGATCGGTTCGCGCCTGACCACGCCGATGATGTCGTCGTGAGCGTTGCCCGGCGAGCGCTCATCAATTGTGACCACACGTTCGGGGCCGCGGGAACTCATCTCCGCGGGCGTCGGCATCGCGATATGAATCCGACCCTGCCAGTATTCAACTTCCGCGCGGAGGAACTCGTTGGCGGTCATGCGGTGACGCTGGCGCTGGAGCTGGCCGTACGCGTTGAACACCGCGATCGTCGTCCCGACCGCGGCGGTGCCGATCACGACGAGCGCGACGACCAGTTCGATCAGGGTTACACCCGGACGGGAAACGTGTGTGCGCCGGGCGGGCGAGTGAGTCAGTTTCCGCACCGTTTCTCCTCCGTGCTACTGCTTTGTTAATGATACGGTTACAGAGACCCACACGTTCCATGCCGGGCACGCTCCGGGAAAGCACCCTGTGACGGCCGCAATGTGATGGACCAGGCCGGGGAACCGCCCGGGTTCCGGTTACGCGGACAGGTCAACCGCGAACAGCTTCGGGTTGTCCGCGACGAACGCGGCCGTCTCGCGGTCGATCAGGCCCTGGTGGAGCAGGCGTTGCAGGTCCTGGTCCAGCGAGTGCATACCCTCCTTGCCGCCGGATTGGACCACCGAAGGGATCTGGTAGATCTTGTCCTCTCGGATCAGGTTGCGGACCGCTGTGTTCGCGACCATCACCTCGGTGGCGACGATCCGTCCCTTGCCGTCCTTGCGCGGGAGCAGCTTCTGCTGGACGACAGCCTGCAGCGACTCGGCGAGCATCGACCGCACCTGCATCTTCTGTGACGCGGGGAAGGTGTCGATAATCCGGTCGATCGTCTTCGCCGCGCCGCTCGTGTGCAACGTCGCGAGCACGAGGTGGCCGGTCTCCGCCGCGGTGAGCGCGAGCGAAATCGTCTCGAGGTCGCGCATCTCCCCGACGAGGATCACGTCCGGATCCTCACGCAGCGCACTGCGCAGCGCGTTCGCGAAACTGTGCGTGGACGCGCCGAGCTCGCGCTGGTTGATCATGCAGCTCTTCGACGTGTGGAAGAACTCGACCGGATCCTCGATCGTGATGATGTGGACCTGCTTGTTCTCGTTGACGTTGTCGATCATCGTCGCGAGCGTCGTGCTCTTGCCCGACCCTGTCGGACCGGTGAGCAGGACGAGCCCGCGGTCCTTGAGCGAGAGGTCGCGCAGCACCTCCGGCAGACTCAGCTCCTCGAAGGAACGGATCTCTTCCGGAATCGTGCGGAACACGCCGCCGATCCCCTCGATCTGCTCGAAGATGTTGACGCGGAAGCGCGCGAGCTCCTCGATCTTGTAGCTGAGGTCGATCTCCTTCATCTCCTCGAACCGTTCGAACTGCTCGGGAGTGAGGATTTCGCTGACAGCGTCGCGCAGTTCCTCGTCGCTGGAGCGGGGCAGATTGAGTTTCTTCAGCGCCCCGTCGATACGGATCATCGGCACCGAACCCACGGAAAGGTGGAGGTCGGAGGCGCCGTACTTGACGGAGAACCGCAGCAGATCCGGAATCTTCACTTCTGCCTCACAAATCAGAGTTGCCCTGACTGATGAACGACTCGCCCCCGCGGCCGGCGGGGGCGAGCAACAGCGCGTCGAACAGCGTTATTCAGTCGACCCCTCATTGGGGAGACCGTAGCCGAAGAACTTGCCCTGCTGAATGTCGTAGCGGACCTCCTTGCCCGCTCCACCGGCCATTTCAGCCGTGGAGATCGCGGTGATCTCCTCTTCGCTGATCGAGAAGCTCCACTGCCGCTTCACCGCCTCGTCGACCGTCAGGTAGCCAAGCTCTTCCAGCTCATCGATGCTGTTCGGCCAGAGGTCGTTGTCCTGGTAGTACATCTTGGCCGCGTTGTAGATCGCGCCGATCTGCGACTGCGCGTCCGCCGCGCGAGCACCCTTCACATACTCCAGATAGATCGGAACGGAAATCGCCGCGAGGATCGCGACAATCACGACCACGATCAGGATCTCGATGAGCGTGAAGCCCTTGCGGTTCTTCTCAAGCATGCCCTGCATCCTGTCTCCTCCATCACCCGGACCCGCTCATCATGCAGGTCCCGTTCCACTTGACCAACCGCGTCCATCGCGGTTGCGTTCTCAACACAACTCTCTAATATAGAAGCCGAGGTCGAACGGTCAAATGACCGATGCCTCTCCACCCGATTTCCACGAAGCAGCGGAGAGCGCGTTCCCTCACGTGCGCGGAGTCCAGCTTTCAGCCAGTCGCAAACACGGTACCCAAAAACGGGGTGCGTCTCATTCCGAGGCGCACCCCGTCTCAGCGACAGCAGATTCGGCGGATTTCGCGTGAAGTCAAGCCTCCGCTCGGCGAACGCGCATTTTTCTCGGAGCCGCGGCTGCGCAGATCGTACGCAGCGTGCGCAAATCTTGCAGCATTCACTCGGAACGGAGCAGGCGGACAGCCCACACGCCGACGGCCCCGAGAGCGCCGACCGTGCCGAGCACGACCGCGCCGAGGATCGTCTCGATGCCCCCCTTCACAGCGAGGCCGGTGAGCGACCCGATCCACGCACCGAACGTGCCGAACACATCGACCTGGTTTGTGAGGAACTGAGTCGCGCCCGCGCCCGCGACGCCGACTCCGAGCGCGATCAGGATCGTGTCGAACGAGAACCAGCCCGTCTTACTGCCGCCGCCGGTCGCGGCCGCGAGACTGCGCTCGACGAGTTCGCGCGGAGCCGTTTCGAGCGGGATCGACGAGACCGCCAGCGCGATCAACTCGTCCCGCTTCGCTTCCTTGCGGAAGATCGGGTCATCCGCGAGCAGGTTCGCGATCCGGTGCGCCTGCACCGGGCTGAGCCGCCCGGCCCGGTAGTCGGGCATCAGGTCGAGGTATTCGCTGTATTCCAATGGATCCTCGTTCATTCGAAATCCTCCGGCGGATAGCCGCCCCGTTCGAGCAACCTGCGCAGTTCCGCACGCGCCCGGTGCAGGTACACTTTCACCGTGTTCACCGGCCGGCCTGTAACCTGGGCGACCTCTTCCACGCTCAGTTCGCGCCAGTAGTACATCAGGATCATCGCTCTCCATTCGGGCCGCAGGTTCGCGAGCGCGCGCGCGACAGCGTCGCTCGCCGCCACCTGGTTCTCGAGCTTCCGCCCGGACACCGCCTCGTCGATCGGCTCGAACCCGCGGCTTTCGAACTGCTCGTCGAGGCTGCTCTCGGACCGACTGCCGGCGGATTCAACCGCGTCGAGGCAGACACGGTACGCGATCCGGTACAGCCATGTCGAGAGCTTGCTCGCGCCCTGGAACCCGGGCAAGCCCTTCCAGAACCGGACGATCGTCTCCTGAAACAAGTCCTTCGAACGCTCCGCGTCACCGCTCATCCGGTTGATCACGGTCCAGATCACCGGCGCATGGCGCTCGACGAGCTGAGCGAACGCATCGTGATTTCCCGCGCGCGCCTTCCTGATCAGAATCTCTTCTTCCAGCATACCCTCCCTGTGCGCCGCAGGGCGCCGCGTGACCGGTCCGGCGCCGATCGCGGCTCCCACGGCAAAATACGACATCGAGGCGCTGGGTTGGCTTCTCATCACAGCAGGCTCGGTTGACAACACTCCCCCGCCGTCGCGCGGGTTTCGACTGTTGGACGATGTGCGCCGCGGGCAGGTTACAGGCACGATCAGCTCGCGGCGGCGGGCGCCGCGTGCGGATGTAACCGCGAGCGAAGTCGCGCCGTCCCATGCGCGGACGAGCGGAACCCGTCCGTCCACTGCACCGCGCACATCGACTGTACAATATCCAGGAGGAAGACGATGACCGAAGTGATCTGGCTCGGAGTGATGATCCCGATCGTGAGCATCATCGCGACCGCGGTCGTGGTCGTGTTCGCGCTCGAACGATTCTACCGGATCCGCAAGCTCGAGCACGAGGCGAAGCTGCGCGCGATCGAAAAGGGGTACGACGTGCCGATGCACACGCGCAAGTCGCGGTACCCGTTCGCCTGGCCGCTCGTGTTCGGCGGGTTCGGGCTCGCGCTCCTGCTGATGTGGGCGATCGGCGGCGCGTACGACGAAACCGCGCTCGGGTTCGGGCTCGTGCTCTTCTTTATCGGGGCCGGGCTGTTCGCCTCGCGGTTCTTCGGGGTGAGGAGGGACACCGGAGACGAGGCCGGACGGCTTGCGGAGACATGGCGATCGCCCGGCGGCGAGCACCTCCCCCGCGCCGGAAACGGGGAAAACGGGCCGGCGGAGGAATCAACCCAGCACGCGTGACCGCGTCACGGCAAGCGTGGCCCGGGAGTTCAGGAGTCTGGAGTCCGGGGATCCGGGGTCTGAGACGGACGGGGACGCTTGCTCGCAAGCGTCCCCTCTCCCCCTTCCGGCACTGGCACGTGCCCCTGTGACAGCGCGTCCGTGTGCGATGTCGCAGGGATGGGAAGAGGGGAATCCACTGTCTGATCAGCCGCGGTGACGGCCTGCGGCTCGTCCCCGCGGGCATGAAGCGGAGGGTGGCCCGCGGCTTGCCCCGCGCCACCCGTCGCGACTCGTCATTGAGAGGCATTCGAGGAGATCCCGCCCCCGCGGGTCGCGATGTAGTACACGACCATCCCGGCGGTCGAGAGAAAACCGATCCCGGTGAGCACCGACCACACGAGCCACGGGTCATACTTGTCCCAGAGCACGAGAATCGCCTCTTGAATGTTCGACGCGTCCGGCAGCTTCTGCATCAGCGCCGGGAGCACATCGACCTGCGCGATCGACTCGACCTTCTCCGCGCTCATCCCGAGTTCTTCGATCATGTACTTGCGCGCGAACATCTCGCGGCTGCCGAGCGTGTCGTAGAGCGGACCGGAGATCAGGTTGCCGAGCGTCCACCCGACCGCGAACGGGATGTTCGAGTAGCCCATGTACAGCGCTTTCTTGTCCGGGGGCGCGGTGAGCCCGATGTATTCGCTGAACTTCGGCGAGCACGCCATCTCCCCGACCGCGAAGATGAAGATGAACAGGGCCGTGTACGCGCCGACGTTCGTGAACCCCGCGCCGAAGAACCCGACGAGGCTGATCACCATCCCGCCGATCAGCGCGACCATCGGGTGGAACTTGCCGGTCAGCCACGCGATCGGGATCATGAATACGATGATCGCGGCCGCATCGATGTTGATGATGATCTCCGGCTTCACCATCCCCGACGCGAGCACCCACTCCGGGTTGATGCTGCCTATCACCTGCGCGAGCGAGGCGCTGTTCACCCACTCGTCGATGAAGTTCGGGAGCAGGTCCCAGAGCTGCATGAACATGAACCAGAACCCGCTGAAGATCGCGAGGAAGATGAGGAAGTTCTTGTCTTTGAGCGTGGTGATCGTGTCAACGAACGTCTGTCCGACCGTCTTCCGCTCCTTTTCCGGATCGACCGGGGGTTCGCGGTAGAAGATGATCGTCGGGATGAAGTTGAACGCGGTCACGCCCGCGGCGGCGAAGAACACGAGCTGCCAGTTCGTCTCCCCGCGCAGCATCGCGGCGGCCATCGGCGCGAGGAAACCGCCGACATTCACCATCCAGTAGAACATCCCCCACGCGACCGAGCTGTTCTCCTGCGTCGTGATCTTCGCGATCGTGCCCTGCACCGGTGGCTTGAAGATCGCGGTGCCGAGTCCGATCAGGCACGCCGCGCCGAACGTCGCCCAGAACCCCTGCGCGACCGCGAACGCGAGATACCCGAGGATGTTGATCGTGTACGCGACGTACAGGCTTTTCTTGTAGCCGAACTCGTCGGTGAACCCGCCGGAGACCATCGGGATGAGCGTCTGGATCAACGCCCACACCGAGTAGATAACCCCCTTCTCGGTGTATGACAGCGCGAGCCCGCTCTCGGCGATCGCGGCGACCATGTAGAGAGGGAGGATCGCGCGCGCGCCGAAAAACGCGAGCCGTTCGTTCGCTTCGAGCCAGTTGACGACCCAGAAGTTCGACCCGAGGCCGCCGAGCTGGCTGATCACCCCCCGCTTTTTGCTCACTGTCGGATTGTCCGTCGCCACGTGCTGCCCTCCCTGCTGCGTGTGCGGCCTCGTGCTCGACGGCGTCGTGCGCCGTTCAGCGAATTGATCGCGCAATGTAGGGCGCACGGATCGCTGCGGCAAAACCGCCGGCTCACACGGGGTGCGGTCGCGGCAGGCTGCACCGATCGCCCGGAAAGGTCATCCTCAGGCCCCGCACCTCAGTGTGTGCGCCCCCTGGGTGTCATCCTGAACCCCCGCACGTCTTCTCGTGCGGGGGTGAAGGATCTCGAGAAACGACCGTCGCGCCATCCCCGTCCGGTGGTCGAGATCCTTCACTGCGCGCGGCAAACTGAAGCCGCGCTTGTTCAGGATGACACAGGGTGCGCGCGGCTTGCGCCACGCTTGTTCAGGATGACACTCCCGCAGGCCCGCGGTTGCTCGCAACCGCGGCTCATCCGACGATTGATTATCCTTGACTAAAGTCAAAGGCAAGGGGATGAGACCCGAGGCTGAAGCCCCGGGCCACCCGGCGTGTTGCGCGCTTGAGAAGCGAGCGCGGGCACGAGGCATGGGAGCGCCAGCCTCCAGCCGTTCACGACCCGCGGCCGTTCATCCACGTGAGGAACTCGGAGATCCGGCTCTTCAACTCGCGTCGCGGGACGACCTGGTCGAGGAAACCGGTGTCGAGCAGGAACTCGCTGCGCTGAAAGCCCTCGGGCAGGTCCTGGCCGATCGTCTGCTTGATCACACGCGGGCCGGCGAACCCGATCAGCGCGCCGGGTTCGGCGATGTTCACGTCCCCGAGCATCGAGAACGACGCGGTCGTGCCGCCGGTGGTCGGGTCGGTGAGCACGCTGATGAACGGAACTTTCGCATCGGCGAGACGGGTGAGCCGGGCGGACGTCTTCGCCATCTGCATCAGCGAGATGATCCCCTCCTGCATCCGCATCCCGCCGGAGCAGGAGACGATTACGAGGCCGTGTTTCAACTCGAGGGAGCGGTCGATCGCGCGCGCGATCTTCTCGCCGACGACGCTGCCGACGCTGCCGCCGAGGAACTTGAAGTCCATCACCGCGAGCACGACCGGGTGGCGGTCGATCGCGCACGTGCCCGTGGTCACCGCCTCGTTGCGGCCGGTCTTCTTCATCGAGCCGGCGACGCGATCGACGTACCGTTTCGAATCCTTGAACCCGAGCGGGTCGAGCGACTTGAGCTGTTCGTTGAACTCGCTCCACGTGCCGTGATCGGCGAGCAAATCGATGTACCTCGGCGCCTCCATCCGCATGTGATGGCCGCACTCGGGGCAGACGTGCCAGTTCCGTTCGAGCTTGCGGCTGTAGAGCACGGCTTCGCAGGCCGGGCACTTG
Organism: Calditrichota bacterium; assembly: GCA_018263585.1. Taxonomy (GTDB): domain Bacteria; phylum Electryoneota; class Electryoneia; order Electryoneales; family Electryoneaceae; genus JAANWZ01. Next base: position 49,533 of record JAANWZ010000045.1, on the reverse strand, counting down.
ATCCAGACGCCCTCCGGCACATCGCGTTTCTGCGCGCTCTGCAGGTTGTCCTTCTCGCGCTTGAACCACTTCGTCATCGATCGACACTCCCGGTGAGCGTGGCGTGCTGGCGCACGCGGCGCGCGACACGGACCGCCTGCACCGCTTCCTTCACATCGTGCACGCGGACGATTTCGACCCCCGCAAACGCGCAGATCGCGACCGCGGCGAGCGTGCCCGGAAGCCGCTCGTCCGGATCATCGACGCCGACGAGCTTGAGGAAGCTCTTGCGCGACGGGCCGACGAGCAGCGGACGCCCGGGGCGGCGCAGCTCATCGAGCCGGGCGAGCAGCGTGTAGTTGTCCGCCGGGTGTTTCGCGAACCCGATCCCGGGGTCGAGGATCACCTGTTCGCGCCTGCCGCCGGCGGCCGCGAGCGCCGCCGTCCTCCGCTCGAAGTACTCCGCGATCTCGCCGACCAGGTTCTCGTAATGGATGTGCTGCCGCATCGTCTGCGGCGTGCCGCGCATGTGCATCGCGACGTAGGGGACGCCTGTCTCCGCGACGAGCGGGAGCATGTCCGGGTCGCGCACGCCGCCGCTGACATCGTTGATCCAGTCCGCGCCGGCGGCGAGCGCGCGGCGCGCGACCTCCGCCTTCCACGTGTCGATCGAAACCGGGATGTCGGACCGGTCGCGGATCCCTTCGATCACGGGGATCACACGGTCGAGTTCCTCATCGAGCGTGATCCCCTGCGAACCGGGCCGGGTCGATTCGCCGCCGATGTCGATGATGTGGGCGCCGTCGGCGGCGAGCTGGAGCGCGTGGCGCACGGCGATGCTGGCGCGCCGGTAGCGGCCGCCGTCGTAGAAGCTGTCCGGAGTCACGTTGACGACGCCCATCACGCGAGTCGGGTCGCCGGGCTTCACTTGCAGTCGCACAGGTGTATCCGGTGCTGGTTCGATCCGGAACGAACGGGCGTCGATCAGGAGTCTGAATCCCGGCGGCGGTTGCCGCGGGAGCGGTTGCCGCGGGGGGATCGCTCCCCCCCGGAGCTGTCCTTCTCTCCCGACCCTTCCCCGCCGGCGGCCTGATCGCGCTTGCCGCCGTCCTTCATCCGCTTCAGCACTTCATCGACTTCGCGGAGACGGTCGTCGTCGGTGCGGTCGGGAGCGCCTGCCTCTTCTTCCTTCGCCTCGCTCTTCTTTGCATCCGGCCGGCCACCACCGTCGCGGCTTGCGCGCTGCCGCAGCTCCTCCTCTTCCGAAAGGGTCGGCCGTTCGAGTTTCGGCAGCTCGCGGCCCTCCATCACCATCTCGATCTCTTCGCCGTCGAGGATTTCGCGTTCGAGCAGCGCCTGGGAGAGTGAGTGCAGCTTGTCCATGTTGTTGCTGATCAGATCGACCGCCTGGTTCTGGGACTGCGTGACAAACCGCTTGATCTCGCGGTCGATCTCGAGCGCGGTCGCTTCGGAATAGTCTTTCTGCTGGGTGAAATCACGGCCGAGGAACACCTCCTGGTCGCGTCCGCCGAGCGCGAGCGGGCCGATCTTCTCGCTCATCCCCCACTCGCACACCATCCGGCGCGCGATCTCGGTCGCCTGCTTGATGTCGGACGCGGCGCCGTTCGTGTAGTCCTCGAACACGAGTTTCTCCGCCGCGCGCCCGCCCATCAGGTGCACCATCTTGTCCTCGATGTAGTGCTTGTTCCACGAGTGCTTCTCGTCGATCGGGAGGTAGTGGGTAGTGCCGAGCGCACGCCCGCGCGGGATGATCGTGACCTTGTGCACCGGGTCGGAGCCGGGGGTGAGTTTCGCGACGAGCACGTGGCCGGCCTCATGGTACGCGGTCAGCTTCTTCTCCTCGTCGCTGATCAGCATGCTGCGGCGCTCGGTGCCCATCATCACCTTGTCCTTCGCGTCCTCGAAGTCGCGCTGCGTGACTTTCGTCCCGTTGCGGCGGGCGGCGAGCAGCGCGGCCTCGTTGACGAGGTTCGCGAGGTCGGCGCCTGAGAGGCCGGGCGTTCCCTTCGCGAGCACTTTCAGATCGACATCCGACGCGAGCGGGATGTTCTTCGTGTGCACCTTGAGGATGCCTTCACGACCGCGGACGTCCGGCCGATCGACGACGATCTGGCGGTCGAAACGGCCGGGGCGGAGCAGCGCGGGGTCGAGCACATCCGGCCGGTTCGTCGCCGCGATCAGGATCACGCCCTCGTTGCTTTCGAACCCGTCCATCTCGACGAGCAACTGGTTGAGCGTCTGCTCGCGTTCGTCGTGGCCGCCGCCGAGGCCCGCGCCGCGCTGGCGGCCGACCGCGTCGAGCTCGTCGATGAAGATGATGCACGGCGCGTGCCGTTTCCCCTGCTCGAACAGGTCACGGACACGGCTCGCGCCGACGCCGACAAACATCTCGACGAAATCCGCGCCACTCATCGAGAAGAACGGAACCCCCGCCTCGCCGGCGATCGCCTTCGCGAGCAAGGTCTTGCCTGTTCCCGGCGGGCCGACGAGCAACGCGCCCTTCGGGATCCGCCCGCCGAGGCGCTGGAACTTCTTCGGATCCTTGAGGAACTGGATGATCTCCTGCAGCTCCTCCTTCGCCTCCTCGCCGCCGGCGACATCGTCGAACGTGACCTTCGAACGCTCCTCCGTCATCAGCTTCGCCTTCGACTTGCCGAAGGTGAAGATGCCGCGGCTCGCGCCCTGCGTCATCCGCCGCATGAAGAAGAGCCAGAGACCGATCAGGATCACCCACGGGAGAATCGAGGTGAGCAGCATTCCGATCCAGTTCGTCGCCTCCTCGCGGAACTCGATCTTGAGCCCCTTCTCCTCCCAGTGCTGCACCATCTGGTCGTTGACGAACGGGAGCACCGTTTTTACCTGTTCGCGGCCCTTCTCATCGGGCGAGCGCAACTTCCCGCGAAACTCGCGCTCGGTGATCACGGCTTCGGTGAACCGATCGTTCTCCAGATACTGCCGGTACTTCGAATAGTCGACCAGCCCGGCCTCGTCCTGGTTCGGGCCGAATATGGTGGAGATGATGATGACGACGAGGATGAGGAAGATCCAGAACGCGAGCGTGCGGCCGGCGCGCCGCCAGTCGAAATTCTCGTCCGGCTCCTTGCGCGGACCCTTCGATCCGTGGGGTGGTTCGGGTTTCTGGTTGTCCGACATATCTTTTCCTGTTCACGCCGCCGCAGCGGTCAACGCGGCGGCAGGTAACGAAAACTCCAAGTTGTGCGCGTGCGCCCGGTAATGCGAAACGGCGCTGCGATCCGCTCTCCGAGCACCCACGCGATGCGGCCGTCTTCAGCCTCCATCACCCAGAGCGGTCCGGTCCGCTCGCGGGCGGCGCGGCGCAGCCGGCGTGTCACGCGGACATCGCCGGTCTCATGGCCGAGCGGGACGAAACGGTCTCCGATCCGCCACGGCCGAAACAGGACGCGCGCGCCGAGCGCATCCGCGTCGAGGCGCTCGTCGTACCCCGGGCGGTCATTCTCGTTCACGCGCGAGCGGGCGCCGGGGTCCATCGGCTGTCCGCGGGCGATCACGCGCGACCCGTCGCCGAGCTCGAGTTCGCCGGGTGGTGCGAACGCGCACGCATCATCCTCTCCCCACCCGGAGAACACGATATTGCGCCCGGCGAGCACCGAGACACCGTGCATGTACACGCGCTGCCCGCTCGCCGGCGATCGCACAGCCGAGAGCAAACGAGACCGGGCCTTTCGGTCGAGCGTGACCTCCGCCGGCGGACAACCCCGCGCATGCGCGAGCGCGCGCCGGAGGATACGTACGACCATCTCATCAAAGTACCGGTCGAGCGCGGAGGCATCAATAGACAGCCAGCGGACGGTGCTCCGGATCAGCGCGGATCGATACGCGCGCTCCGCCTCCGCATCGAGCGCATCATCGACGTCCTGCAAGTTGACCGCCGCCCGGCCGACGTTTTCCACGGCCCCCTCTCCGAACAGTTCCGCGAACACGGGCAGCAGCCGGTTGCGGACACGGACGCGCGTGTAGTTCTCGTCCAGATTCGCCGGATCGTCCAGGTACGGCCAGCGGATGCCGGCGAGGAAGCTCCGCAGTTGATCGCGCCGGTAGCAGAGCAGCGGGCGGAACCAGCGTCCGCGCTGCGGGCGGATTCCGGCGAGCCCGGCGCTGCCCGCGCCGCGTGACAGGTTGATCAGCAGCGTCTCCGCGAGATCGTCGAACGTGTGCCCGCTGAGCAGACGGGACGCGTTCACGCGATCAGCGATCCGTTCGAGCGCGCGATAGCGTTCCTCGCGGGCCGCCGCCTCGAACCCGATCGCTTTTTCGCGCGCGCGAAGAACCTGGATCCTGCTCACGACGACGCGCTGCTCGAGATCTTCACCGTGCCGGAGCACGAAGTCGCGCGCACGGCCGGCGTGCGGTTCGGTTCCGTGGTGGACGTGCCCGATCACGAGCCGGTCGCGCAGGGCCGCGGGCGGGTTGATCAGCGCCCACAGCGCCATCGAGTCGCCGCCGCCGCTCACCGCCGCGAGCACGCGTTCGCCCGGCGGGAGATTCGCGAACATCGCCTCGGCGAGCGCGGACAATTCGAGCCGGCGCCGGCGGAAGATCGCGAGATGAGTCATATCCGGGCCGTCCGCGGAGATCCGCCGGATCGTATCGCGTGAAAACCGGATCACACAGCCTCCGATCGCAGCGCGCGCAGAAAAAGAACCCCGGACGAAACCGCCCGGGGAACGAGATTCGGTTCGATCGCTGAAATCCGCCGGTTCACTTGTCCCCTGAGTCGATCGAGAGGCCGAGCTCCTCGAGCGGGAGCACCTTCTGCATCCGGCCGGAGTATCGGGGGGACTGTTCGACCAACCCGAGCCGGCGCCATTTCTGCCACCAGGTGACGACCGTGCGCTGGGTCACCTCCTTGTTCACCGCCTTTTCGATGTCGCGGGAGGAGCGGAAGCCGTCCGAAAGCTCATACACCCGCCGTTCAATGCCTTTCTCGAGCCGGGTTTCGATCAGTTCACGGGCCTGCCTGTGCGCGACGAACCGGAGCAGGCGGTTGATCGACTTCTGCTCCTCGATCATAATCCGCTGCTCGCGGAGCAGCTGCTCCAGCAGCCATTCTGCGGAACCCGCCATACCCCCTCCCTGAGCATGATCGCCACGGAACGTAGTCTCACGCCGGCGCGGGAGTCAAGACAGCGGGCGCCGCGCCCGCAACCCGCGCGCCGGTTGCGCTGCGGCGAAGGAACGCACGGGGCGACAGGCCCGTTCGCGCCCCGTTCACCCGGTCGCGGTCGTGTCCGCCCCGGACTCGGGCGCGGGGATCAGCACCGTGTTCAACGTGCCCGCACGGCCGGGGACCTCGTGACGCAGCACCCGGTTCTCACCACCGGACTCAACGTAGAAGTCCGCCTGCGAGCCGGCGAACTCGATGTGGATCCGGTACGCGTCGAACACGCCCGCCGGAACCTGAACCGTGTCCACGCCCATGTTGACCAGCGTCGCGGTGTCAACAAACGCGCGCCCGAATCCCTGGTAGAACGGCATCCGCAGCGTATCGACATTCGCGAGTTCGGTCGCCTGCAGGAGAAAACCGACCTGCATCCAGTCCTTCGTGTCCGGCGGAATGTCGGTGTACGTCGTGTCCGCGCCGGGCCGCGCGGGCGAGTTCATGATCCGGCGCACCCGGTTCTGCTCGTACACCATCTCCGAGGTCGCCTCCATGTCGCGCATCTTCTGCGTGGAACGGATACGAAGCGGGGACCCGGTCTCCGCGTCGAACACGAGCCGGCTCGTCCCGGAGACACCGCCCTCGACGTCGTAGTCGGCCCGGAACAGATCCCGCCCCTGTTCCTCGACTCGGTCCAGGCGCTGAGTCATTTGACCGTACGTGCGCTGGCTGTCCAGCATGCTGTAGTGGGCGACGGACGGGGTCTCCAGCCGGTCGAAATCAGTGAGCGCGCCCTCGTCCGCCGTCTGGTTCGCCGACTGGCAGCCGGCGATCGCAAACACAAGCAGGGCTGCAATCCCAATGGCTGGAAAACGGAATCGATTGACTTGCAAAGCATCCTCCTGTTGTTTCCGACGGGCAGACCGCGTCAACCGGCAAGAAAACGCCGACTGCTTGTCGTCATGCTCCCACCTTATGCCCCGTGCCTGCTCTTGCAGGCCGGGCTGACCAGCGCGAGGCAGCATGCGGTCCGAATCCATGCCTGCACAGCAGGCATGGGCATAGTACGGTTACGCGACACGTAGCCCGGTTTCGCGGAAACCGGGAACGGGATGGTTACACGGTACATGCCCCGGGTTCGGCGAACCCGGGCTACGGTGCTAAACCTCCGCCGGCTCCCGTTTCTTCGCCGGCGCGCGGCCGTTGCCGTCAGTGCCCGACTTCGCCGCGCGCTTCTTCACGCGACCGTCACGCCCGCGTGCGCCCTCTTCTTCCAGCGCGAGCTCGAGCACCTGCGAGATCGTCTTCACCGAGTGGAACTCGATCTGTTCGCGCACGTCCTCCGGCACCTTCTCGAGGTCCTTCTCGTTGTCCTCGGGAATAATCACGTGCTTGATCCGGGCGCGGTTCGCGGCGACGACCTTTTCACGCAGACCGCCGATCGGGAGCACATGTCCGGTGAGTGTGATCTCGCCGGTCATCGCGGCGTCGGAGCGGACCCGGCGGCCGGTGAACAGGCTCGCGATGCTCGTCGTCATCGTGATCCCGGCGGAGGGGCCGTCCTTCTTCGTCGCGCCCTCCGGCACGTGGATGTGCGTGTCGCTGTTTTCGAGCAGCGACTGTTCGATCCCGAGCTGGTCCTGGTGCGCGCGGATCCATGACATCGCGATCTGCGCGGACTCCTGCATCACCTCGCCGAGCTGGCCGGTGACGCGGAAGTTGCCCTTTCCCGGCATCCGCGCGGTCTCGACCTGGAGCACCGACCCGCCGACGGGCGTGTACGCGAGCCCGTTCGTCACGCCGACCTCGGGCTTCCGGTTCACCCACGGCGGGGTCACCTTGCGCGGGCCGAGGAACTCGTGCACGTTCCCCTTCTTCACCGAGACCGTGTCCTTGATCTCACCGGTCGCAATCCCGTACGCGACCTTGCGGCAGATCGTGCCGATCGCGCGCTCGAGGTTGCGGACGCCGGATTCGCGCGTGTAGTAGTTGGTAATCTCGCGCAGCGCCGCCCTGGAGAACCGGATCCGGCCCTTGTCGAGCCCGTTCGCCTCGATCTGCCGTTTCACGAGATACTGCCTGCCGATTTCGACCTTCTCGGCGGTGATGTAGCCTGGGAGACGGATGATCTCCATCCGGTCCTGCAGCGGCGGCGGGATCATCTCCGCGTAGTTCGCGGTCGTGATGAACAGCACCTTCGAGAGGTCGAACGGGATCTCGATGTAGTGGTCGCTGAACGTGTCGTTCTGCGCCGGATCGAGCACCTCGAGCAGCGCGGACGACGGGTCGCCGCGGAAGTCGCTCACGAGCTTGTCCACTTCGTCGAGCATGAACACCGGGTTGCGCGTGCCGGCCTCCTTCATCTTCTGCAGAATCCTGCCGGGGAGCGCGCCGACGTAGGTGCGCCGGTGGCCGCGGATTTCCGCCTCGTCGCGCACGCCGCCGAGGCTGACGCGGATGAACCGGCGCCCCATCGCGCGCGCGACGCTCTTGCCGAGGGACGTCTTCCCCACCCCCGGCGGCCCGACGAGGCACAGGATCGAACCCTGCGCGTCCGGCTTCAGCTTGCGCACAGCGAGCACCTCGAGGATCCGGTCCTTGATGTCGTCCAGGCCGTAGTGGTCGTCGTCGAGCACACGCTTCGCGTGCTTCAGGTCGAGGTTGTCCTCGCTCAGTTTCTCCCACGGGAGGCTGACAAGCCAGTCGAGGTAAGTGGTGACCACCGAATACTCGGCGGACGCGGGGTTGATCCGCTCGAGCCGCTTGATCTGCTCGCTCGCGACCTCCATCACACGTTCCGGGAGATCGGCGGCCTCGGCCTTTTCGCGCCACTTCTCCGCTTCGCCGCCCTGTTCGTCGTCCTCGCCGAGCTCCTTCCTGATCTCGCGGAGCTGCTGGCGGAGGATGTATTCGCGCTGGCTCTTCTCCATCTCGCCGCGCGCCTTGTCCTGGATCTGGCTCCCGACCCGGAGGATGCGCAACTCGCGGTCGAGCAGTTCGCGGAGCAGGCGCATCCGCTCCGGCACCTTGATCGCGGACAGGAGCTGCTGCCGGACCTGCTCGTCGAGCTCGATGTGCGCGCCGATCATGTCTGCGAGCGCGGACGGGTTGTCCATGTTGCGCACCGCCATCTTCAGCTCGTCGGGCAGGTTCGGCGACAGCTCCGCGATCTTCTCGAAGTCGTCCTTGAGCGCACGCATCAGCGCTTCGAGCTGCACGGTCCTGCGCGGCTTGTGCTCGCGCACCTTCACGCGTCCGATCGGGAACGGGTCTGTCTGGGTCAAATCCTGCAGCTCGACGCGCTGCAGCCCCTGCACGATCATCCGCACCATCCCCTCGCCGGCGCGCATCATCCGGTGGATCGTGAGTGCGGTCCCGATCCTGTGCACCGACTTCAGCGTCTTCTCATCGTCTTTCGCCTCCGGCCTGCGGAGGAAGAGGCCGATCGTACGCCTCCCGCGCTCGGTCATGTGGTCGATCGTCCGGCTGAACGTGGGATCGGTGACGGTGAGCGGCACGATCAGCCCGGGGAAGATGACGAGGTCGCGGGTGACGAACAGCGGGATCTCGCCGGGGATCGTACCGGCTTCCGGCTGCGGGGCTCTCGGGTTCTCATTCATCGTGCCACCGTGGCTGCGTTTGATCAGGAGTGGACCATCTCACATGGATCGAGGGGCTACCAGGTTTCATCCTGAATCCCCCGCGCATCAGTTTGGGCGGGGGATGAAGGATCTCGAAAACACAAGGTCCGGCTGCATGGTGCCGTTGTTTCTCGAGGTCCCTTCGCTTCGCTCAGGGCAGGCTCTTCACTGCGCGCGGCTTGCGCCGCGCTCGTTCAGGATGGCATTGTCAACTGCTCAGCTCATGAGAATCGGTCCAGTAGAACCTGTCGTGTATCGGCGCCGACCGCGGGCGTCAACTGATCCGCACCCTCATCCGTTTCTGCAGCGGCCGGTCGCGTTTGCGCAGGCGAATTGTGAGCATCCCCTTCGCGTACTCGGCGCGCGCCCGTTCCGCGCACACCGGGACGGGGAGCTGAAACACGCGCCGGAACGGGCCGTACGGGACTTCCAACGCGTGCACACGCTTTCGGTCACGTTGAATCGACTCGCGGCGCACACCCTCGATAATCAGCGAGTCCTTGTCGAGCGTGATCTCGAGATCTGCGGTGTCGATGCCGGCGATGTCGATCTCGACGATCAGGCAGTCGTTCGTCTCGTACAGGTCGGCCGCGGGGTGCCACTCGCGGCCGGCCATCCCGGGACGGTACGTGCCGACGAAGTACTCGAAGTAAACGTCGAGGTCGGCGTCCGAGTACATCGCCGCGCCCGTTTTCATTCGCGACGGTTTCCGTTTCATCCGCGGCTCCCCGCGATCGATCACTGCTGGGCGTAGTCGCGCTCGCCCGCGGCTTCGAGATAGCGCGCGAGCAAATCCACACCCGCCTGCACGTCCCGCGTGTGCACGAGTTCCACCGTCGAGTGGACGTAGCGGCTGGGCACGGAGATCGTGGCTACGTGGGCCCCGCCCGGGACGCGCCAGATCGCGCCGGCGTCCGTGCCGCCCCGCGGCAGGATCTCGCGCTGGTACTTTATCTCGTGCCGTTCGGCGAGTTCCTCGAGGTGACGGATGAGCGCGTGCGACGAGATCGACGTCGAGTCCATGTACTTGATCGCGATCCCCTCGCCCATCCGGGTCACCGCCTCTTGCGGTTTCGCGCCGGGGACGTCGTTCGCGATCGTGACGTCGAGCGCGATCCCGACGTCCGGCTTGATCTGCGCGGCCGACGACATCGCGCCGCGGATCCCGACCTCCTCCTGCACGGTCGCGACCGCGTGGATCGTCGCGGCCGGATCTTTCACCCGTTTCATCGCCTCGATCATCAGCGCAACGCCGATGCGGTCGTCGAGCGCGCGCGAGCAGTACATCTCCCCCATCTCGATGCAGTCGCCGACCCAGGTGACGCGATCGCCCGGGCGCACGACTTCCTTCACACGATCGCCGGGGAGGCCGAGGTCAACGAAATAATCCTTGATCTTGAGCGGTTTCTTCAGCTCCTCTTCCGTGAGCACATGCTTCGGCTTCGACCCGATCACGCCGGGCAGCTCCTCCTTTCCATACACGATCACGCGCTGATTCATCAACGTGCGCGGGTCGAACCCGCCGGTCGGGTTGAGGCGGAGGAAGCCGTTATCGTCCACGTGGCTGACCATGAACGAAATCTGGTCCATGTGCGCTGCGAGCATCACGACCGGTCCGTCGCCGGACCCGCGCCGGATGCAGTCGAGGTTGCCGAGCTTGTCAACGCGCATCTCATCGACGTGGTCCGCGAGCTCCGCGCGCACGATCTCGCGGATCCGCTCCTCCATCCCCGGCACAGCCGGCGTGACGGTGAGCCGGCGCAACAGGTCGAACATTCTCATCTCCGTATGTTTGTGTTTTCACGCAAAGATAAGCCGCCGCCGGGAAACGCGCAGGAGCCGTCAGAGTAGGATCCGCGACCGAGAGACGAACTCGCGCTGATGCCGGCGCGCCCCCGCGGACAGCGCCGGGCAAGGTCGGATAATCCGTCACGAGCATCAACTGGAACCGGCCGATGAGCAACGACACGCGCAGTGAGCTCGAGCGCGTTCAGGAACGCATCCGCGCCTGCACCGCGTGCCGGCTCGCGGCGTCGCGCACCCACGCAAACCCCGGCGCCGGCGGCACGGACAGCCGGCTGATGATCGTCGGGGAAGCGCCGGGGCGGATCGAGGACGAAACCGGGCTGCCGTTCCAGGGGCGGTCGGGCGCGGTGCTCGATGAGACGCTGCGCGAACACGGCCTCGCTCGCGGGCGGTTCTTCATCACCGCGAGCGTGAAATGCCGCCCGCCGCGCAACCGCACGCCGCGCGCGGACGAGCTGCGGACGTGCCGCGAGTTGTGGCTGGAGCGGCAGATCGAACTGATCGACCCGGCGGTGATCGTACTGCTCGGGCAGACGGCCGTGAAACAGGTGCTCGGCCGGTCGCAGCGGATGAGTGAACTGCACGGGCGCGCGCTGCGATGGCGGGGACGGATCGCGCTCCCAGGCTACCACCCGGCCGCCGCGCTGCGGTTCCCCGGCGTGCGCGCCCGGTTCAGGGAGGACATCGGTCTTCTGAGGGCGCTGCTCGAGCGGGAGAGGTTGCTGTGACCCCGCCTCCGTCGTATTCCATGCCCGCGGGGACGGCCTCGCCGAAGCCCCAGGCGAAGGCGGGCGTCACCGCGGCTGATCGGCCGGTGGTGAACCACCGCCGTGTTGCCCGTGCGGTTGGTCCGGCGGTGAATGCACCGCTCTCACATCCCTGCGACATCGCTGCGCGCTGTCACAGGGGCACGTAGCGTGTGGGAACATAGCGTCTGGGAAAGGGGACGCTTGCGAGCAAGCGTCCCCCGTTTTCCCAAACCGCGGTGACGTTCGGTCCCCGCGGGCGTGACTGCGCCGCCGGATCAACCGCGCCGGTCGAGGATGACGACGGTCTCGAGTTCGCTCGTGGACGGGAACATGTCGATCGGGACGATCAGTTCGGTGGCGTACGCGCGCAAGCGCTGGATGTCGCGCGCGAGCGCGGCGGGGTGGCAGGAGACATAGATGAGCCGGTCCGGGCCGGATTCGTTGAGCACGTCCAGCAGTCGTTTGTCCGCGCCCGCGCGCGGCGGATCGAGGATCGCGGCGTCGAACGAGGCCGGCTCGAGATCGGCGACCGAGCGCGAGGAGAGGTCTCGTTCGACCAGTTCCACGTCGAGCGCGGCCTCGTGCGCGAACCTGCGGCCGGCTTCGAGCGCGGCGGGGGCGGAATCGACGACGACAGCCGACCCTCCCCGGGCCGCGTATTCAATCCCGAACCAGCCGAATCCGCCGAACAGGTCGAGCAGGCGGCCGTTCTCGCTCACGTGATCGAGCACGAGCGCGAGCAGCTCGCGGCCGGCTGCGCGGTTCACCTGCGAGAACACGATCGACGGGAGCGTGAGCTCCCGGCCCGCGATCAGCACGCGCGCGGTCGGATCGCCCTTCGTGATCACGAGTTCGGAGTTGACGAACCGCAGTTTCCGGTTTCGCGCGCGGCGGATCTCCCAGCCGGAGAGCTCCCCGCCGTCGAACCATTCTTCCAGCGGCCTACTGTCCACGGGGCCGCGTGTGAGCACGAACAGCACGGCGATCGCGCCGCCGCGCCCGTCATCGCGCAGCAGCAACCGGAGCGGAACCCGCGCGCCGAGGTGGGGGTGCGCGTCGAGTTCGGGCAGCGTGCCGCGCAATCTCATCAGCGGCCCGCGCAGCGCGAGCGACCCGATCCGGCAGTCGTGGATCGGGACGAGACCGTGCCGGCCGACGTAGCCGACGTCGAGCCCGTCCCGGCCCCGTTCGAGGTGAAATTCGAGCCGCTCGCGGTAGCGCCACTGCTGCGGCGAGGGGATCACCGGTTCGACGACGACCCCGTCGAGCCCGCCGATCCGCCGCAGCGTCTCCACGAGATGATCGCGCTTCCATTCGAGGGAAGATTCACGGCGGACGGCGCCGAGCTGCGACGCCGGGCAGCCGCGCTCGTAGTGCGGGCACGGGTGCGGGACGCGCTGCGGAGACTCTTCCACGAGCGTGACAGCGGTCGCGTCGATCGGACCCCTGTCCGGCTCGTTCTCGATCTCGACCTGCACGGTGTCGCCGGGGAGCGCGCCGAAGATCATGAGCACACGCCCGTCCCGGCGCCGCGCGACACCGCGCCCGTCCCACGCGAGATCATGCACCCAGAACACGCTCTCGCGGGCTTCGTCCGTGACCTGAAGCTCGAGCTGGTTCTCGTCCATCCGGCGCCCGTCCGTGGTCGCGTGCCGAATCAGTGAAACTACTGCACCCACGCCGACGCAACCAGCCGCGCGTCTCCGGAGAGGTGAACGGGGCAGGTTACAGGCCTTCCCGCCCGCGGAGCTCGTCCGGCTGGAAACGCCTGCTCATGTAAATGAGCGGCGTGTCGATCGCGGCGACGATCAGCTTGAGCACATACGTCGTGATCACGATCTGGATCAGCACCCCCGCCTCGAACACACCGTAAAACGCGATCAGGCTGAAGATCAGCGAGTCGATCAACTGGCTCACCATCGTCGAGGCGTTGTTGCGCAGCCACAGGTAGCGGCCCTGGAACCGCTTCTTCCACGCGGCGAACGCGAACACATCATGGCTCTGGCTCGCGATGTAGGCGAGCAGGGAACCGGCGACGATCCGCGGTGCGAGCGAGAAGATCTCCTGCATCGCCGGGTTGACAAAATCGTCGGGCGACGGGCGAAACAGGAGGAAGATCTGGCTGGCGAACATGTAGAAGAACGCGCACGCCCAGCCGAACAGCACGCCGCGCTGCGCCTCCTTCCGGCCCCAGTATTCGTTGAGCAAATCGGTGGCGAGGAAGATCGCGCCGTACAGTGAATTGCCACCGGTCGCCGCGAGCCCGAACAACGTGATCTGCTTCGTGACGAACACGTTCGCGAGGATGATGTAGATGCCGATCACGCCGTAGAGGGCGACGCGTCCGACGCGAAACGCGGCGAGCACGACGCCGACAACGACAATCGTCCAGATGAGAAAAAGGAACTCGTTCGTCATCCACCATCCCGGCCGTTTTCCCTGTCTCCCACGAGCCCGCGCCGCCGCCGTCCGCGGGCCCTTGAGCTTGCGGCGTTTCCCGCAACCGGCTACCTTACGGGCGGCAAACGGGAGGCGATCGAATGAAGATACGGAAGATACTGTTTCCCACCGACTATTCCACCGCATCCAACCGGGCTCTCGATCACGCGCTCGTGCTCGCCCATCTGTACCGCGCCGAATTGATCATGCTGCACGTGGAAGTTCCCTACGGCTCCGACCCATACAATCCGAAGAAGGAGTTTCCCGACCTCGACGAGCTGTTCACGTTCATCCGCGAGCACGTGCAACAGCGCGTGGATGACGAAGCGCTCCCGGTGATCACCGGCGATATCAGGATCCGCGAAGTCGTGAAGCGGGGAATTTCAGACGCCGGGGAGATCCTCGAGTTCGTCGAGTCCGAGCAGATCGACCTGATCGTGATGGGCACGCACGGCCGCGGCGCGATCAGTCATCTCGTACTCGGAAGCACGACGGAGAAGGTCGTGCGCGGCTCGCTCGTGCCCGTGCTCACGATCCGTCACGGCGAGGACCTGCTGATCACGAACCAGGGCCGGTACCGGCGCATCCTCGTCCCGGTCGATTTCTCCGACGCGAGGCGCGGTTCGCTCAAGTTCGCGGTCGAACTCGCGGAGCAGTTCGAGGCGGAGCTGATGGTGACGCACGTGTTCGAGCCGGTGCTCACCTCGCCCGCGCTGTTCGCAGACGCGCCTTCCACCGTTGACATCGACACCGACCTGCGCAAGCGGTCGGTGTCGGCGCTGGAGAAGTTCGCGGGGAACATCCTGCCGGAGGGAACCCCGTTCAAGCTGCGCTCCGGTCAAGTGCACCGGGAGATCAACGCCCTCGCGAAACAGGAGGACATCGACCTGATCGTGATTGCGAACCAGGGGTGGAGCGCACTCGACCGCTGGCTGCTCGGCGGGACGACGGAGAAGGTGATCCGCCGCTCGCCGGTGCCGGTAATGATCAAGCCGTACGAGAGCGAGCCGGACGAGAACCGCCGTGTCGCGAAGCTCGAATAGCGGTCAGCGGAGGCGGAGAATGCGTAGCACGCGTGCGGTGTCGGTGAGATCGTCGAGCACCGCCTCCGCGCCGGCGTCATCGAGCGCGGGGCGGTCCACGATTCCGCTCGCGACGAGCAGCGCGCTCGCGCCGGCCTCGTGCGCGGCGAACGCGTCGTTCGGAGTGTCGCCGATCACCCACGCCTCCCCTTTGTCCCAGCCGTAACCCGCGCGGCCGACAGCGAGCGCGGCGCGGATCGCGTCCGCCCGGTTTTCGTAGTCCCCGCCGAACCCGCCGCCGTACGGAAAGTACCCCTCGAGCCCGAACCGTTTCAGCTTGCTGAAGCAGGAGCGACGCAGGTTGCCGGTGCCGAGCACGAGGCCGGCCTCCGGATGGCTGTGCAACGCCTCCAGCAGTTTGCGCGCGCCCGGGAGCAGGTGCGGGCCCGGATGATCCGGGTAGCTCTCCTCGACGAGGTCGCAGAAGCGCTCGGAAACACGGTCGAAGATGCGCTCGTAGTCGCCCTCGATCCCGCCGCGTTCGATGTACTCGCGGATGATCGCGCGATCGGTACTGCCGGCGAACCGGACCCGGACCGGTGAAATGTCGACGCCGGTCACCTCGAGGAACGCGCGGTGAAAGTCTTCGCGGACCGCGCCGCCGTTCAGCAGCAATGTGCCGTCCACGTCCATCACGACGAGCACGCGGGGTGCGGTGCGCCTGCGGCGGGGGGCGGCGGGCTGCGTCTCCGGCGCGCTCATGGCTGCGCCGCGGGTGACGGGGGCACGGCGTACGCGTCAACGATCTCCGCGGTCGCCGCCACCTGGTTCACGTTTACGTGATCGGCTGCGAGCGGGAGCGGGATCTCGAGCACGTCGTTTGCCCCGGGCTCGAGCCGGAACGCCGCCGGACCCAGTGTCCACTCACCGGCGGGAGTCCCGTCCTCGTACACGTTCACGGACACGACCGGCGCGGCGAACGCGTACTCGCCGGACGTGTTCTCAACCTCCATCGAGAGCACGAGCGCGTGACCGTCGAGCACGATCTTCTTCGCCCCGGCCGCGAGCGCGCTCCGCCACGCGCCGGTCGGGTAGCGGGTCGCGGACAGGTAGCGGATCCGGTCGAAATCGCCGTCGTCGAACAGCAGCTCGAGGCGGGAGATTCCGGGGAAACGGTTGTCGTAGCGGGCTTTTTCGAAGTCGGTCCCCGACGATCGCGCCGCGGGCAGACCGACCGCGCGCAGCAGCTCCTTCGCCGTGCCCGAAAACGGTGGCAGTTCGAACTCGAGCTGGAGTACAACGCGCGAGCGGCGGTCGATCCAGAGCAGGGTCTCCGTGAACGAATCCGTGCCGAACCGCGTGCCCGGCCCGTTTTCGAACTGGTTCGGGTAGCGGTAGAGGAGCACCTCGCCGCCCGACGATTCCACCGTGACCGGTGCGCCGAACACCGCGTTCACGCTGTCGGCGAGCATCGGTTCGCGACCGCCGAACCAGAGCAGCAGCGAGAACGGGTCCACCTGCCGGTAGCCGAGCGACGGCGCCCAGATCCAGACAGCGCCGAGTGAATCGTGCTCGATCCGGCACCAGTTCGCGCGCCGTTCGAGCAGCGGGTAGCGTGCGCCCTCCCGGGTCTCGCCGACTTTCCCGCCGTTCGCCGTCGCGCGCAGGTTCTCAACGGGTACGGTAACCGTCACCCGGGTGATTTCCGCGGCGGACGTGTCCGGGGACGGCGGCGGTACAGACGCTCCCTTCTGCCCTGCGCAGGAGGCCAGCAGGAGCGCGGCGAGTGCGGCCGGGACGGCAAGCAGTCTGGTCGTGGTTCTTCGCATCATCCCCGGAAATACGTGTGCTCCCCCAGCCCGGCCTGCAAGCAGGCGCGGGGCACAGCAATACTACTGAGACAAACCACTTGGAACGAGGTGTGATACTGCGTCATTCTGAACGCAACCCGATGTCAGTTTATCGGGCGAAGTGAAGTTTATCCTGAACGAAGTGAAGGGAAGATCCAGGTTGATAAACGGTTGTATATACAAATACTACCGTCGTCGAACTCGGACTTCTCCTTCACTGCGTTCAGGACATGCTTCAGCCGCGTGCGGCAAACTGACGCCGGCCGCGGCTTCAGGATGACGATGAGTCACCCGTCGTTTCATGTGCTCCGGTCCACTACTGTTCGTATTCGATCGCGCTTATCACGTCCGGAATGCCCCAGCCGTACGTGTTGTCGGGGCGGTCTGCGCGGTCGGCGGTCTGTTTCAGCGCGCGTATCACCTCCTCCGCGCTCCACTCCGGGTGGGCCTGGCGCACGAGCGCGACCACACCTGCGCCGATCGGACACGCCATGCTCGTCCCGTTCCAGTACGCGTAGCGGTGGTTCGTGTACGGGCTCGCGACGACGGTGCGCACGCCGCGGGTGACGAGGTCCGGCTTCGTGCGCCCGTCCGCGGTCGGCCCGCGGCTGGAAAACCGGGCGATTCGACCGAGGCTGTCGATCGCGCCGATCGAGAGGCCGCCGTAGCAGTCCGCCGGCGCGGCGAGCGTGAGCGGCTGCGGGCCGTCGTTGCTCGCGGAGGTGCACACGACCAGCCCCTTCTCGTACGCGATCGTCACAGCGCGGCTCGTGATCGGGTAGCGACCGTCGTACATCGCCGTGTTGTACCAGTCGGCGTAGCCGAGCGACGAGCTGCCGACCTGCGCGCCGAGACGCTCCGCCCATTCGAGCCCGGCGACCCAGTCATCCTCTTCCTGCACGGTTTCCGTCGGCACGTATTCCGACTTCACGAGCAGGAAGCTGGCTTCGTAGGCGATCCCGATCAGGTTGCCGGGGTCGTAGCCGGCGATTTCGGAGAGGCAGGCGGTGCCGTGCGCGGCCTGGCCGGGAGCGTCCGCCTCGTCCTGCCCGGTGTACGAGTCGTTCTCGGTGACATCCCATTCGGCGACGACGTCGAGCCCGGAGAACGCTCGGTGCGACAGCTCGAAGCCGCCGTCGAGCACGACCATGAGCACGCCTTCGCCGGTGTAGCCGCGCCTGTGCGCTTCCACGGCGTTCACCTGCAACGCCTGCAGGTAGGAGCGGCCGTAGCTGCCGGGCGTGTCGATCCCCGGCCCCGGCGGCGGGTTGCCGTCGAACTCACCGACGATCTCGTAGCCGGCGCGCGCGCATTGCAACATCCTCACCGGTTCCACTGACGCGACGTACGGCAGCCCGCGGATGCGGTCGATCGTCTCCGGCGTCGCGCGCACACTCGCCCGGTTGAACCAGCGGGAGAGCCGGTCGATCTCCGCGCCGAGCGCCTCGATCGCGGCGAGGTAGTCGGGGTCCGGGGGGAGGTCGGCGAGCGTGATCAGCGAGTCACCGCGCAGCCCCTCGACCCGGCGCCGTTCGACCGCGCGCCCGCTGAGGCCGTGGACGTACGCCTCCGCGACGAGCTGGTCGTGCGTGAGCGACTCCCAGCGGCCCTTGTCGGTGAACTGGACCCAGCGGGTGGTTTGCGGGCCGGATGCGAGCGCCGCGGAAACGACGAGCGCGGCCGAGCACGCGACCGCGGAAAGGAACCGGAGTCGATTCATCGAGGGTGCTCGTATGTTGGACTGACGTGGTTCATCGTCGGTTCTGTGGAAAACCAGGGACAGACCCCAATTTCCTCGCCGGTACGACAGGGATTGGGAACCGCTGATCTTGAACGGAAATTGGGGTCTGTCCCTGGTTTTCTCCGTTCAATGCGCTTCGAGCCAGTTCGTTCCCCAGCCGGCGTCGGCGACGATCGGCACCGCGAGCGCGATCGCCGACTCCATCCGCCCGCGAATGTACGCGGACGCGTCCTCCTCTTCGCCGCGCGGCACCTCGAACACGAGCTCATCGTGCACCTGCAGCAGCATCGAATACGGCACCCGGTCGCGCTCGATGCCGGCGTCGAGCTTGAGCATCGCGAGCTTGATCAGGTCTGCGGCGGAGCCCTGGACGACGGTCGCGATCGCGATCCGTTCCCCGCTCTGGACGACGTTCCGGTTCTGCGCGGACAGTTCCGGCAGCGGACGGCGGCGGTTGAGGATCGTGGAGACCCGGCCCTCGCGGCGCGCGTCCTCAAGCAGCCGGTCGATGAACCGTTTCACCCGCGGAAACGCGCCGAAGTACTCGTCGATGAACGAACGCGCATCGTCAACCGATATCCCCATCCGCTGCGAGAGGCCGAACTCACGCATCCCGAACAGGACGCCGTAGTTGACCGCCTTGCACGCGCTCCGCATCTCCTTCGTCACTTCGTCCGGCTCGACCTTGAAGATGTTCGCCGCGGTCGCGCGGTGGATGTCCTCGCCCGCGCGGAACGCTTCGATCAGCGCCTCGTCCCCGCTCAGGTGCGCCATCATCCGCAGCTCGATCTGGCTGTAGTCGGCGGAGAGCAGGCTTTTGCCCTCATCCGCGACGAACGCGCGCCGGATTTCCGCTCCGATCTCGGTGCGGATCGGGATATTCTGCAGGTTCGGGTCGGACGACGACAGGCGCCCGGTGGAGGCGACGGTCTGGTGGTAGCTCGTGTGCACGCGCCCGGTCTCCCGGTTCACAAGCTCCGGCAGCGCGTCGATGTACGTCCCGAGCAGCTTGCTCAATTCACGGTGCTCGAGCACCTTCTTCGGCAGCGGGTCGAGCTCCATCTGCACCAGCTTTTCGAGCACCGCCTGGTCGGTCGAATAGCCGGTCTTTCTCTTCCGCGTCACGGTGAGCGGCATGTGCATCTTCTCGAACAGCACGTGCGAGAGCTGCTGGGGGCTGGAGACGTTGAACTCGACGCCGGCGAGCGCGTGGCACTCCTTCTCGAGCTCGGCGAGCTGCTCCCGCATCCGCGCGCTCATCTCCGCGAGGAAAGCTTTGTCGAGACGGATCCCGCGCTGCTCCATCTTCATCAGCACGTGCGCGAGCGGGAGCTCGACGTTCTCGAGCAGATCCGTGAGCCGCTCGTTCTCGATCATCGGTTCGAGCACGCGCGCGAGGCGGAGGGTGACATCCGCGTCCTCGCAGGCGTAGTCCGTAACCTGCTTGAGCGGCACGTCCTCCATCCCGATCTGCGTCTTGCCGCGACCGAGCAGTTCTTTCGTCTCGACCTTCCTGATCCTGAGGTAATTGAGCGCGAGCGTGTCGAGGCCGTGGCTGCGCTGGTGCGGGTTGAGCAGGTAGTCTGCGAGCATCGTGTCGAACGCGAGCGGCCGGCATTCGACACCGTGACGGCGGAGCACGAGGAAATCGTACTTCGCGTGCTGGGCGATCTTGCCGGGACCGCCGTCGAGCACCGGGCGGAGCACATCGATGATCCGTGATGCGGCCGCGGGGAGTTTGTCCACACGCCGCCCGCGCTCCGGCGGCGCCGGCTCGCCCGCGAACTGGAAGTAGTTAACGGGAACGTAGTACGCCTCGCCCTCGCGCACGCTCACGCTGATCCCGACGAGCACCGCGCGCATCGGTGACGTCGAGGTCGTCTCCGTGTCGATCGCGAACCGGTCCGCGGCCGCGAGCTTCTTCGCCAGATCCGCGAGCGCGTTTTCCGTAGTCACCGCGCGGTAGGAGACTTCGCCGGGTTCGCCCAAAGTCCCGCCGGGCTGTTCATCGAGGTAGCGGAACAGGGTGCGGAACTCGAGTTCGGCGAACAGGTCGCGCACGCGCTCGCCGGACCACGGGCCGTAGCTGAGCGCGGCGGGATCGACGTCGATCGGCGCCTCCGTGCGGATCGTGACGAGATCCTTCGAGAGCAGCACATCCTCGCGGTGCTCGCGCAGCCGTTGCCCGAGCTTCCCTTTGATCTCGCCGGCGTGGTTGAGTACATCCTCGACGGCGCCGTATTCATGGATGAGCCTGACCGCGGTCTTCATCCCGACGCCGGGGACGCCGGGGATGTTGTCCGACTTGTCGCCGGCGAGCGCGAGCACGTCGATCACACGGTCCGGGCGCACGCCGAACACATCCTCCACCTCGTCCGGGCCGAGTTTGCGCGCGTCATCAAGCCCCTTCTTCGTGTCGTAGAAGATTACGTTGTCGCGCACGAGCTGGTAGTAGTCCTTGTCGCCGGTGACGAGGGAAACGTCGAGCCCGTGACGGGCGGCGCGCGCACTCACCGTGCCGACGAGGTCGTCCGCCTCGTAGCCGGGGAGGATCAGCTTCGGGATGTTGAGCACCTCGATCAGCTCGTCGAGGCGCGGGAGTTGTTCGACGAGCTCCTCCGGCATCTTCTGCCGTGTCGCCTTGTAGTCCTCGTAGATGTGGTGGCGGAACGTGGGCTGGCTCGTGTCATAGACGACCGCGAGCAGGTCCGGCTCCTCGCGTGCGATCAACGCCATCAGCGTGTTCGCGAACCCGAACACGGCGGACACGTTCTCGCCCTTGGAGGTGAAGAGCGGACTGCGCGCGAACGCGAAGTGGGCGCGGTAGATCATCGCCATCGCGTCGATCAGGAACAGGCGTTTGCCGGCCATCGGGGTTCCGGGGTATCACGCTGATTTCTGACGGGGCGACGAGCCCCGGACATTCGATCGTGGAGCTGATGCCGGTTCAGATCCAGTACGCTCGTTCCGCTGCGTCATTCCGACGCCCGAAGGGCGGAAGAAGGTCGGGTTCCGATCGTGTCGTTCTCTCGATTGACCGGCGATGGAGATGGATCTTCTTCACGCCGCCAAGGCGGCGTTCAGAATGACGCACGCTCCTCCTTGATCTGAACCGGCACCAGGCAAAGGTAGAACGACGTGGCACAGGGGGCAAGCGGGACCGGGCCGCGAGCGGACCCTCTGCTGCCGCTCGAACACAGCGGGCACGCGGCCGATATTTGGCTCCCGGAGTACGGGCGCACCGGTAGGATGATTTGGGTTGGGCTATATATTCGCTGTTGCTTACGGACCGCATGTTGAGACGCTAACCCGATTGTCATCCCATGGCCACAGTCCGCGGCATCCGTCAGGTGTTCCTCGACATCGACGGCGTACTGATGCTCGGCGAGCTCCCGATCCCCGGCGGCACCACCACCGTCAACAAGCTGAAGTCGCTCGACATCAGCGTCCTCTACGTGACGAACACGACGCGAAAGCCGAGGCGTAAGATCCACGAGCAGCTCGTGAAGCTCGGGTTCCACCTCGAGGAGGACGACATCATCTGCCCGGCGATCATCGCGCGCGAGAAGATCATGCAGATGAAACGCCCGTCCGCCGCGCTGTTCGTCAACGACGGCGTGATGGAGGACTTCGAGGGGCTGCGGATCCAGCGGCGGGATGTCGGCGCGGTCGTGATGGGCGACCTCGGCGACAAGTTCTCACCGGAAATCCTCGACGAGATCTTCCGGCTCACGTTCAGCGGGTCGAGCCTGATCGCGCTGCAGAAGAACCGGTTCTGGCGCGACCAGGGCGGGCTGCGGCTCGACTTGGGGCCGTACGTCGCCGCGATCGAGTACGCGACCGGGCGGCGGGCGGACATCGTCGGGAAACCGTCCCCGGGCTTCTTCCGCGGCCTGCTCGAGCGCGCGCAGGCGCATGCCGCCAGCTCGCTGATGGTCGGGGACGACATCGAGGCCGACATCCACGGCGCACAACGGCTCGGAATCAGGACCGTGCTCGTGAAGACCGGCAAGTACGACTTCGATTTCGTGAGCCGAACCGAGATCACGCCCAATGCGGTGATCCCGTCGGTCGCCGACCTCCCGAAAGCGCTCGGGATTGAGGCGTAGAAACTAGGGACAGACCCCTATTTCCGCCACCCTCGGGCCCGGAAATAGGGGTCTGTCCCTAGTTTTTACCGAACCACTCGCCGAGGTGATCGATGCAACTGTCGCGCAGCAGCGGAAAGCGGCCGCCGAAGTACGAGGAGTGCATTTCGCCGGGGAGGTAGAGCGTGCTCGTGCCGGCGGGACGTGAGGCGCGGATCCGATGTGAGGCGGCGAGCGGGATCTTCTCATCGCGTTCGCCGTGCACGAGCAGCACCGGCGCGTCGGTGCGCTTGATCGCGCGCTCGGCGCTCGATTCGTAGAGATCGAGCCCGGTCCGTTTGCGCGCTGTGAGGAACGACTGGTCGAGTGCCGCGTCGCTGACAAGCCAGGAGAGCCGCGGCTTGAACGCCTTCACGGAAGCGGGGAGCACGGCGCGCAGGTTGTGCGGGGCGGACGCCGCGATTACGCCCGCGATCCGCCGGTCCTCCGCCGCCGCGAGCAGCGAGACGTTGCCGCCGTAGGAGAAGCCGAACAGCGCAACCCTCTCCCCCGCGAGCTCGTTCGTCCGGAACGCGTCGATCAGCCGGATCAGGTCCCAGCGTTCGAGCAGGCCGTAGGTGATGAACTCGCCGGTGGACTGGCCGTGCCCGCGCATGTCGGGGAGAACAACGCGGAAGCCGGCGTCGGCGAGCGCGCACGCGAGCGGGCGCAGGTACGCCTTTTCGAGCACCGAATCCCGCCAGCCGTGGAGCATGAACACCGTCCCGCGCGCGGGCCCGTCGATCAGGTCCCCGGGGACGAGTTCCGCGCGCAGGTTCTCGCCGGAGGCGGACGGTGGCAGCGGCGGATGATGCTCATCCGGGCGGCCGCGCGCCTCCCGTTCGCGCACGATGCGCACGGTCCAGCGCCGCGGGTGGAGCGTCCAGCAGACGAGCGTCGCGTGCGGCGGGCCGACCTCGAACGCGGTCACGTGGTCAAACGGGACCGGGCGGGGCAGCGGGTCCGCCGGCTTCTTCCGCCCGCCGTTCGGGGCAGCGAGCAGCTTCCGGCCGACGATCCCGCCGATGATGTTGTCGAACACGCCCATCTACACTCGCCGCCCGTGGGTACGAAAAACCCCGCGACCGATTCGCGGGGCGTGATTGTCGATCGGGAACGTAGGCATAATCACACGCCCCGCGCCACTCGGATGCGGTTGAACGCGCGCATCAGGGCCGTGCTCGCACGCTCGAAGTCAACCGTTGGATCGTGCGAGTGGAGACGCTGCTCGGCGCGCTGTTTCGCAGCCTCCGCGCGGTCAACGTCGATCTGCGAGCGGCGCTCCGCGGTTTCCGCGAGGATGATCACGCTGTCGGCGTGCACCTCCGCGACCCCGCCGGAGGTCGCGAACAGATCGCGGCCGCCGTCACGGTCGGCGGTGATCCGGCCGACGTCCAGCGCGGAGATCATCGGCGTGTGGCCGTTCAGCACGCCGAAATAGCCCATCTCACCCGGCGCCTGCACATGGCGCACGTCGTCCTGATACACGAGCCCGGACGGGGAAATGATCTCGAGTTTGATCGTGTCGGGCATCTGTGATATCCCGTGTTGCGGTCGTGATCCCTACGCTGCGCTCAGGGCAGGCTCTTCCCGGCGCGCGGCACACAAACGCCGCGCTCGTTCAGGATGACACGTGGCGCCGACCTTGCGGGAAGAACGGCCCGCCACTATTCCCGCTTCGCCAGTTCCTCCGCGTTCTTGAACGCCTCGTCGATGTCGCCGCACATGTAGAACGCCTGCTCCGGCATTTCGTCGCACTCGCCCTCGACGATCATCCTGAACCCGCGGATCGTCTCCTCGATCGGGACATAGACTCCGGGCCGTCCGGTGAACGCCTCCGCGACGTGGAACGGCTGGGTGAGGAAGTTCTGCAGCCTGCGCGCGCGGGCGACGGACCGCTTGTCCTCGTCGCTGAGTTCGTCCATCCCGAGAATCGCGATGATGTCCTGCAGGTCCTTGTAGCGCTGGAGGATCTCCTGCACGGCGCGCGCGGTGCGGTAGTGTTCCTCGCCGACGATCGTCGGGTCGAGGATGCGGCTCGTGGAGTCGAGTGGATCGACCGCGGGGTACAAGGCGCGGGCTGCGATTTCACGCGACAACACGGTGGTCGCGTCGAGGTGCGCGAACGTGGTCGCCGGCGCCGGGTCGGTGAGGTCGTCCGCGGGCACGTACACCGCCTGTACAGACGTGATCGAGCCGACCTTCGTCGTCGTGATCCGCTCCTGGAGCTGGCCCATCTCGGTGGCGAGCGTCGGCTGGTAACCGACCGCTGACGGCATCCGCCCGAGCAGCGCCGACACCTCCGAACCGGCCTGAGTGAAGCGGAAGATGTTGTCGATGAACATGAGCACGTCCCGGCCCTCGTCACGGAACGCCTCCGCGAGCGTGAGCCCGGTGAGCGCGACACGAAGCCGCGCGCCCGGCGGCTCGTTCATCTGCCCGAACGACATTGCCACCTTGCTGTTCGAGAGCGCGTCCCGGTCCACCTGCGACAGGTCGAAGCTGTCAACGTCGAAGTCGCCGCCGTAATCCATCACGCCGGACTCGACCATCTCGCGGAGCAGGTCGTTTCCCTCGCGGGTTCGTTCGCCGACGCCCGCAAATACCGAAATGCCGCCGTGACCCTTCGCGATGTTGTTGATCAGCTCGAGCAGGATCACGGTTTTCCCGACGCCGGCGCCGCCGAACAAGCCGACCTTGCCGCCCTTGAGGATCGGCTGGATCAGGTCGATCACCTTGACCCCGGTCTCGAGCATCTCCGGCTCGACCTTGAGCTCGGTCAGCTTCGGCGGATCCTGGTGGATCGGGCGGATCTCCGCACCCGCGATCGGGCCGAGACCGTCGATCGGCTCGCCGGTCACCTTGATCAGCCGGCCGAGTGTCGCCGGACCGGTCGGAATCGCGATCGCCTTGCCGGTGTCCGCGACCTCCTGCCCGCGGACGAGGCCGTCCGTCGAGTCCATCGCGACCGCGCGCACGACTCCGCCGCCGAGGTGCTGCTCGACTTCGAGAATCAGCGGCTCCTCACCGTCGCCCCTGTCGATCTGAAGCGCCTGGTACAGCGATGGCATGTCCTTCTCCTCGAAGACGACATCGACCACCACGCCCATGATCTGCTTGATCGTTCCCTTGGCTGCCATGCTCGGCTCCAACCCTTATCGTGAAGTCTCTGTAAATGCTGTTAACCTGGCAGACCGATTCTCTTCGACTGGACGGGAGGTGTTACGTCATTCTGAACAAAGCCCGACGTCAGTGTTGTCGGGCGTAGTGAAGAAGGTCCAGGTAGATAAACGGTTCTAAGTGCAAGCACTACCAACGTCGAACTCGGACCTCCTTCAGCCGCGTGCGGCAAACTGACGCCGGCCGCGGCTTCAGGATGACGGTGAATCACCCGCCGTTCGATGTTATTCGACCCGCCACTTGACAAGCTGAGATCCTCGGCAGTGAAGCCATTACTCAGGTTGGCTCTTGGAGCACTCCCGGTCTTGCAACCTCCCGCCGGGCAACGCATATTACCAACGGAGGCTTCGTGGCGGTTCGCCGCTGCGTTGCCTTTTTTCGTTATTCTGACATCATTACCTCATGACGATACTACTACTTTGGGCTATTACTAGGTTGAGATCCATAAAACGCATCCCAGGTATCTGCTAAAGCGTCTTTCATCGCATCCACCGTTATCTCCGTGCCGTTAAGCAGAACGCCTTCTTTATTGTTCTCCTCTTCGACGCACTAGTCGCATCATTCCAACCCTTCCGCACCCGCGACAACCTCGAGGATCTCCTTGGTGATCGCCGCCTGGCGGGCCTTGTTGTATTGCAGTGTCAGCGACTCGATCAGGTCGGCGGCGTTGTTCGTCGCGTTCTCCATCGCGTTCATCCGCGCCGCGTGCTCAGCAGCGAACGACTCGAGCAGCACGTGCCATAGCATCACGTTCGCGTAGCGCGGGAGGATGCTGTCCAGCACCTGCGGCTCGCTCGGTTCATAGACGTAATCGACCGGGTACTGTTCTTCGGTCTTCAGTTCCGGGACGATCGGGAACAGCTGCTCGGTGATCACTTCCTGCGTGACCACGTTCTTGAACTCGTTGTAGATGAGATAGACGCGGTCGAGGCCGGTGTCCTCGTCGTGTGTTTCGACGTACCGGTTGCGGATCGCCTCGCCGATCGAGAGCACGTTGGAAAACGTGAAATCGCGGCTGAGCCCGATGTGATGCTGGATGAACTCGTAGCCGCGCTTGCGGAAGTAGTCATATCCCTTGCGCCCGATCGCGATCAGCTTCACCTCCTCCGCCTGCCGCTCCATCTCGCGTACCACCTTGTGCGCGCGGCGGTTGATGTTGAGGTTGAAGCTGCCGGCGAGCCCGCGGTCGGAGGTGACGACGACCACGCACACCCGTCTCGGTTCGCGCTCGGCGAGCAACGGGTGCAGCCCGCGGTCGGTGCGGGCGGCGAGGTCACGGATCAGCGCGCGGAGACGGTCGGAGTACGGCCGCGCGGCCATCATCGAGTCCTGCGCGCGGCGCAACTTCGCCGCCGACACCATTTTCATCGCGCGCGTGATCTGCTTCGTGTTGTTGACCGAACCGATCCGGCGCTTGATCTGTTTCAGCGATGGCATCGTCTTCCCTTCCGCGACGGCTCTCGCCTCATCCCGGTTGGATCAGCCGCGCGGGCAGGCCCGCACGGGCAACACTGAAAGTGTGACGCTGACTACTGGACCGTCTCACATGGATCGAAGGATTACCAAGTGTCATCCTGAATCCCCCGCGCATCAGTTTGTGCGGGGGATGAAGGATCTCGAAAACACGAGGCCTGGCTGCACGGTACCGTTGTTTCTCGAGATCCCTTCGCTTCGCTCAGGGCAGGCTCTTCACTGCGCGCGGCTTGCGCCGCGCTTGTTCAGGATGACACCTCCGACTGCTCAATTCATGCGAATCGGTCCACTGCCTGTGTCCCGCGGAGCGCGCCGTCGCCCTCCCTGTGCGCGGCGCGCTCCGGTTTCCGCCCCCTCCGCTGCGGGAAATCAGGAGCCGGCCTGGAACATATCCTTGAACTCCTCGACGGCGGCCTTGATCTTCCCCTCCAGCTCGTCGTCGAGTTTCAGCTTCTCGTCGATCTGCTCGTACACGTGCGGGTGGTTGTTCGCGACGAACTTGACCAGCTCCGTCTCGAAGCGGCGCACGTCGGACGTCGCCACCTCGTCGAGGTAGCCGTTGATCGCGGCCCAGAACGTGACGACCTGGTGCGCGAGCGGGACCGGGCTGAACTGGGGTTGTTTCATGATCTCCATCAGCCGTTCTCCGCGCGCGAGCTGGGCCTGCGTCGCCCTGTCGAGGTCGGATGCGAACATCGCGAACGCGGCGAGGTCACGGTACTGCGCGAGCTCGAGCTTGATCTTGCCCGCGACTTGTCTGATCGCCTTCGTCTGCGCGTTGCCGCCGACGCGGGAGACAGAGATGCCGACGTTGAGCGCGGGCCGCTGGCCGGCGTAGAACAGCTCCGTCTCGAGGAAGATCTGGCCGTCGGTGATCGAGATCACGTTTGTCGGGATATACGCGGAAACGTCGCCGGCCTGCGTTTCGATGATCGGGAGCGCGGTCAGCGAGCCGCCGCCGAGGTCGTCGCGCAGCTTCGCGGCGCGCTCGAGCAGGCGGCTGTGCAGGTAGAAGACGTCGCCCGGATACGCTTCCCGTCCCGGCGGGCGGCGGAGCAGCAGCGAGAGCTGGCGGTACGCCCACGCGTGCTTCGTGAGGTCGTCATACACACACAGCGAGTGCCGGCCCTTGTCGCGGAAGTACTCGCCGATCGCGGCTCCGGCGGCGGGCGCGAGGTACTGGATCGGCGCCGGCTCGACCGCGGTCGAACTGATCACGATCGTGTGCTCCATCGCGCCGTGCGCTTCCAGCGTCTTGACCACGTTCGCGATCGTGGACGCTTTCTGTCCGACGGCGACGTAGATGCAGACGACGTTCTGTCCCTTCTGGTTGATGATCGTGTCCACCGCGAGCGTGGTCTTGCCGGTCTGGCGGTCGCCGATGATCAGCTCGCGCTGGCCGCGACCGATCGGGATCATCGAGTCGATCGCCTTGATCCCGGTCTGGAGCGGCTCCTTCACCGGCTGGCGGGTGATGACGCCGGTTCCCTTCCGCTCCACCGGCAGCCGTTCCTCAGTCTTGATCGGACCCTTGCCGTCGAGCGGGAACCCGAGCGGGTTGATCACACGTCCGACCATCTCTTCGCCGACCGGGACATCGACGAGTCGGCGGGTGCGTTTGCCGGTGTCGCCCTCCTTGATGTTCGCGTCGCTGCCGAACAGGACGCAGCCGACGTTGTCCTCCTCGAGGTTCATCGCCACCCCGTACACCGGGCCGGGGAACTCGACGAGCTCGGACGCCTGCACGTTGTCGAGTCCGTGCACGCGCGCGATCCCGTCGCCGACCATGATCACCGTCCCGACCTCGTCGGTCTCGACCTCGGCCTGGAACTCCTCGATCTGCTGCCGGAGGACGGAGGTGATTTCTTCCGGGCGTATCTGCATTCGACTCCTCCAACGAGCCAGTCTGGTTGTCGTGCTGTGCGCGGGTCTCCGGTGCGCGGGCCGGTCAGCCGCCGGCGGCCATCCTCCCGCGCAGGCTGTCGAGCGCACGGCGCACGCTGCCGTCCATCACCCGGTCGCCGAACCGGAGCCGGAACCCGCCGATCAGGCTGCGATCGACGTTGTGGTCGAGGTGAACGTCGCCGGCGGCGTACGCCGCGAGCATCTCGCGGAACGGCTTCAGGTCATCGTCCGCGAGCTCGACCGTGGTGGTCAGCGTCGCACGGAGCACACCGCGTTCGCGGTCCACGATCGCGCCGAACTCACGGACCGCATCGACGAGCACGTCTTCGCGCTTCTTTTCGAGCAGCAGCTTGAGGAACTGGCGGGCGACCACGTGCACGCCGGCGAACGCCTCGTCGATCGCGTCCAGCTTCCGTGCGAGCGGAATCCGCCGGCTGCGCCACCAGATGCGGAACGTGCGATCGGCGAGCAGCGGCACGAGTGCATCCCGCAACCCTTCGCTGACCGGATCGACCGCGTCCTGGTCGCGGGCGGCGTTGTAGAGCGCGCGCGCGTACCTGCGTGCCAGCTTCGGGTCGCTCACGAACCGTTCTCCACCTGCTTCAACCGGCGCCTGATGATGCGGAGTTGATCGTCACGGTCGAAGCTCTCGCCGATCGCCGCCGCGGCGACCTTCGCGGCGAGCTCGGCGACTTCGGCGCGCAGTTCCGCCGACGCCTTCTCCTTCGACGCCTCGATCTCCTGCTTCGCCTGCTCGCGGAGCTTGTCCGCCTGTTCACGGGCCTGCTGCTTCGCCGCCTCGATCGTCTGCTGCGCCTGTTTCTCCGCCTTGCCGATCCGCTCGGAGACCTCGCCGGAGGCCTTCTCGAGTTTCTCCCGGTACTGCTGGAGCAGCTTCTCCGCTTGCTCCCGGTCCTGCTTCGCCGCCTCGATCGCACCGTGGATGTCGTGCTCGCGCTTCTCGAGGCCCTTGACAATCGGCCCCCACGCGAACTTCCAGAGGATGATCAGCAGGAGGATGAACGAGAGCAGGGTGTAGAGAATGCTGCCGGGCTCGAGGCTGATCAGGCCGCCGAGCCCTTCGCTCTCCGAAGCGAGCGCGCGGGCGGAGCCCGCGAGCAGCGCGGGAGCGACGAGGTAAATGCGGTGCCTCATCTTCACTCCTCGCTTCCGGTCGGATCGACTACTTGAGCGCGATCAGCATGCAGATGACGGCGTTGAAGAAGGCAACACCTTCGATGAGCGCCGCCGAGACGATCATCTGGGTGAAGATTTTGCCCGAAGCTTCCGGCTGGCGGGCGATGCCGTCCATCGCGTGCCCCGCGATGTTGCCGATCCCGATCCCCGCGCCAAGAGTCACCACACCGGCGCCGATCGCCGCGCCGAAGAATCCCCACTCCATGTCGTCAGTCTCCCGAGTTACCGGGCCGGCTCCTGTGCGCCGGCCGCATTGATCCCTGATCCGCACACCGGAGCGCACGGATCGCATCGCTCGCTCGCACCGGCTCCGACCGGAATCGGAGCCCGATTCATGTACCGTTCCGTCACGAAACGAGCCGAAAGATAGTACCTGCAGTACGCATTCGCCACGGGGTGCGCTCCCGGTTTCTCCCGGTCAGTGCGGGTGCACCGCCATCCCGACGAAGATGCTCCCGAGCATCACGAACACGTATGCCTGGATGAACGCGACGAGGATCTCGAGCAGGCTGATCGCGGTCGCGCCCGGGACCGCGGCGAGCGCGATCAACGGCATCGCGATCAGCGCGATGAACACACCGATCACCGTGTGCCCGGCGAGCATGTTCGCAAACAGACGGATCGTGAGCGCGAAGTGCTTGACGAACAGGCCGAACACCTCGATCGGAAACAGGAGCCAGGCGACGTACCACGGTGTCCCGTGCGGGATGAACGTGGCGAGATACTTGATCCCGTTCTCCCTGAACCCGGCGATGAACACCGCGCCGAGGTTCGCGACCGCGAGCCCGAGCGTGAAGTTCACGTTGCCGGTCGCGGTCGTGCCCCACGGCACCATCCCGAGCAGGTTGGCGAACAGGATGAGGAAGAACAGGGTGAGGAAGAAGGGGAGCCAGGCGCGGCCCTTTTCGCGGCCCATGTTGTTGTACACGACCTCGTCGCGGATGAACACGACGAGCACCTCGAGAAAGTTGCCGAACCCCTTCGGCACTTCGCCGCGGCGGGTGCGTTTTGTCCCGGTCGTGAGCAGCACGATCACAAGCAGCGCGGCGAGCAGGAGCCCGATCATGTGCTTCGTCACCTGGAACCCGTGGCTGTACCGCTCGCCGAGCAACGAGAAGTCGCCGGGGATCACGGGCAGGGCAAGCGTGTAGCCGAACACGTCGTAGGTCGGGGAATCGACGAGGTGATGGGAGAGGTGGGCGAGCACGACGCTTCCGACGTCCTCCTCTTCCCCGGCGGCGCCGTGTTCAGCGCCGGCCGCACCATCCGCCGCGTGTGCGGGCGCCTCGATGTGACTGCGGGCGGGGGCGTGCGCGTCGGCCCTCCCGTCCCTGTCCACATCCTGTTCGTGCTGCGCGACCGCCGGCGGCGCCGCCATCGCGAGCGCGAGCACCGGACCTGCAATCAGCGACAACCAGCGCCGCATCATCCATCCCCCGTCGTGTTCCCGGCGCGCTCGTGAGACCGGGTCATCTGTTTCACCGTCCTTCCCGCGACCAGCGCGATGAACAGCAGCGCGGCGAGGTAGGCGCCGACCATCCCGAACGCCGCCGCGATCGAGGTCCAGCCGAACGCCTTCCACGCGAGCAGGAGCATGCCGATCCCGACGACCAGCTTGAGCGCGAAGCTGATCACCATGCGCACGAACAGCATCTCCCTGTCCGCGCGACGGATCGGCGGCAGCATCAGCGCCGACCCGATCGCCGCCATGATCGCGGCCGCGAGCACGAAATAGAGGAATTCAAGTGCGATCATCCGGAATCCCCGTTCTCCCCGCGATCCCTGCGTTCCTGCTGTTCGGAGAAATGCTTCACGCGGACGACGAGCCAGTACGTTCCGCCTCCGGCCCCCCAGAGCACACCGATGATGAGAAACAGCGGCGAGGTGCCAAGCTGGCCGTCGAGCCAACGGCCGGCGAGCGCGAGCAGCGTGACCGAGAGTGCGAGCGTGAGCGCAACTTGCAGGGCGAGGTCGAGCCAGCCGCCGAACCGCGGCCCGTTGCCGCCCTTACCGATTCGCAGCAAGGCACCCTCCCGGCGCGCTCACGCCGACCCGGATTCGCGCGGGCTCTCCTCCAGCGAGAAGCTGAACCCTTCGGGCTGATGTTGCTCCGCCCCGGGTTCCCGAGTCTTCCCGTCCGCGGGTTCCGCGCCTTTCCCGCCAACGGGTTGGAAACCGGGCGCGCGGCCGTCGAGCGAAGCCCTCAGCCTCTCCACGGCCTGATCGCCCATCCCGCTCGATCCGTTGAACTCCGCGCCTTCGTTGACATGCAGACGGCCGCAGGCGAGTTCTCCGGAGAACGAGCTCGACGCCTCGAGCACGACTTTGCCGCGGACGGCGACACGGCCTTCGACCGTCCCGCCGAGGATCAGATCCTGCGCGTCGATGTCGCCGGAAAACGACCCGTGCTCGCCGATTGTCACCGAGCCGCCGCAAGTTAGAGTGCCGCTGAACGACCCGTCAATCCGCAGGGAGCCCTCGAGGGACAGCTCACCGTCAATCGTCGCATCGGCTCCGATGATGGAGGAAAGGGAGTCCGAACGTCTCCGATCATCCTTCTTCATCGTGCTCTCCCTGTTTCGGCAGGAGGGCGCGCGGATCGACAGCCCTGCCGTTCAACCAGATCTCGAAATGAAGGTGCGGAGCGGTGCTGATCCCGGAGTTGCCGGAGAGCGCGAGCGGAGCGCCGGCGGAGACGCGATCGCCGGGCGCGACGAGCAGCAACTCGTTGTGGCCGTACGTGGTCAGCATCCCGCCGCCGTGGTCGAGGATCACACGGTTGCCGTAGCGCGGCGTCCAGTCGGCGGAGACGACTGTCCCGGACGCGACCGCGCGCACCGGCGTGCCCCGCGGCGCGGCGAGGTCGATGCCGGTGTGGCTCCGGCCCGGATCGATCTCCGAGAAATCGAACCCGCGTGTGATGAACCCGTCCACCGGCCAGCGTTCCGGCAGATGAATCGAGCCGTCGGTCTCGACAACCGCGAGCAGATCGACCGGCTCCGCCTGCTCGACCTGCATCGCTTCCGCGACAGGCAACCAGTCCGTCTCGTTCAGCGTGTGCGGACGCTCCCGCTCGACCGCCTCGCCCGCTTCCATGATCCGCTTCAGGTCCGCGCCTTCGGTGAGCCCGCGCCGCACCTGCTGCTGAAAGCGCTCGAGTTCCGTCAGATGCGCCTCGAGCTCGGCGATCCGCGAGATCTGACCGCGCAGCCGCTCGTTCTCCTCACGCAGCGTCTGCAGTTCATCGACGCGCAGGTTGAACGAGACGTAGAAGACGACGCCGACGACAAACGCGGCGGTGAACAGAAACGGCACGAGCAGGAGGATGAGAAACCCGAGCCGCGAGAGCACGAACTCGCGCGGCTTGACGCGGCCGGGACCGTACCACAACATCTGGTGTTTTTTCCGCATCTCGCGTCCGCCCATGCAATCGCAACGGAATCGTGAAGTTAGGCGCGAGCGGGAACGCAGTCAACGGCTCAATCGCGGACTGTCCGCCGCGAGCCGACTGCGGTCAACGCGGGCTGCGCTTGCGCGCGAGGTCGAACAGGATCACCGACGCTGCCGCGGACGCCGACAGCGATTCCACGCCGGCCTGCATCGGGATCGCCACGTGATGGTCGCAGAGCTCGCCGACGCGCCGCGAAAGACCCCGGCCCTCACCGCCGACGACGAGCACGGTGCGGTCGTCCCAGTCGTGATCCGAGAGGGAGGTTCCCGCGCCGCCGGCTGCGCCGTGCACCCACCAGCCGTCCCCCTGCAACCGTTCGAGCGCGCGCGGGAGGTTCTTGACGACGATCACCGGCAGGTTCAGCAGCGTGCCGGCGGACGCCTTCACCGCGGTCTCGTTCGGGAGAACGCCGCGCCGTTCCGGGAGAATGAGCGCGTCGCACCCGGCCGCGAGCGCGCTGCGGGCGATCGCGCCGAGGTGATGCGGGTCGGTGATCCCGTCGAGCGCGAGCAGGAGGCCGTATTCGAGCTCGATCCCGCGCCCGATCTCGTTGAGCGCACGAAACACGACCGGCGCCGTCTCCGCAAGCACACCCTGATGGTTGCCGCGCCCGAGAACCGCCTCGGCGCGGTCCGGGGGCACGCGGTCCACCCGCACGCCGCACGCCTTCGCTTCGCGAATGATCTCGCCGATGATCTTGCCCTGCGCGCCGAGCACGACCGCGACCCGTCGCACCGGACGGCCGGAGCGCAACAGCTCGAGCACGGGTTTGCGGCCGATCACGTTCATGCCGGCAATGTAGTGGCGGCGGCGACCGGGATGGCGGCTCTTTTCCGGGAGGCCGGAAGTGGCAAGACAGAGGTCGGATCGCGGTGAACGGTCTCGATCGTGCCGCCTGTGCGGGCTCGCCCGCGCGGCCGAACCACCGACCGGTCGCGGACCCGGAACCGAACATGCCCGCGGGGACGTCCCGAAGGGCGTCACCGCGGACCCAACCCACTCGGCATGCCGGTTGGTTCATCCGCGGTGACGGCCGGACGGCCGTCCCCGCGGGCATGTATGGGTCCTGCATCGTCGGCGCCGGACTCTATGGTCGACGTTCCTTTCAGCCCACAGCCCGCAGCCCTTCAGTCAGTCGTGGTAGCGCTTGATCAGTTCGACGCGTGTGCCGCCGTCGGCGGGGCGGACATGAACCTCGTCCATCAGGTGGCGGATGATGAGCAGACCGCGGCCGGATTCGGAGAGCAGGTTCTCCGGGTCGGTGGGGTCGGCGACGGCGTCCGGGTCGAACCCGTTGCCCTCGTCCGTCACTTCGATGCGAAGCCCGTCCTCGAACCGGCGCAGGACAACGGTAACCCGCTTGCGAGCGTCATTCGCGTTGCCGTGCTGGATCGCGTTGTTCACCGCCTCCGACAGCGAGATCGCGATATCGTCGCGCTGATCGTCGGTGAACGGCATATCCCCGATCCAGTGTTCGGCAAACGCATCGACATCGACCAGTTTCGCCGGATCGGAGGGAATGACCAGCTTTGCGTGTTCACTCATCGGTTTTTGACCACGATCACGGTTCGGTCGTCGATCGGTCTGCCGCGCCCGTGATGGCGCACGGCTTCCCGTTCGATCGCAGCGGCGATTGTCCGGGCCGGCTTCTCCGCCAGCCTGCGCGCGGTGGCGATGATCCTCTCCTCCCCGAGTTCCTCCCCCCTTTCCCCGCCGGCTTCAATAATCCCATCGGTGAACATCACGAGCATCGAGCCCGGCGCGAACGTGACCACCGCCTGCTCATACTCCGCCTCGCGGATCACACCGAGCACCGGCCCGCCATCTGTGAGACGGGAAACCCCGCCGTCCGGATTCAGCAGCAGCGGCGGGTTGTGCCCGGCGTTCACGTACGTGAGCTGGAATGTCTCCGTATCGAGCACACCGTAGAACGCTGTAACATAACGTTCCGGCCCTGTCGAGTCGAACAGGAACCGGTTCACGGTCGCGATCACGTGCCGGATCGAATAGGTCGTCTCGACGCGCATCCGGAGCGCGGAGCGAAGGCTCGCCATCACCATCCCCGCGGCGAACCCCTTGCCGGCGACGTCCGCGATCACGAGACCGAGATCCTTCGACGTGATCGGGATGAAGTCGTAGTAGTCACCGCCGACGGCTGCGGACGGGGCATTGAGGCCGGCGAGATCGTACCCGGGGATCGCCGGCTGCGACTTGGGCAGCAGTTTGCTCTGGATTTCGCGCGCGATCTCGAGCTCGCGTTCGACCGCGCGCGCCTCCGTGAGCTCGCGGTGCGTTTTCGCCCGTTCGAGCGCGACAGCCGCGTAGCTGGCAAGGTTCTCCACCAGCTTCACACTCTCGACCGGGAACGCCGCGAGCCGGTCGGACTCGAGGTTGATCGCGCCGATCACAACATCGCGGCTGATGATCGGCACGGCGAGTTCGCTGCGGGTTTCCGAACGCAGTTCGATGTAACGGTGATCGCCGCGGACATCATCGACGACAATCGAGCGGGAATTCGCGATCGTCCAGCCGACAATCCCCTCGTCGAACTTCTGCCGGAACTTGCGCGCTTCCTCGCGGTAGTATCCGCGCACGACGAGCTCGCTGAGCGTGAGATCGCCGCCGTCCTCGCCGGACGGCGCTGCCTCATCGTCGCCTGCAACAGACTGTTCCGGGCTCACGAGATAGACGCCGGCGGCGTCGAACGGGAGCACCTCGCGCAGGCCGTCGAGCATCGCCGCGAGGATCTCTTCCTCCTCGACAGCGCGCGCGAGCAGCATCGCCATCCGGCGCAACAGTTCGAACTCCATCCCGGAGAATCTGTCCACCGAGACGCCGGTCAGCAGTCGTTCGACCGTTGCGAGCAGGTGGAGCAGAACACCCGGGTCGTCGATGCGTCCGCTCGTGGAGAGCGCGCTGCGCGACTCACGCAGCCGCGCGAGCACATCCGTGATATCGGTGGACGGAGAAGCCGTGTTCAAGAAGTCACCGCGAGTGCAGACAACGATGGGATTCCGCCGGCACGTTCAGCGAATCCACGGGCGCCCCGGCGCTCGTCACCGGCGGATCGAGCGGCCGGGAGGAAGGATCACCTGCCGGGACGACGTCACCCGCTCATTCGCTGAACGAGGCGATCGCGCCCTCAACCGAATCAAACGTGTCGAACACCTGGACCAGCTTGGTGATCATGAGCAGCGACTTGATCTTGTCGGTGGTGCGCGCGAGCTTCATCTCCCCGCCCGCGTTCTTCACCGTCGTCAACCCGCCGATGAGGATGCCGAGCCCGGACGAATTCATCCAGTCCACCCGGCCGAGATCGATCACCACCTTCTTGATCCCGTCGTCGAGCTGTTTCTTCAGCTCGTCGCGGAACACGGTCGAGTCGGGGCCCCCCATCACTTTGCCCCGCAGCTCCATGACGGCGACTTCGCCGTGACGCTCGCTTCTCAGCTTCATGTTCGCTCCCGTTCGATCGCCCGGTCTCCCGACCACGGAAACCGGTCCCCGTCGTTCGCTTCCTGACGCGTGAAGATAAGCAGGCGTCGCAAACGCGGCAATCCCGCGCGACATGTCGGAGGGTGAGCTCCATCCGCGGCTGGGTGGCCCGGGGCTCGCCCCGGATTTCATACACTTCCGGCTCCGCGCTTGGCGAGCAAGCGCGGGCACGAGTGCGACGGGATCACTTCCTATGCCCCGTGCCTGCTCGCAGGCCGGGATCAGCCTGGTCCGCGCAAGCAGGGGACGCTTGCGAGCAAGCGTCCGAGGAACGGGGTGACGGGAGACAGCCCCCCCTGAATCCATGCCTGCACAGCAGGCATGGGCATAGCGCATACCCGGCCCGCAGCCCGTCGGATCAGCCGCGGTGACGGCTGTGCCGTCCCCGCGGGCATGTGCCGGTGACCATCCAAGCCTCCCCCGCAAGCGGAGCTGCGGGGCTACGGATGATGCAGGCCCCTCTACCTGAACAACACCACATTACCTCAACAACAGCACCCGCCGGGTTATTGTCCGGTTCGGGGCGTCAAGGCGGAGGAAATAGACCCCGCTCGCGGCGGTCGGGTCATTCCAGGTGACGGTCGTAACAGCGCCGGGATCAACACGCCACGCGGCGACGCGCCGGCCGAGCACGTCGTAGAGCGCGAGCTCCGCCGGCTCCGCCCGCGGCGCCGCGACGCGCACATGCAGCGCCGGGTTGAACGGGTTCGGCCACGCGCGCACGCTCGCCCGCGACGGCACGATCTCCACCGCCTTCTCATTGCCGCCTGACGCAAGCGCGGCCGGCTCACGATCAGCGAACAGCTCCGCGAGCGGCGCGTCCCCCGCGAAGAACCCACGCCCCGGATCGATCGACTCCACGGGGAAGCCGAACGTGTAACTGACCGACCCTTCCTGCCACATGACCCGCTGCCCGGCGGGGCGTGTCGTTCCCGCGTAGTAGCCGATCCGTGTCGCGAACGGGTGAAACGGGTTGACAGCATCGGAAACCGGCGGCGCGGGCGGCAGTTGCAGGAACAGGCTGTCGCCCTGGAGCACATCCCCGGGCGCGCTCGCGACCACGCGCCGCGGGAGGTCGGTCGCGCCGGCGAGCACGCCGAGCCGGAGCGCCTCCTCGCCGGTGATCTGGTTCATCAGCGACACGCCGCCGGCGACCAGCCGATTGCCGTCCGTCTCGAGGAACTCGTTGAGCCCGTCGAACTGCTCCGCGGAGAACACGGGACCGCTCCCGGCGTTGTGCGACCAGAACACGGTCTCGATCGGATCCGCGCTGAGCTGCTCGTTCGGGAACCCGAGCTCGGCGACGGGCCACACGCACGGATCGAACCCGGGCCCGGCGAGCTCGCGCAGGCGCCGGCGGCCGAGCGCCGGGTTGCCGCCGTTGATCACATACATCGACGGCGCGCGCGGCAGCGCGAAATCGACCCCGTCCACGGGTTCGCCGGCGGTCGCCACCTGTGTCCTCCGCGGCGGGTACGGCGCCTCGCGCGGGAGCACCTGCACGCGGTAGATCCCGGGCAGCACGTAGAGCAGATAGCCGCCGGTCGCCGGGTCTGTCTCCGCGTGCGCCTCGACCGCATCATCGCCGGCGAGCGGAATTGCATCCACATTCGCGTGCACGCCCGCGCCGTCGGTCGCGTCCGTGACCGCGCCGGTGATCGTGACGTCGGACTGCACAGTGACTTCGGTCGTGACCGTGCCGTTCCCGTCGTCGTTGTCGTCGCCGGTGGTGATCGTCGCGGAGATCACCGTTTCGCCGAGCGTCGCGGGCAGCCACGGGTCCGGGAGCGTGTACTCGATCGTCTGCCCGAACGGGATCGCGACATCGTACGGCCCGAGCGAGCTCCCGGGCGCGGAGAATGTGAGCTGGGCGAACTGGGTATCGTCACCGAGCGGCTCGAGCCCGGCGTTGGCGAGCGTGAGCGTGACCGTCACCGGCTGCGCGAGCATGATCTCGTCTTCCGGCGCCGGCGAATCGAACTGAACCGCGGCCGCGTCCCACGGCGAGTCCCATGTCTCGAACAACTGCTCGAGCATGTACCAGACGGTGTACGCGCTTGTCCATGACTGGTCGTTGGCGAACTGGCCCTCGGTGGCGGGCACGCCGCCGTCGTCGTCGAGATTCATCTCGTCCAGCATATAGCCGGCGACGTACTGTGCGTTGTCCAGGCTCTCCTCGTCTTCGAGCACGTGGTGGATCCGGATCCACGCGAACCCGTTCCACACGGTCCACGAGTTGTTCCACAGCCCGCCGCCGGAGTAGGTCGGCAACTGGTCCACGTATTGCGGGAGCCACTCCTGGCCCGCGTCCGGGTCGTCGAGGAAGAGCGCGGTGACCACGCCCCACATCGCGGTGCCGCCGCTCATCGCCCACGTGTGGTGGCCGAGCCGGCTCGGGACCGCTTCGATCCACGTCTTCACATCCTGCGCGATCTCGCGGCCGGCATCGACCCACGCCTGCTCCCCGTTCCAGATCCCGTACATGTAGAGCGCGCCCGCGCCGAAGCTCGCCGCGAACGCGTTCAGGTCGCCGTTCACATCGAGGCGGTACGTGTCGAGGTACCACGCGCACGAGTCGGCGTAGGCGAGCACGTCCTCGTCGGCGCCGTACGCCTCCGTGTATTCGATCGTCGCAATCAGTGCCCAGCCGCAGTTGTGCACGCGGTAGTAGTTCGGATTGCCGCCGCCCTCTTCGTCGTACGCCGGCCACCTGAACACGTACGTCCACGCGTCCGCGATGTTCTGCGCGAACCGGTCGAAGTCGCCGGTCATCCGCGCGTAACGGGACCAGTCGCGGATCGCTTCCGTCGTGTTGTCGGTTTCGATCACGTTCGGCTGCTGCTCGCCCTCGCGCATCCCGCCGAAATTCTCGCCGGGCTCCTGCACCTGCATC
The DNA here is from genome assembly GCA_018263585.1 of Calditrichota bacterium. Taxonomy (GTDB): domain Bacteria; phylum Electryoneota; class Electryoneia; order Electryoneales; family Electryoneaceae; genus JAANWZ01. The sequence goes on along the minus strand of JAANWZ010000045.1, from coordinate 9,424 downwards.
GTCGGCAGCCAGTCGAGGATGCGCATGTACTCGACCGCGATCAGGTAGTCGTCGAACTCGTCGAGCTCGTCGCGAGTCAGGTCGCGGCCGTACCGCTGGTCGCCGGGTTGCGCGGACCACGTTTCCTGCATCCGCGCGAGCTCGCCGGGCGGGACGTAGGGAGTGGCGCGCGTTGTTGCGTGCAGGACGAGCGTAACCGCAACGGCGCACGCGAACACGGTGAGCGAAGATCTGTGCGGGTGCATCGGGCCTCCTCTCGCGGGGCGGGGTCTCGGCCGCCGTGGATCGATGGACATGAACTTGCGACCGCGCGCGTGCCGATGCCAACCGCTCTCGCGCGATCAGGCAAATTCACGGCGAGCCTGCGCGGGCAAACACGCGGCGCCCATGTACGCCGGGTGAGATTGCCACCGTCGCGCACCCTCCCCTACTTTCCCGCGATGGCTGCGAACCGCACACACGAGCGCTGGTCGTTCCTCGACGACCGTCTCGCCGGTTACCCCGACCCCGGCGCGCGCGCACGCAGGCTCGAGGTGCTCGCAGGTGTCCCCGGCGAGGCCGCCGAGTCGATCGCGGGCGACGAGACGTTGCACGACGCGTTCGCGGCGCTCGTGGTCGCCGGGGATGCGCCGGTGCGGATCGCGGCCCGGTTCGGCGCCGACCTTCCGATCATGCTCTCAGCCGCGGCCGCGGACGATGAACTGGAGTTCACGGCCGCGGGCGAAAGCGAGCTTCTGCCGGCGCGGGAGCGGGCGTGGCTGGCGATCGCGCTGCGCGAACAGCTCGCGGTCTGGCCGGTCGAACGCTCGGCGCGCGCGTACAGCGAGCTCGCCGACTCGCTGTCCCGTTCCTCGTTGCGGGCCGTCTCCGACGACCCGAGCGGGCTGCTCCTGTTCGCGCTCGGCAAGTGGGGCGGGTGCGAACTGAACCCGGCGAGCGACATCGACCCGGTGTTTTTCACCGCAGGCGGGGCGGAGGCCGGCCGCGCAGACCGTGATGTGCGCGCGTGGGTGCAGCGGATGTCCGGCACACGCGACCGGCCGGGCTACGACGTCGATCTCCGCTTGCGTCCGGAGGGCGACTCCGGGCCGCTCGCGTGGACGTTGCCGGCCGCGGAGCGTTATTTCCTGCAACGCGCGGCGCCGTGGGAACGGGTCGCGTGGTTGCGCGCGCGCGTGGTCGCGGGCGATCCGCCCGGTTGGTTCCGCGAGCTGCTCGCGCATTTCCTGTTCGCGATGGGCGGGGATGTGAAACAGCTCGCAGGCGATGTCACGCGCGCGCTCGCCGGGGTGCACGCGAACGCCCACCCGCGGAACATCAAGCGCACGCCCGGCGGAATCCGGGATGTCGAGTTCCTCGTCGCCTCGTTCCAACTGAGCGAAGGGCGCGAGCACACGTCGTTGCGGCGCGGGTCGATCGCGGAGCTGATCCGCCGGCTCGCGCAGGTGCGGCGGATCGAACGCGACGCGGCCGACTCGCTGCTCGACAACTACCTGTTCCTGCGGCGTGTCGAGCACGCGCTGCAGGTGGAAGAGGGGCGCGCGCAGTTCGTCGTGCCGGAGCCGGATACGGCCGGCCACGCGCGGCTCGCGTACGCGCTCGCGCTCTCGCCGCGCGAGTTGGAACGCTCGTTCCGGTCGCGCCGTGCCGCGATTCGTGAACTCGCGCGCTCGCTGCTTCCGAGCGAAGACGAGGCGGCCGTATTCGCCGGGCTGACCGCGCCGGACCCGCAGCCCGACGCTCGCGGGGATGAGCGGGATCGGCTCGCGAAGACGGCGCGCGCGCGGGCTGTGTTGACACGGCTGAGTGGGCGCTGGGGACCGGCGACGGCCCTGTTCGACGCGCGCGAGCTCGCGGGGACGGCGGACAGCGAGCACGCGCTCGCGAGGCTCGAGCAGTCGGTGCTCGCGTACGGCGGGCCGCAGGCGTGGTTCGCCGCGTTCGCCGAACGCCCGCAACTGCGCCGCGAGATCACACGGCTGATCCGCGACGGCCGCCGCGTCGTCGAGGAGGCGATTAAACGGCCGTACCTGTGGGAGAAGATCGGCGCGAAGACGTTTCCGCCGCCGGAGAGCGGGGACCGGGAAACGCTGGACAGCGAACTCGGCGACTTCATGTTTCACCTCGGGGAGGCGTTTCTCGCCGGGGCGATCGACGCGGAGGAGCTGACCGGGACGTGGTCGCGCGCGGTCGATCGTGTCGCGCGGATCGTCGCGCGAGACACGCTCGCCGGGGGTCGCGGAACCGCGCCGGTCGCGCTGCTCGCGAGCGGGAAATGGGGCGGCGGCGAGCTCGCGCCGGACGGCGACCTCGACCTGATGTTCGTGTGCGCGGACGGCCCGTCCGACCGGGTCGCAGCCGCGGTGCAGCGGTCCACGGAGTTCCTGCGCGCGCTCTCCCTGAACGGCCGTCTCACACCCGACGCGCGCTTGCGGCCGGAGGGGTCGGGGGCGCCCCTGTGCGTGACGGTGAGCCGTCTCGGCGACTACCTCGCGTCGCGCGCGGCGCCGTGGGAACGAATGGCGCTCGTGCGCGCGCGGTTGATCGCGGGAGATGAGGCCGCCGGCGGGCGCGCGCAACGGGCGCTGCGCCGGTTTTCCACGACCCCACCGCGTGCGGACGAGCTGCCCGTGCTCCACTTCGCGCGGAGGAAGGCGAGCGACGCGTCGCGGCCGCGGCGGGGGGTCTATCGGATCAAGAAGGCGCGCGGCGGGATGATGGACTTCGAGTTCGCGGCGACGTTCGCCGGCTGGCGGCTGCGCCTGCCCGCGGACGAGCGCTGGTCCGCGCCGCTGTGCGAACGGTTCCGGCGGCTCGCGGATGTGGATCGCGAGCATATGGAGCTGTGGGCGGAGGCGGGGCCGGCGTACGGCGAGCTCCGGCGCTGGGAGCTGGTGCAGGTGTTCTCGAGCGCGCACCGGCGCGGCGAGGTCCCGGCCGAGGGCGAAGACGCGCAACGGTTCGCAGAGGCTGCCGGGTTGTCAGTGGATGAAGTTCGCGTGCGCTGGCGTGAGATCAGCGCGCTCGGCAGAGAGCTGTACGAGCGGACCGCGGCGATGCTGAAAAGGTCACCGAAAAACTAGGGACAGACCCCAATTTCCAGCCAGTAGGTGGAATGGACTGCCGTGCACAGGCTCCATGCGACTCGTTACAATGCCTCCCCGGCTAATAATCAGGAAATTGGGGTCTGTCCCTAGTTTTTGAGCCAGCGCGCGAGGATCTGGAGCGCGTTTGTCGCGGCGCCTTTGCGCAGGTTGTCGGTGACGGCCCAGAACAGGAGTGCGTTGTCTCGGTGTTGTGCGCGCCGGACGCGGCCGATGAACACTTCGTCGCAGCCGGCGCAGTCGAGCGGGGTCGGCGGGTCGGACGGATCCTCGTGGACGACCACACCGGGCATCTCCCGCCACAACTCGATCGCGCGTGCGGGCGTCAGTTCGCGCGCGAGGCCGGCCTCGACCGCGATCCCGTGCCCGGCGGCGACCGGCACGCGCACCGCGGTCACGGCCACCGGCAACGGCGCGAGCGCGAGGATTCTGCGCAGCTCGCGGGCGACCTTCCGCTCTTCGGACGCGCTGCCGTGCTCGTCGAGCGCGCCGATCACGGGGATCACGTTCGCGTGGATCGGTTCCGAGAACGGGCTCGCCGGGTCGGTTTCACCACGGAGCTCGGTTTCCCACGCGCGCAACCCGCCCGCGCCGGCGCCGGAGACAGCCTGGAAACTGGTCGCGCGCACATCCACCAACCCCGCCTCGTCGAGCAGCGGCTTGAGCGCGACGGCGATCGGGATCGTGGTGCAGTTCGGGGTCGCGATCAGGCGGACGGCGTCACTGATCTCCCGCGCGTTCACTTCGGGGACGACGAGCGGGACGGCGGGATCGGTGCGGAACGCGCTGCTCTTGTCGATCACGCGCACGCCCGCATCGCGCCAGCCGGGGACGACCTCGCGCGCCACCGACGCGGGCAGCGCGCTGAGCAGGTAGTCAACGTGCGGCGGGGGCGCTTCCGGCAACGCGCGCAGCTCGATCCGTTCGTCGCCGCGGCGGGCGAACCGGCCGGCGCGTTTCTCCGACGCGTATGCGATCACCGGGTGCGCGCGCCACTCGTCGCCGGCGAGCAGCGCGAGCAGCGTGCGCCCGACGAGACCGCTCGCGCCGGCAACCGCGATCGTCGGTGGCGTCGGCGTTGGCATGGAAGTGACCGGCTCGTGGTGCTAACTCGCGCGCTGGATTTCCTTGATCAGGCTGCGGGCGACGACCATCCGCTGGATCTGGTTCGTGCCCTCGTAGATCTGCGTGATCTTCGCGTCACGCATGAACTTCTCGACCGGGTAGTCGCGCATGTAGCCGTAGCCGCCGAAGATCTGGACGGCGTCGGTGGTGACCTTCATCGCGACGTCGGACGCTTTCACCTTGCACATCGCCGACTCCTTCGCGATGTGCTTCGCGCCGCTGTCCACCATGCGGGCGGTGGCGTAGAGCATCGCGCGCGCGGCTTCCACCTCGGTCGCCATGTCGGCGAGCATGAACTGGATCGCCTGGAAGCGGATGATGCTCTGGCCGAACTGCTCCCGCTGGCTCGCGTATTCGGTGGCGAGATCGAGCGCGCCGGCGGCGATTCCGAGCGCCTGCGCGGCGACGCCGGGCCGGCTCTTGTCGAGTGTCTTCATCGCGACCGCGAACCCTTCCCCTTCGCGGCCGATCCGGTTCTCCTCCGGGATTTCGCAGTCCTCGAAGATGAGCTCGCGGGTCGCGGACGCGCGGATCCCCATCTTGTCTTCCACCTTCCCGTAGGAAAAGCCGGGCGTGCCCTCCTCGACGATGAACGCGCTCGCGCCGCGTGAACCCTTTCCCGGGTCGGTGTTCGCGATGATCGTGTAGATTTTCGCGACGCCGCCGTTCGTGATGAACACCTTGGTCCCGTTAAGCACGTACTTGTCGCCCTTCTTTTCCGCGCGCGTCTGGATGCTGCCGGCGTCACTGCCGGCGGTCGGTTCGGTGAGCCCGAACGCGGCGAGCGCCTCGCCCGCGGCGAGCGCCGGCAGGTACTTCTCCTTCTGCTCGGGGGAGCCGGAGATGACGATCGGAAACGAACCGAGCGCGCTTGCGGCGACGGCGAGCGCGATCCCGCCGCAGTATTTCGACAGTTCCTCGGTGACGAGCACGAGGTCCATCACGCCGCGGCCGACGCCGCCGTACTCTTCATCAACCCAGAGGCCGTAGAAGCCGGAATCGGCGAACACCTTGACGATGTCCCACGGGAACTCGCCCGCGACGTCGTACTCGGCCGCGACCGGGCGGATCTTCTCGCGTCCGATCCGCGCCGCCTGCTGCGCCAGTTCCTGCTGAAAGTCATCGAGCTGGTAATCCATTGTCATCCCCTCGTTGAGTGGAAGCACGGCGAGCGCCGTGTTTCCGCCTCACTTCCCCCCGGCGTCGCCGTCCGCGCGGCCTTTTTCTTCAGACCCGGCGCCTGACGGTTCCGCATCGTTTTCGTCATGTTCGGAACTGCGATCGTGAAACGCAAGCAGCGCCTCGCGGGCGGCGATCTGCTCGGCGCGTTTCTTGCTGCGCCCGCCGCCGCGACCGTATGAGACGCCGCCGATCAGCACCTCGATCGTGAACGTTTTCTCGTGGTCGGGACCGCGCTCGGAGACGACGCGGTACACCGGGTGGCTGATCCCGCGCGACTGCACGTATTCGAGCAGCAGGCTCTTGTAGTTTCGGTCGCGGGCGGATTCCCTGCCGCGCCGCGCGCGGCTCGCGATGAAGCGGTCGATGAACCGTTTCGCGGCGGGGAGGCCGCCGTCGAGATAGATCGCGCCGATCAGCGCCTCGAGCGCGTCTTCGAGGATGCTGGCGCGCGTGCGCCCGCCGGAGCGCTGCTCGCCGTCGGACATCTGCAGGTAGGCGCCGAGTTCCATTTCGCGCGCGATCCGGGTGAGCTGGCGGCCACTCACCTGGAGGCTCTTCAACCGGGTGAGCTGGCCTTCGCGCGCGCGTGGAAAACGCTGCAGCAGTTCCTCGCGCACGACGAGATCGAGCACCGCGTCACCGAGAAATTCGAGCCGCTCATTCGTGCGCACGCGTGGTTCGCCGGTCGCGGCGAGCACGCTGCGGTGCTTGAGCGCGCGCACGAGCAGATCCCGGTTGCGAAATCGGTATCCGATCAACCGTTCGAGCCGTTCCATTGACCGCTGTGCGCCGGGCCGGCCGATGTGTCCGCGGCCGAATCGGAGCCAGCGGGGCCAGAGTCTCACCTGTCAGCGTCCCGAGCTGTTCTCCGTTCTTCGCAGAACGAGGGAGGCGTTGTGGCCGCCGAAGCCGAACGTGTTCGACATCGCGACGTTGATCGCCTGGTTCCGCGCCTCGTTCGGCGTGTAGTCAAGGTCGCATTCGGGGTCCGGGGTCTCGTAGTTGATCGTCGGCGGGATGGTGCCTTCACGCAGCGCCATCACGCTGGCGAACATCTCGACCGCGCCCGCCGCGCCGAGCAGGTGGCCGATCATCGATTTCGTCGATGAGACCGCGAGCTTGTACGCGTGGCCGCCGAACACCCGCTTGATCGCCGTGGTTTCGTTCTTGTCGTTCAGTTCCGTGGACGTGCCGTGGGCGTTGATGTAGTCCACGTCCGCTCCATCGACGCCCGCGTTGCGCAGCGCGGCCGCCATCGAATGGACCGCGCCCTCACCTTCCGGGGCCGGGGCGGTGAGGTGATAGGCGTCCCCGCTGAACCCGTACCCGCACAGTTCGGCGAACACAGTCGCGCCTCTCGCGCGCGCATGTTCCTCGGTCTCGAGCACGAACGTGGCCGCGCCCTCGCCCATCACGAACCCGTCGCGGTCGCGGTCGAACGGGCGTGACGCGCGCTGCGGGTCGTCGTTGCGCGTCGAAATCGCCCGCGCGGAATTGAACCCGGCGAGGCCGAGCGGGGTCATCGGCGCCTCGGATCCACCGGTGACGATCACATCGGCGTCCCCCGCGCGAAGGTGCATGAGCGCGAGCCCGATCGCGTGCGACGAGGTCGCGCACGCCGACTGCACGCCGTAGTTCGGACCCTTCAGCTTCCAGCGCATCGAAATGTGGCCGGGGACGATGTCACCGATCAGCATCGGGATGAAGAACGGGCTTACCCGGCCCGGGCCGTCGTTGAGCATCCGCCTGAGCTGCTCTTCGTAGATCGTCATCCCGCCCATGCCGGAGCCGTACACGACGCCGACCCGGTCCGGATCGACGCCGTCGAAGTCGATCCCGGCCTGTTCGATCGCCTCGACCGTGCTCGCCATCGCGAGCTGCGCGAACAGGTCCATCCGCTTCGCGTCCTTGCGGTCCATGAAGTCGGTCGCGGCAAACCCCTTGACCTCGCAGGCGAAGGTGGTCCTGTGGCCGGCAGGGTCGAAACGGGTGATCCGGTCCGCGCCGCTGCGGCCGGCGATGAGGGAGTTCCAAGTCGCCTCCGCGCCGATCGCGAGCGGAGACACGACCCCCATACCGGTGACAAACACGCGTGTAGCCATGCAACCGCCGTAACCGGGTTACTCGTTCATTTTCTTGTCGAGGTAGTCGAGCGCCGAGCCGACGGTCTGGAGCTGGTCAGCGTCCTCGTCCGGGATCTCGATGTCGAACGCCTCCTCGAACGCCATCACGAGCTCGACCGTGTCGAGCGAATCGGCACCGAGATCATCGATAAACGACGCTTCCATCGTCACCTCGGACATATCGACGCCGAGCTGCTCCGCGATGATCTCCTTCACCTTCTCGATCTGCTCCTGGCTTGCCATGGTCGGTCCCTTCCGCGTTGGGTGTTCTGCTTGCCGTGTATTCGTTTTCTTTGATCTACCATGTGAACCGGTCACATCAGCATGCCGCCGTCCACGTGCAGCACCTGGCCGGTGATGTACTCGGCCGCGTCGGACGCGAGCCAGTGCACGGCGGCGGCGACGTCCGCCGGGGTGCCGGGGCGGCCGAGCGCGGTCTGCTGGAGGAAGTTCTCTCGCACCGCGGTCGGCAGTTTCGCCGTCATCTCCGTCTCGATGTAGCCCGGGGCGACCGCGTTCACAGTGATCCCGCGGCTCGCGAACTCACGCGCCGCCGATTTCGTGAGCCCGATCAGGCCCGCCTTCGACGCGGAGTAGTTCGCCTGGCCCGCGTTGCCCATGATCCCGACGACGGAAGCGACGTTCACGATCCGCCCGGAGCGCTGCTTCATCATCGGCCGCGCGACCGCCTTCGTGCACAGGAACGCACCCTTCAGGTTGACGCGGAGCACGAGATCCCAGTCCTCGTCCTTCATCCGCACGATCAGCCCGTCGCGGGTGACGCCGGCGTTGTTGACGAGGATGTCGATGTGCTCGTAATCGTCGAGGATCGTCTGCAGCGTCGCATCGACCTGGGCGGCGTCGGCGACGTCGGAGGTGACCGCGCCGGCGCTGAGACCGTCCGCGCGCAACTGCTCCGCCGTCTCGCGCGCCGCGTCCGCGAGGATGTCGTGCACGACCACGGTCGCGCCCGCCTCCGCCAGACGCCGGGCGATCTCACGCCCGATCCCGCGCGCGCTCCCGGTCACCCACGCGACTTTCCCATCGAAATCCGCCATCGTCGTCCCTCGTCAACTCGGTTTGCCGGCGCCGGAGCGCTCCGCGAACGCGGCGAGCTGCGCAACCGTGCCCGCGCCCGCGATTTCGACGTCCTTCAACGTTCGCTTCGCCAACCCCTGCAATACGTTACCCGGCCCGACCTCGATGAACCGGCCGGCTCCGCTCGCGCGCATCGCCCGCAACGTGTGCAGCCAGCGCACGGGGTTCGTGAGCTGGTCGATCAACCCGGCGCGCAGGCTGTCCGGGCGTGTCTCCGGCTGCGCGGTCACGTTCGGATAGACCGGCACGCGCGGTTGTCGAATGTCGGTTTCACGAAGCCGCGACGCCAGCGTTTCGCCGGCGGGCTCCATCAGCGGAGAGTGGAACGCGCCGGAGACATTCAGCCTCTTCGCGAGTTTCGCGCCCATCGGGCGCGCGTGCGGCCATTCGTGTCATCCTGAATCCCCCGCACGTCTGTTGGTGCGGGGGTGAAGAGCCTGCCCTGAGCGAAGCGAAGGGATCTACCAGCAACAACCCCCCAGGGTGTATCCGGAACAACCGCCGGGTGGTCTACCGGGTAGATCCTTCACGGCGCGGGCCTGAAACTGAAAACAACTCGGCCCGCTTGTTCAGGATGACACGCCCACAGGCCCGCGGTTGCTTGCAACCGCGGCTGACCAGTCGGGATACGAGACCCGAGGCTGAAGCCCCGGGCCACCCGCCGATGGTTATTTCCTGGGTTCGGGGACGCTTGCCGGCAAGCGTCCCCTTCGCCTCGGTTGAACAAACGGTGGATGAAACCCGGGGCAAGCCCCGGGCCACCCGGCGCTCACATGTGAAACACAGCCGACG
>JAANWZ010000044.1 GCA_018263585.1 Calditrichota bacterium | reverse complement strand
TGTATCAGCCGCGGTTGCGAGCAACCGCGGGCCTGTACAGACTTGCCCTTGACTTTAGTCAAGGATAATCACAAGGTAAGTCAAGAGAATGGGTGGCCCGGGGCTTCAGCCTCGGGTCTCATGCTCCGTTGTATCAGCCGCGGTGACGGCCTGCGGCCCGTCCCCGCGGGCATGGCGACGGCGTGTGTCCCGGGGAGACCGTGTGGATTGTCACGCGCTCGCTTCGGCGGCCTGTTCCTCCTTCTTCGCTTTCTCCGCTTCCAGCCACCGTTCCGCGTCGATCGCGGCCATGCAGCCGGTGCCCGCCGCGGTGACAGCCTGCCGGTACACATTGTCGCGCACATCGCCGGCGGCGAACACGCCTTCCACGTTCGTCCGCGTCGAGCCCGGATCGGCCTTGATGTACCCGGCCTCGTCCATCTCGAGCACGCCCCGGAACAGGTCGGTGTTCGGCTTGTGCCCGATCGCGACGAACATCCCCTGCACCTTCAACTCGCTGATCTCGCCGGTCTCCGTGTCCTTCAGCTTCAGCCCGGTCACGCCTTCCTGTTTGCTGCCGAGCACGTGGATCACGACCTTGTTCCAGTGCACCTGGATTTTCTCATGCTTCAGCGCGCGCTTCTGCATGATCTTGCTCGCGCGAAGCTCGTCCCGGCGGTGGATGATGTGCACCTTCGTGCAGTGGCGGGTGAGGTAGGTCGCTTCCTCCATTGCGGTGTCGCCGCCGCCGACGACCGCGACTTCCTTGTCCGTGAAGAAGAACCCGTCGCACGTCGCGCACGCGGACACGCCGAACCCCTTCAGTTCATCCTCGCTCTCGAGGCCGAGGTACTTCGCGGTCGCGCCGGTGGCGATGATCAGTGCGTCGCCGCTGTATTCCTGCTCGTCCGTCGACACCTTGAACGGAGACCCGTTCAGCACGTCCGCCTTCACCGCGTCCATCGGCACGAGCTCGGCGCCGAACCGCTCCGCCTGCCTGCGAAACTGATCCATCATTTCCGGACCGGTGATCCCGTCCGGGAAACCGGGGTAATTCTCGACATCGGTGGTGATCATCAACTGCCCGCCGGAGTTCAGGCCCTCGAGCACGAGCACGTCCAGATGCGCCCGCGCCGCGTAGATCGCCGCCGTGTATCCGGCCGGTCCGCTGCCGAGGATGATGACATCGAAGTGGTTGTTTCCAGACATGATCGACCTTTCAGTTCTCCGTCGTATCGTTGCTCACCTCTGATCTGTCGTCTGTTCCGGTCTGATGTTCGTCCGCCCGCGTTCTCACGACACGGCCGGCGGTTGTTCGACGCGGCCGGTGATTGCGGCGACGGCGAGCACGGCCGCCGTCTCGCTGCGGCACCGCCGCGGGCCGAGGCTGACGCGGCGAAACCCGTGCGCGAACATGAACTCGATCTCACGCTCGCTGAACCCGCCTTCCGGCCCGACCGCGACCGCGACCCGTTCACCCGGGGCGATGTCCGGGAACGCGTCCCCGTCCGTGTCGGCCACGAGTTTGCGTGCGCCTGCTTCCCGTTGGATGCACCAGTCCGCGATCGGTTGTGGCGCGTGTACGGGTGGTACACTCCCGCGCGCGCACTGTTTCGCCGCTTCCAGCGCGCGGCGTTCGGCGCGGCGAGCACGGTTCTCACGCCAGCCGGCGACCGCACACTCACTCGCGAACGGCGTTATCTCCGCGACCCCGGCCTGCACGCACTGGTCGATCGCGTCGAGCACACGATCAGCCTTCAACAGGCCGATGCCAAGGTGCACACGCACTGGCGGTTCGCGCCAGCGCTCGTGCCGGGAAACCAGGCGCAACCGGGCGCTCGCGCGCTCGGCGGCAACCAACTGCGCGCTCCATGCGGTCCCGTACCCATCGATCAACATCACCCGCTCGCCCGGTTGGCCCCGCCGCACGCGCAGCAGGTGGTGCGCCTCGTCCCCGCTCAGCGTCGCCTCGCCGCGCGCGACATCGACCGCCGCCGGATCGATCCGGTACACTTCCAGTTGCGCCATGCGGCGAAGGTAAGCAATCGACGGCCGGCGCGCGAATCGACCGTCACCGTCCCGCGACGCTTGCACCTGCCGCTGTTTGCGCTGTTCACCGGGGATTCGTACCTTCCCGGGCTGTACAATCAGCGATGCACACGACCGCGGTCCCGCCGCCCGGCGGACCGCTCTCCGAACCCTGCCCAGCGAGGAGACAACCGGTGGCCGGCTATTCCGATGTGGAACGCGCACTTCGTGACACTCTCGAAGCGGCGGACGAGCGGTTTGCCCCCGCGCGAACCAGCCGCGAACTCAGCAACTGGCGGGCGATGGTCAGCCCGGACGACGATTCCATCGACAGGAGCAGGGATGCGGAGATCGCCTACCGAAACGAGCTGGCCGACAAGGAACTGTTTGAACAGTTGAGCGAGCGGCTCGCGGACGCCGCCGTGCAGGACATCGAGCTCCGCCGCTGGGCGTCCCTGCTCCGCCAGGAGATCGCGCCGCACCTGTTCCCGTCCGACATCCGCGAGGCGCTCGTGATCAAGGAGAAGCAGCTCGAGGCGAAGGTGCGCCGGTTCCGTCCCGAGATCGACGGGCAGCGGTCCACGGTCGCGGAAGTGCACCGGATCATGTCCAAGAGCGATGACATCGATGCCCGCCGCCGCGCGTGGGAGGCGAGCAAGACGATCGGTCCGGAGATCGCCCAGGACATCGTCGATCTCGCGAAGGCGCGCAACGTCGCATCCCGCGCAATCGGGTTTCCCGACTACTACCGGATGCACATGGAGCTGAGGGAGATCAACGAGACCCGCCTGTTCAGCGCGCTCAGCAGCTTCGCCACCGAGACCGAAGATCCGTTCCGCCGGATGAAGGCCCAGCTCGACCGCCTCCTCTCCGACAAGTTCGACGTGGACGCGATCGACCTCGAGCCGTGGTACTGCTCCGACCCGTACTTCGCGAAAGTGCCCGCCGTGTTCGAGACGAATGTCGATGCGCTCTACGCCGAGCGTGACCCGATGGACTGGGCGCCGGGCTACTTCGAGCGGATCGGACTCCCGCTCGCGGGCGCGCTCCCGGACGATGCGATCTCACAGGCGAGTTTGTACCCGAAGCAGGAGTTCGCCGACATCGACCGCAGCGGCGACATGCGGATCGTGCTCTCGCCCGCGCCGAACAAGGAGTCCGCCGAAGAGATCCTCGCCGCGTTCGGGAAGGCGGCGTACACGAGCCGGATCGACCGCGACCTCCCGCACACCCTGCGCCGCCCCGCGCACCCGTCCCTGCTCGAAGCTGTCGGCCGGTTCTTCGCGCGGCGCGCCACCGACTTCGAGTGGTTGATCAACATGTTCGCGCTCAGGGGCAGCCAGATCCGCGGCCTCGACCGCCTCATCCTCAGCGAACTGCGGATGCAGATGGTGATCACCGGCCGCTGGAAGCTCGTCCAGGTCCACTTCGAGCGCGGCCTCTACCGTGACCCGGAGCAGAATCAGCAGAACCGGTGGTGGGATCTCGTCGAACGGTTCCAGCTCCTGCGACGGCCCGCGGGGCGCAAGGAGCTCGCCGACTGGGCCGTCCAGCCCGACATCATGCTCCGCCCGGTCACCGTGCAGAACTCGATCATCGCCGACTGGCACGCGAGCCAGCTCGCGCTCGCGATGATCCGTCAGCTCGCGCTCGAACAGCCCGTGCTCTGGATGGACGATGAACGCATCGGGCAGTGGCTGGAAGAGCACGTGTTCAAGCACGGCGCGCTCTGGGAATCCAACGAGCTGATGATGAACGCGACCGGCACGCCGTCCCGCCCCGACGAGTTCATCGAGCAGTTCATGCGCGTGGCCTGAAATCCGGCCGATGGATTGTCGTCGGTCGCCGAATCAGTACCGCCCGTGCGGCCCGGCTGCGGTGCGCACATAGCCCGAACGGTTGCCGCGAAGGGGGACGCTTGCTCGCATTCGGTTATGCCGTTCGCTCAGCCACGTGCATGGACCGGATTCTGAAGCGCATTCGGGAGGCAGAGGAGTCATTCTGAACCCGGCTTCACGCGTCTGTCTGCGTGAAGGCGGGTGAAGAAGGTCCAGCTTACCAAATGGCTGTTTTTCGAGTTTCATTATACCCTCTACCCTTGTTGAACTCGGACCTTCTTCCCTTCGCCCGACAAACGGACGTCGGGCTTCGGTCAGAATGACTCCTTTGCCACCCGCGATACTTGTCCCGGCTGAGCCAAGGGGATGACCGGATGCTCGCAAGCGTCCCCGCAGCGAGCCCTGCGACATCGCTGCGCGCTGTCACAGGGGCACATTGCTTGCCATGCCCGCGGGGACGCGCCGAAGGCCGTCACCGCGGCTCGGCAGAAGCTGTTCTTTGCCGCCCGCGCGGTTGATCCGACCGGCGCGCGAATCAGGAGCGGAACATCGGTTGCGGAACGCGCGGCCGGTGTTTTTCGTAACACCCGCGAGGGATGAGGGCTGCATGGATATCGTCACGCTCAGTGTCGGCGATCTCGAGACGAACGGCTACCTCGTGCGCGACGGGGACCACGCGGTCGTGATCGACCCCGGCGCCGAGCCGGAGCGGTTCGTCGCCGGGCTCGAACAATGGCGCTGCGAACCGGCCGCGATTCTGCTCACGCACGGTCACGGCGACCACATCGGCGCCGTCGCGGAGATGCGCGAGCGCTACCCGGACGCGCCCGTCATCTGTCACCCGGCGGACGCGCCGATGCTCACCGACCCCGAGCTCAATCTCGGGCTGCACTTCGCCGTCCCGCTCTCCGTCGGCGCACCCGACCGGCTCATCGAGGACGGCGACACGGTCGCGTTCGGGGCGCTGAAACTGCGCGTGATCCACATCCCCGGCCACACGCCCGGCCACGTCGTCTTCCTCCACGACGGCGGCCACGTGTTCGCCGGCGACACCCTGTTCGCCGGCAGCATCGGGCGCTGGGACTTCCCGGGCGGGGACGGCCGCGCGTTGATCGACGGCATCCGCGAGAAACTGCTCCCGCTGCCCGACGACACGCGCGTGTACCCCGGCCACGGCCCCGCGACCACGATCGGCGTCGAAAAACGGATCAACCCGTACCTGCAGCCCGACTTCCTCAAGTCGTTCGGATTCAACGGGTTCTCCTGACTCAACGATGACCGCGAGACAACGCCGCAACCTGTTCTCCCTGCGCTGGGCGGTCGAGTACGCCGCCGACCCGGCGTTCCTCGGCATCATCGAGGAGAAGATCGACTCCACCTGCCGCCGGCTCCGGCTCGGGCCGTTTGAGACCGAACGGATCCAGGTCGCGGTGCTCTCCGTGTGCGCCGATGTGATCCGCGACCTGCTCGACACCGACCCGGACCGCAGCTTCCGCCTCGATATGACCGTGTACGGCGACAGCATCGAGTTCCGCGTCCGCTGCAGCCTGAGCGAGGTCCCGGAGGGGGTTGCGACCGGCTCGTTCCGCCCGCACGGGGCGACCGCGCGCGCGCTCGACCTGCCCGGGCTTGCGATCGCGAATCAGCGCCTCGATGACGTCTCCGGCGAGTTCACGCGCGACGGCGCGCTCACGATCACGCTCGCCCGCACCCTGCCCGACTCCGCCCGCCGCGACCCACCCGTGTGGGGGTAGCAGCGGGCTCTGTGTTGCGTCGTGTGGCCCGGGGCTTCAGCCTCGGGTCTCACATCCTCTCAGTCAACTATGCCCCGTGCCTGCTCGCAGGCCGGGCTCTTGCCCGCCGGACCTCGCTGATGCTCGCGCGCACGTCGCCGAACACGCTCGTGCTGCGGATGGAGGATTTGCTCGACCCGGCGCGCTGCGATGAGACGATCGCGCGGATCGGCGTTTTCCTCGCACTCGATTTGCCCGCACACACGCGCAGCTGGTGGACCCGGCTCAGCGAACATCCGCACGATCCGCTGAAACGCGCGTTGAACTGGGAGCGGCTGCACAAGTCGTCGAAGATCAGGCCGGGACGGAGCGACACCGAATACCGTCTCGCCCCGCACCGCGCGTGGGATGTGCTGCTGCCGTTGTTCGACCGGTATGCGGATCGGCGTGGATCTATCGCGGAGGGGCAGGTGGATCGTGACATGCGCGCGCTGCGGGCGCTCGAGGAGCTCGCACCCGCGCCCGTCAGCGAGCTCTATCACACGTTCGCGAGCGCGCACCTGAGCGGAGGAATCGCGCACGGCCGGGCGCCTCGAGGCACGGTTCCGCCGGCTCGGACGCGATGACGCAGCAGCCCTGGTCATCGAAGGACATCGCCGCGCCGCCGCCGGCTCCACCCGTAGATCTCGCTGACGGCGCCGGGCCCGGATCACGACGCTGAACAAGTAGCCCGGGGTCGCCGACCCCGGGGTGACCCGCGGCATTCCGGGGACGCTTGCCAGCAAGCGTCCCCTTCCCGGCCGTGCACCCACTGGTGGATGAGCCGCGGTTGCGTGCAACCGCGGGCCTGCAGTGAATGTCACCCTGAACGTGCGCGGCGTCTCTCTGCCGCCCGCCTACTCCTTGCCGAGCACTTCCACATCGAACACGAGCGTGCTGTTCGGCGGGATGCCGCCGGGATAGCCGCGCTCGCCGTACGCGAGTTCCGGCGGGAGCACGATCAGGCGGCGCTCGCCGACGCGCATCTCCGCGACTCCGAGATCCCAGCCCTTGATCACCTGGCCGGAGCCGACTGTGAACTCGAACGGCTTGTCCCGCTTGCGCGAACTTTCGAACAGGTTGCCGCTGCTCTCGAACCAGCCCGTGTAGTGGACTTTCGCCAGGTCACCGTTGTCGATCTCCGGGCCGTCGCCCTCCTGCAGCACCGCGTATTTCATCCCCTGCGGGCCCTGCGCGAACATCATCTCCTCGAGATCCGGCATCGCCATCTCGTCCGACATCTCCCCGGCCTGCTGTTCGCCGGCGGCCTGCTGTTCGCCGGCGGCCTGCTGTTCGCCGGCGGCCTGCTGTTCGCCGGCGGCCTGCTCCACACTTTCGCCGGTCTCCTGCGCCATTTCCTCGGCCTGTTCACCGCCGCCGCAGCCGACCAGCAGCGCGGCCGCGACGAACAATACAACTGTCAGTCTCGCATTCATCAACAGTCTCCTCCACGTCGTTCACGTTGTCGCGTATCTGATTCCCGCTGCGATTCGCCAGCCAGGTCCCTTACACCGTGGGCCTCAGGTGAAAATGCCCGCGGGGATCCGCAAGGATCACCGCGGCTGAACAGCCCCGCGGTTGCGCGAGGATTGGTTGAACCGCGGTGACGCCGTTCCGGCCGTCCCCGCGGGCATGTACAAAGGAGGCCGTTCCCGCGGGCATGTGCGAGTCCAACCGTTCCCGTGAGCAAGTCAGTTTCCCTCCCGCGCAGATGCGGCAAGCTGACCTCTGAATCAGTCAATGTCAAATGGAGTGAGCGGTATGATCAGCTCAGGCCGTTCGGCGAGCGGGAGTGGGCCGACGAGCAGCGCGAGGTCGCCGCCGCCGGCGCCGGCCGGTTTTGCCCGGCCGCCGTGAGCGCGCGCCCAGGCCGCGAGCTCATCATGAACCGGCAGCCGCCAGTCAAGCTCGGCCGATTGCATCAACTCGGCGAGCGCCTTGTCGAACTCGTCGAGCAAGGTGTTGAGCAGGCGCCTGCCGGCCGCAAACCAGGCCGTGGCCAGCAGGCCGGCCGTGAGGTCGAGGTTGCCCAACCGGATCGCGGCGTGCTTGCCCGTGGCGGCCCATTCGAGGAACGGCTTTACCAACCGGCGCGTGTCGGCCGGGACCCCGGTCCACGCGAGCGCGAGCTGCGGAATGTCAGAGTGTGCGGGCCTTGCGATCGGCTCGATCTCAACCTCGTCGTTGGATCGCCTGAACCGGATCGGCCGCCGGTACGCGCACGCGGCGACATCGGCGCCGCTGCCCACCCCTCCCTGCGCGCGGCGGTGGGCGCGGTCGGCGACGTCGAACACGAGCCGGGGGTTCTCGATCGGATCGATTCCGGCCCGTATCAGCCGCAGGGAGACGACGCCGACCGCTTCCGCCGCGGACCCGCCGAGTCCGAGCTTCGCCGCTGAACCCGCCGGCGTGGTCGCGTAGAATTCGCCGCGATCGACGGCCACGTGCAGGTCAGGCAGTTCCTTCTCCGCTTCCACGATCTCCGCGATCGGTTCCGCGAGCGCCTCACGAACCACAGGGTTGACCGTGTCGGGAGTCGGCGTGGCGGCTTCGGACACGGTGAGGGTGCGGGGGGCGGGCACGAGCACGGCGCTTCCGCCGAACAGCACGATGTACTCGCCGGAGAGCATCACTTTGCCCGGGATGCGCACGGAGTTCATTCCTTCGACACGACTTCGGCGGGCGCTCCGGGCAGGCTGACGTTGACATCGGTGACGCCCTCGACCGAGGCGGCTTTCCCGGCGAGCGCGTCCAGATCGGCGCGGTCCGCGAGGAAACAGACATGCGGGCCGGCGTCGGCGGTCGCGTACACACGCACCCCTTCCCGTCGCCACGCGAGCACCCGGCGCATCAGGCGGGTCGTCACTTCGTTCCAGTACAACAGCGGCGGGTGGGTGGTGAGCATGCACGCCTGCATCGCGTAACAGTTCGACTCGGCGAGCTCACCGGTACGAACGAGGTCGCGGTCGCGGATCGCGGACAGCATCGCGCGGTAGTCGTGTTTCGCGATCGTCACCCAGCTCCCGTAATACGGACTCGTCGAGCGGCTCAGGTTCATCCCCTCGGTTGAGCCGACGGTTTTCGGGGCGGTTTCCACGATCGCGACGACCATCCCCCACGGCACGTCGTTCGGTTCGACGAGCCGTCGCGCGGCGGGGTCGGAGGTGGAAGGGAGCGCGGCGATTCCGCCGGCGATCGAACGCGCCGCCGACCCGCTGCCCCGGCGCGCGAGCCGCGACAGATTGACCGCGTTCAACTTCTGCTCGCTGAACTCGGCGAGCGCGGCGGCGAGCGCGGCGAATCCGGACGAGCTCGAGGCGAGCCCGGTCCCGGTCGGAAAATCGTTCTGCGAATAGACGGCGTACGCGCCGTCGATCAGGCCGAGGTCGCGCCACAGCGAGATATATCCGGCGACACGCGCGCCGGAATCACCCCGGGCCGCATCGCCGTTCAGTTCAACGTGATCGGGCATCTCGCTCGGATCGTCACCGAACCGTTCGACCGTGGTCGTTGTCGTGAGGCCGGAGAGGGCGAGCGAGATCGAGGGCGTCGCCGGCGTGTTGCGGCGCTCATCGCGTTTGCCCCAGTACTTGACGAGGGCGATGTTCGCGCACGCGCGCGCTGTCACCCGCCGCGTCATTCCCTCGACCTCACGGTGAACGGATACACGCGCGCGAACCGGTCGGCGAGCTCGTGCACGAGCGTATCCTGGTCCTCGGGGCGGACGATCGCGATCACGGCTCCGCCGCCGCCGCTGCCGGTCAGTTTCGCGCCGAGCACGCCGCGTTCCATCAGAAATTCGATCGCGTTGTCGAGCTCGCGCGTGGACACACCGAGGCGCGCGAGCAGCTCGTGGTTGCGCAGCATGAGCCGGCCGACCTCGCGGTTGTCGCCGGTGCCGAGCGCGATCCCCGCGTCGCTCGTCAGCTCGCCGATCTGTTCGAGCAGGCTGTCCACGCGTTTCGGGTTGAGGTCACGGCTCTGCGTCACGTTGCGCACCATGTCGATCGTGCGCGCGCCCGGCGAGACGAAGCAGATCAGGCCGTACATCGGGTGCGGCATGTGGATCGGCACGATTTCGCGCGGCGGTCCCTTGCGGAACCAGAGCACGCCGTCGGAGATCACCGTCGCCGCGTCCATCCCGCTCGGGTGGCCGTGGAAGATGCTCTCGAGACGCTGCACGTCGTCGAACAGGTCGCGCGCGAGGCTGATCTCGCCGCTCCCGTCGCGGTACGTGCGCAACGCGGAACAGAGCGCCGCCGAGAACGCCGCCGACGATCCGAGCCCCATCCCCGGCACGAGGTCGGAATCGATCTCGACCGCGATCGGGTCGCGCTGGAGCGCGTAGATGTCGAGCGCCTGATCGACGGCGCGCGTGAACATGCGGATGTCGCGGTCCGACTCCGGCGCGCCGAACGGCTGGTTGAACCGCGGGCTCACGAAGCGCGGGCCGTCCGCGTCGCGGGTGACACGGATCCGGAGCCCGACGTTGATCGCGCACGTGATCCCCGGGTAGTTGTAAACCGTCGCGTGCTCCCCGAACAGCACGACCTTGCCCGGCGCCCACGCGTCGATCGGCAACCCGTCCTGCGATTCCGTGTCCATCTCGCGCTCGTGCTGGAGGATACGGTTGAAGATCTCCTCTGCGACGGCCACCTTCACCTGCCCGCGGCCGATCATCTCCTGCGCGACCTGCTCGACCTTGTCGGGCGGGACGCCGACGCTGATCGCGACAGAACGCGCGTGCAGCGCCATGTGCCCCTCCTGGATCCCGACCGTGCTCAGCGCGTTGCACGCTGCGAAGTTCTGCGCGAGTCCGACGGCGGCGAACAGGCCGGCGATTTCGCGCGCGCTGGAAACGCCGGCGACTTCACGGAGCAGGCGCACGCCGGGGTGGCTGTTGAGCGCGCCGCCGACCGCGCCGACCTGCATCGGCAGTTCGATCGAACCGTGCAGCGCGCCGTCCTCGATCCAGTAACGGGTGAGGCTGCGGTAGTGGCCGTCGCGCGCAGCCCACGCGTGCCCGCCGGCGTCGATCGCCCGCCAGTCCTGCCCGAGCGCCATCGCCGCCGCCCCGATCCCGTTGAAGATCCCCTTGTTGTGAGTCGTCGCGCGGTACGCGTCCGCCCACGCCATCCGGTACGCGTCAACCATCCGCCGCGCGACATCCTCCCCGGTGAATCCGTCGGACGCGAGCTGTGCAAACGGCAGCGAAAACGTTGCGCGCGCGAGCCGGCGGTCGGCGAAGTTCGAGAGAATGCGCAGGTGAACCCGGCCGCCACTGATCCGCTCGATCAGCGGCCCGACCGCTTCGCACGACGTGTTCACATGGTTCGCGCCCATCGCCTCGCGTACGTCGATGAGCAGGTGCACGATCAGCATCCGGCCGGTGTCGCCGCCGCCGTCCACGACGCGCGCCTCGATATCGATCGCACCGCCGCCGCGCGCGACCATCTTCGGGCTCACGAGGTTCGCCTGCCGCAGGATCGCATGCTTTTCGCGCAGCACCTTTTCCCGCGCCGCGTCCGCGTCGGCGAGCTCGAGCACCTGCACCTGCCCGATCATCACCGGGTCATCGACCTCGGTGGTGAACCCGCCGCCCTTGCGGATCGTGAGCGCCGCCTTCGACGCGGCCGCGATGATCGACGCCTCCTCGATCGCCATCGGCACGAGGTAGTCGCGGCGATCGACGAGGAAGTTGAGCGCGACCCCGAGCGGCATCCCATGCACGCCGATCGCGTTCTCCACCATGTTCACCGCGTGCTCGATGCGCAGCGTGCGGCCCTCGCGCAGCGCACCGATCTGCTTGTCACTCAGCCCGAAACTGCGCTGGAGAAACGCGAGCCGGCGCTCCACCGGGAGACGGTAGAACCCGGGAATGCGCGACGATACGGATTCCTGCTTCTGCGCGACCGGCCGTGACGGTGCCGCCGGGCGGGTGATCCCGTTGCGGCCGCCGCGAAACAGCTCACTGTTGTCAACCACGATCCTTCTCCACGTGCCACGGGTGTGCGTCGATCAGGCGCCTGAGGCGACCTTCGATCACGCGCGGCGCCCGCTTCAGCGCCGAAACGTCGGCGGTTCCGGTGAGCAGCATCGCCATCTTCAACTCGTGGGCCAGAGTTTCGATGAATTGTACGGCGGAATCCTCGCCGCCGTCGAGGAACGAGAGCAGAACGGGGTGGGCAAACCCGGCGATGTCCGCGCCGAGCGCGATCGCGCGCGCCGCGTCGAGACCGGATCGGATTCCCCCGGAGGCGACAACCGTCGCGTCGCGACCGAGAACCTCGCGCGCCGCATACACGCTGAACGCCGTCGGCACGCCCCACTCCGCGAACACGCGCCCCGAGCGCTGCAACTGCCGGTTCGCCTCACGGTGGCTCTCGACCTTCGTCCACGACGTGCCGCCCGCACCGGCGACGTCCACAACCTTCACGCCGATCGCGCGCAGACGTTCCAGCGCCTGCGGAGACAGCCCGCCGCCGGTCTCCTTGACAAGCACGCGCCCGTCCATCCGCTCGTGCAAGCGCGAAATCCCGTCGATCAGACCGCGGAATGTGCGGTCGCCCGCGAGCTGGACCAGCTCCTGCGCGGGGTTCAGGTGCACGCAGATCCCGTCCGCGTCGATCGCGTTCGCGAGCCCGGCGACCGTATCGACAGGCGTCTCGATCAACTGCACCGCGCCGATGTTGCCGAGCAGCACGCCGGTCGGGATCTGCTCGCGGACCACGAACTGCGCAGCGAGCTCCGGGTGGTTCAACATCACACGTTGCGAACCGACCGCGAACGCGATCCCGGTCCGCTCAGCGACACGCGCGAGCCCGTGGTTGAGACGGTCCGCGTACTCCGCGCCGCCGGTCATGCTCGTGATCATGAACGGCAGCCGCAACGTCCTGCCGAAGAACGGGGTCGAAAGACGGAGTTCGTCGTAATCGAGCTCGGGCAGCGCCTCGTGAAACAGACGCACGTCCTCGAGCAACGTGCTCCCGCTGTGCGTCACATCCTGCTCGGCGACAACCCGCAGGTGTTCGCTCTTCCGGCGTGAAATCAGCGTGTCCGGCACAGCCGTGCCCCGCCCTCGTCGATCACTGCAAGAGACAAATCTACGAAAAAATGCGCGCGGATCAACAGGCCGGGACAGATCGGGCGAGCTGGGGGGCCAGAAGTAGCCCGGGGTCGCCGGCTGGTGGCCCGGGGCTTCAGCCTCGGGTCTCATCTCGCCCGTGCCCCTGTGACAGCCAGCCGTAGCGCAGCGAATGCGGGATGTCGCAGGGTTAATTCGACCGGTGGATGAGCCGTTCATACCCCTGCCCTTGACTTTAGTCAAGGATAATCAAGAGGTTACACGACGAGCGGGAGGCCCGGGCCGTGAGATGGGCACGGAACGCGCCCGGGACCGGCACGAGCACGCAGAGCCGCACAAAAAAACGCCGGGCGAACCGGCGGGGAAAATGGTCGAACTGACAAACCCGTCGCGACGACTACCGGAACAGCGCTTTCAGCGAGCCCCACGTCTGTTGCACGGTGTTGATCGAGATCGAGATGCTCTTCGTCTGCGAATACACGTGCTGCTCGCCGATGTCGCCGCGGATCCGGTAGCGGAACGTGCGGTTCGTCTGCTTGAACACGTCGGAGTCGATGTAGCGGTACGGTTCGCCGGCTCCGTGCGGGGTGAACGTCGCGATCTCGAAGAACTCGACGCCGTCCGTGCTCCGTTCGACGGCGAACGAGGTGCAGCCGGACTCCTGCTCGGTGATCCACTCGATGATCACCTGGCCGTGCGGCGCCTCGAGCGTGAATGAGCGATACTGCACGGCGGCGTACGCCACCGGCACCGCGAGCAGCACCGCGAGCGCGATCAGGGAGATCGGTTTCATTCTCATCATGCGGAGAAGCTAACCTCGTCTCTACACACGGGTCAAGAGCCACGTTGCAGGAACTTCCGATTCGAACAACGCGTGAATGTGGGGTCCGCGAACATGCACGCGCAACTGCGGCGCCCGGAACGCCGGAGTTCGTTCGCAGCGGCCGGGTTTGTGCCGCCGGGGGGAGCGCCTTACATTCAACGGCTCGTCGGCGGCGACGATGAGATGCATTGAACACGCGAGCGGTGGGAGATGGCGAGAAAACAGAAACGAGTGAAAAAGAAGGAGTTGCGTGAAGATCCGCTGATGAACGCGATCGCGGAGACGCAACTGTGGTTGAGCGAGCACGGGAACAAGCTCGCGATCGCGGTGATCGTGGTGATCGTGGTCGTGGTCGCGGGCGTGCTGTTGCGGAACATGCGCGACGAGGCGCAAATCGAGTCCCGGCAGGCGTTCGCGGAGGCGCAGAAGCAGATCCAGGACACGCAGGCGGAGGACGTGGTCCCGCCGCTGATGCGTGTCGCGGACGACTACGAGGGCACTTCCGGCGCGATGGAGGCGCTGTTCACCGCGGCGGAGATGTCGTTGAACCAGGACTCGACCGCGCGCGCGATCGAGCTGTTCCAGCGGTTCATCCGCGAATACGACAGCGCGTACATGCTCGCGGCGGGCGCGCACGGCGGGCTCGCGACGGCGTACGAGAACGCGGGCCGGTTCGACGAGGCGGCCGAGACGTACGAAACGCTCGCGAACCGGGAGGACGCGTCGCATTACCGCCTGTACGCGCTGCTCGCGGAGGGACGCGCGTGGCGGCTCGCTGATCAGCCGGAAGAGGCGCGCGACGCGTTCCAGACAGTGCTCGACGAGCAGGAGTTCGGCGACCAGCGCACGCGCGCCGAGGAGGAGATGGCTCGCTTGCAGGTCGAGGCGGACCGGTTGGGTATGCCTTGAACCGGCCCGGTTTGTGAGGTATATTGATTCGTCTGACTAGGAGTGGGCGAGAGCCCACTCTTTTGTTTGCGTGGAGGTGCGGAGATGTTGACCGTGGAGAAGGTCGAGTCGCTGCTGCGGCCGGTGCTGGCCGGGAGCGAACTGGAACTTCTCGACGTCAAGCTCATGAGTGGAAAGGCCCGGGCCGCGTTTGTCGTCGTGATCGACCACCGTCACCGGCCGATCGGAGTCGATGAGATCAGCGCACTCTCCCGCCGGTTCGAGGACGTGCTCGACATGGACGAGCACGTCCCGCGCAGGTATTCACTGGATGTGACATCGCCCGGCGTGCGCCATCCGCTCGTGTACGAGTGGGAGTATGCGAAGAACATCGGCCGCAGGCTGGTGGTCGAAGTCGCCCCGGAACAGGGCGCCGGCGAACAGCAGCCCGCGACCGGCGAGGAGAAACAGCGGGGACGCGCGACCGCGGAGCAGCCGGAGTCGTTCGACGCAGAACTCACGGACGTGAGCGGCGGGCGGCTCACGTTCGACAACGGCCGCGTCGTGCCGATCGAACGGGTCCGGCGCGCGCGGGTCAAGCTCCCGTGGTGAAGGAACGGAAGAGATGAACCAGGAAGTCGTTGACGCCATCTCGCAGATCATCCGCGAGAAGAACATCGACCGGGATACGTTCCAGGAGATCATCGAGTCGGTGTTCCTCAAGGCGATCGAGAAACGGTACGGCACGAGCGAAAACTTCTCCGTGATCTTCAACCTGGAAAAGGGTGACATCGAGATCTACGCGGAGAAGGAGGTCGTGCCGGACGGCGAGGTGGAGGAAGAGGCGCTTGAGATCAAGCTGAGCAAGGCGCGGGAAACCGACCCGGACATCGAGGTCGGCGACGAGTTCGTCGAGGTGATCGACTACAACTCGTTCGGCCGCCGGCTCGTGCTCTCGACGAAGCAGAACCTGATCCAGAAGATCAAGGAGATCGAGAAGCAGAACCTGTACGATGAGTTCAGCGGCCGGATCGGGGAGATCGTGATCGGCGACGTGCACCAGGCGAACCGGCGCGAGATCCGGATCAACGTGGACAAGACGGAAGTGATCATGCCGCAGCCGGAGCAGATCTACAGCGAACGCTGGCGGCGTGGTCAGTCGATCAAGGCGATTATCCTCGAGGTGCGCGAGACGAGCCGCGAGCCGCAGATCATCGTCTCCCGGCGCAGCGAGCTGTTCGTGCGCCGGCTGTTCGAGCTCGAGGTGCCGGAGATCTACGACGGGATCGTCGAGATCAGGAAGATCGCGCGCGAGGCCGGCGACCGCACGAAGATCGCGGTCACGTCGAACGACCCGCGCGTCGATCCGGTCGGCGCCTGTGTCGGGATGAAAGGCGTGCGCATCCAGGCGATCGTGCGCGAGTTGAACAACGAGAAGATCGACATCATCGAGTACACGTCCGACCGCGAGCTGATGGTGCGGCGCAGCCTGCAACCGGTGATTCCGCTCGAGATCCTGTTCCACGAGACGGCGCCGCAGGTGACTGTTGTCGTGCCGGACGACCAGATGTCGATGGCGATCGGCCGGCGCGGGCAGAACATCCGGCTCGCGAGCGAAATCACAGGCCACCAGATCGATCCGATCAAGGAGTCGGAGTACTACATCGAGGAGCTCCCGCTCAGCGAGGTCGAGGAGTTGACGCCGGAGACGCTCGCGCTGCTGTCGGCGGCCGGGTTGAACACCGCCGACGAGGTGATGGACGCCGGGGTCGAAGGGCTGATTCAGCTCGACGGGATGGACGAGGAACAGGCGCGCTCACTGCTCGAAGTGCTGGAAACGTATTTCGAAGAATGAGAGCCGCGGTAAACTCGCCTGTCTCGAGCGCGGCACACGGAGTCGGTCGCGGTTGACGGCGGGCGGTGCGGGAGAACACGTTGTAGCCCGAACAGCGGGACGATTGCCGGCGGGAGCAACCGGACGGCGCACGAGTTGTCTTCGTCTTCTGCAAGCACACGGAGTACCAGTTTGGCTGCAGGCGCGAAAAAGAGGAAGCTGTTTCAGGTCGCCAAGGAGCTGAAGCTCGCGACGGATACCCTGATCGAGGAGCTGAAGGCGAACGGGTTCGAGGTGACCAAGAAGCAGATGACGCCCGTGGATGATGACATGTACGGGCTGTTGCTGCAGAAGTTTGACCCGGATCGCTGGCACGAGCTCCAGGAAGAGGCCGCGCACGAAGAGTCGCAGCGTAAGGCGGAAGAGGCGCAGAAGGCGCGCGAGGCGGAGCTCCAGAAGATCCTCGAGACCAGTTCCTCGGGTGCGAAGACCCGGGAGACACCCTCCGTGCGCCGTCACGATCCGGGCGAGTTCAGGCGCGCGTCCGTGGAGCAGGAGCCGGAAGCGGGTGACGAGGACAGCCGGGCGGCCGAGCGCGAACGAGCCGGGGAGGAAAAGGCCCCGCCCGTCCGTCCTGGTGCGGACGGAAGCCGTGCCGACGAAGAGGCGGATGCGGGCGAACGGAGGCGGGCGAAGAAGCCGGCGGATCGTTCAACACCTTCCGTGCGCGGCGGCGTGAGCAACGAGGACATCCTCTCGCTCACACCCCCGCCCGCTCCGCCGCAGGACGCGGACGTCCCGATCAAACCGAAGCGGGAGAAGAAGCCGAAAGTCGCGGAGGACGAGGAGGAGCGCCGTACGCGGCGCAAGCGCCGCCGCAAGCCCACCCGTGATGTGGCAGAGAAGCGGACCGGCGGCGGTCATGTCACCGCCGGCGACGCTGCCGCGCCGAAGAAACGCCGCCGCAAGAAGGAAAAGAAAAAGAAGCCGGACGCCGCCGAGGTGGAGGCGCAGCTCAGGCAGACGCTCGCCGCGATGGAGTCCGGCGGCGGCAGGAAGAAACGCAAGCGCAAGGTGCGCCCGGAAGTCGGGATCGTCGATGAGGACCAGAACCTGCTCCGGATCACCGAGTTCATCTCGACGCAGGAATTGGCGAACCTGATGGATGTGCAGGTCAGCGAGCTGATCAAGGAGTGCCTGATGCTCGGCCTGCGCGTCACGATCAACCAGCGCCTCGAGCGCGACACGATCCAGTTGCTCGCGGAGGAGCACGGCTATCACGTCGAATTCGTCGATGACATGCAGCAACAGGAGATGATCGCCGAGTCCGAGGAGGAGGACGAGGACGAGGGCGAGCTGCTCCCGCGCCCGCCGGTGGTCACGGTGATGGGGCACGTCGATCACGGGAAGACGACGCTGCTCGACCACATCCGCCACACACGCGTCGCGGAGGGCGAGGCCGGCGGGATCACGCAGCACATCGGCGCGTACGAGATCGACCACAACGAGCAGAAGATCACGTTCCTCGACACGCCGGGCCACGAGGCGTTCACCGCGATGCGCGCGCGCGGCGCGCAGGTGACCGACATCGTCGTGCTCGTCGTCGCCGCGGACGACCAGGTGATGCCGCAGACGATCGAGGCGATCGATCACGCGAAGGCGGCGGAAGTGCCGATCGTCGTCGCGATCAACAAGATGGACAAGCCGGGCGCGAACGCGGAAAAGGTGCGCCAGCAGCTCGCCGACCACGGCGTGCTCGTCGAGGATTGGGGCGGCGATGTGCAGGCGTCCGAAGTGTCCGCGAAGCAGGGCGAGAACATCGACGAACTGCTCGACAATATCCTGATCGCGGCGGAGATGCTCGAGCTGAAAGCGCCGCGCGAGACGACCGCCCGCGGCTACGTGATCGAATCGCGGCTCGAGAAGGGGCGCGGCACGGTGTGCACGGTGCTCGTGCAGAAGGGGACGCTGCGGATCGGCGATGTGTTCGTCACCGGGCCGTATTTCGGTCGCGTGCGCGCGATGTTCGACGAGCGCGGCCGGAAGCGCGAGCAGGTGCTGCCCGGCCAGCCTGCCCTGATCACAGGCTTCGAAGGCGCGCCGCACGTCGGCGACCAGTTGATCGTGTTCAAGGACGAACGCGAGGCGCGCGAGATCGCGACAAAACGCCAGCAGCAGCTCCGTGAGCAGGAGATGCGGATGCGCGAGGGCGTCTCCGGTCGGGACAGGCTGCTCACGTTCGTCGAGGGCCAGGAAAAGGCAGAGCTTAACCTGATCATCAAGGGCGACGTGGACGGCTCGGTGGAGGCGATCGCCGACAGCCTGATGCGGCTGACCACGGAGGAGGTCGAGGTCAAGATCATCCACCGCGGCGTCGGCCCGATGTCCGAGTCCGACATCCTGCTCGCGAGCGCGTCGAACGCGATGATCATCGGGTTCAACGTGCACCCGACCCAGAAAGCCCGCGAGATGGCGCAGTTGCACGAAGTCACCGTCGACACGTATCGCGTCATCTACGAGCTGATCGAGGACGTGAAGGGCATCATCATCGGGATGCACAAGGCGGAGACCGCCGAGGAGGTCACCGGCTACGCGGAAGTGCGCAACACGTTCAAGATCAGCCGGATCGGCACGATCGCCGGCTGCTATGTCACCGAGGGGAAGATCGGCCGCGACGACAAGGTGCGGCTGCTGCGCGACGGCACCGAGCTCTACCAGGGCAAGATCGATACGCTCAAGCGGTTCAAGGATGACGTGAAGCACGTCGCGCAGGGCTACGAGTGCGGGATCAAGATCGCCAACTACAACGATATCAAGCTCGGCGACACGCTGCAGTGCTACCGGATCGTCGAGGTCGAGCGCGAGATCGAAGTCGGCACCGGCGAATAGTGGAACAAACTACATGCGGACAGGCGGACACCGCGTCATTCTCAACGCAGCCCGGCGGCGGTTTGCCGGGCGAAGTGAAGTTTATCCTGAACGCAGTGAAGGAAAGGTCCAGGTTCGACAGGGGTGGAATGGGAAGGGGACGCTTGCTGGCAAGCGTCCCCGGAGTGCGCCGGACAATGCCCGCGGGGACGGCGCAGCGGTCAGCGCGGCTGATCCCACGGAACAGTACCGGCCGTGCGGTCTAATCCAAACAGGCCCGCGGTTGCTCGCAACCGCGGCTGACCAGACGGTGTATTCACAGCGAATGCAGCCCGGCCTGCAAGCGGGCGCGGGGCACAGGCCGTCTCGACACTCGTTACTCGGAACTCGTTACTCTAAGAGATGCCGCGGAAGCGAAGACATGAGTACGGGCTTGAACAACGAGCGGGCATGAACGCTGCGATCGGGCTGTACGAGGCCGAGTTCCTCATCCCCGGCGCGCGCACGCTGAAGGACAAGCGCCGCGTGCTGCGGTCGATTCGCGACAAATGCGCGCGCAAAATGAACGTCGCGATCGCGGAGGTCGATTTCCAGGACCGCGCCGGCCGCAGTCACATGGCGGTGGTCACGATCGCGGCGGAACGGTCTGTTGCGGAGAAACGGCTGCGCGACGTCGAGGAGATCTTCGAGTCTCACCCGGAGTTGAACATCCTCGGCCGCCAGTTCCAGTGGCTATGAAGTTTCCGAAGAGCAAACGCGCCCGCCGTGTGGGCGTCGAGATCCAGAAGGTCGTGTCGGAGCGGCTGCGCGATCACGTGCAGGCGACGTTTCCCGGCGTGATCGTGTCCGTGCCCGAGGTGCGGGTGAGCGATGATCTCTCAGTCGCCGCGATCTTCACCTCCGTGCATGGCGCCGACGACAACGAGGCCGTGTTCAAACAGATCGTGAAACAGGGCAGGCGGCTGCGCGGGCAGGCGGCGTCCGCGCTGCGCATCCGCAAGATCCCCGAATTCCGCTTTGTCTGGGATGACACCATGGAGCGTGCTGACCGGATCGAGCAGTTGTTGAACCAGCTTGACAACTCCTCATCCTCCCACCCCGAGGAGCCCCGTGGCGCTGATTGACGTGGTCCGCGCGTTGAATGCGCATCAGCGCTTCCTCGTGACGACTCATCAGAATCCGGACGGCGATGCTGTCGGCACGCTGCTCGCGGCCGGGCATCTGCTCCGCTCCGGGCTGGGGAAGTACGCCGTGCCGGTGCTGCCCGACCCGGTGCCGCCGCGCTACCGGTTCCTCCCCGGGCTCGACGGGTTGTACACGGCGAAACCGGCGAAGAAACTCGCGCCGTACGACGCCGTGCTCACCGTCGATGTGAGCACGCCGGACAGGATCGGCAACGCGGCCGCGCTCGTCGAACCGTCGATGACCTCGATCAACATCGACCATCACGTGACCAACCCGGGTACGGGCGACGCGTGCTGGGTGGACACGGACGCGGCGGCGACCGCCGAGATGATGCTCGTGCTCTACCGCGATTTCGAGCTCGAGCCGACGCCGGACGTCGCGACCGCGCTGTACACCGGGATCTACACGGACACCGGCCGGTTCGCGTTCAACGGGACGACGCCGGCGGCGTTGCGCGCGGCGGCGGAGCTGATCGAACACGGCGCCGAATACGAGCTCGTCGCGCGCGAAGTGTATCACCGCACGGACGAACGGGTCGTGCGCGCACTCGGCCGCGTGCTCACGCGGATGGAGCTCCATGATGGCGCCCGCGTCGCGGTCTCGCACATGGAGCCGGATGAGATCGGCGTCGATCACGAGGGGTTCGTGAACCACCTGCTCGACATCGACAGCGTCGAGGTCGCCGCGCTGCTGCGCCCGCTGCACAACGGCGCGTTCAAGGTCTCGCTGCGCAGCGCCGGGCGCGTTGACGTGTCCCGGCTCGCGAGCCGGATCAGCGGAGGAGGGCACCGTCTCGCCGCCGGCGGGCAACTGGACGGGGACACGCGCCACGCCCGCGAACGAATCCGCGACCTCTGCGTCGAAGCGGTGCACGAGGCGCTCGCCGCGGAGTCGAGCGGTGCCTGATTTTGTGCGCGCACGGGGGATCGTGCCGCTCGCCCCCGGCGCCGCCTGGGTGCTGATTGACAAGCCGGCGGGGATCACATCCCGGCGCGCCGTCGATCATGTCCGCCGGGTCACGGGGGTGCGTAAGGCCGGCCACGCCGGCACGCTCGACCCGATCGCGACCGGGCTGCTCGTCGTCGGCGTCGGGCGCGAGGCGACGAAACGGCTCAGCGAGGGACTCGCCGGGAACAAGACATACGAGGCGACGGTCCGGTTCGGAATCTGCTCGCCGACGCACGACACGGACGCTGATCGGCTGGTCGAGGTCGAGGTTCCCGAGTTCGGCGAGCGCCGGCTGCGGGACGCGTTCGCCGCGGTCACATCCCGGCCGGAGCAGACGCCGCCGCTCGTGTCGGCGCTGAAACTGCGGGGCCAGCCGTTGTACAGGGTCGCCCGCCGCGGCTGGTGGCTGCCGCGCGAGCCGAGGCGGGCGGAAATCGAGGCGGCCGAATTGATGGCGTACGACGCCGCCGCGCGTGAGTGCAAGTTCGCGGTCACCGTCGCCGGCGGGTTCTACGTGCGCGGCCTCGTCCGCGACATCGGCACAGAACTCGGCGCGCCCGCCGCGCTGAGCGCGCTGAGACGGACACAGGCGGGCGAATACACGATCGATGCGGCGGTTCCACTCGCGGAACTCGAGAACACATGGCGCGCTTGTTCAGGATGACCGATGGTGTATGAGACCCGGGGCAAGCCCCGGGCCACCCGCCGCCGCCGGTCACGGAATCTGCTGACAACAGCCGGACGGGCAACGAGCAGGGAGCCGATGGAGGTCTATCAGTACGGCACGCAGCAGATCCCGCGCCGCGACGAGGCGTCGGTCACGATCGGCACGTTCGACGGCGTCCACCTCGGCCACCATCACCTGCTCGCCGAGGTCGTCAGCGGACGGCGCCCGACCGTGGTCACGTTCGACCCGCACCCGCGGCACGTGCTCTCGCCCGGCCAGGAACGGCTCAAGCTGCTCACGCCGACCGGGGAGAAACTGCGCAAGCTGGAACGGATGGGCATCGAGCGCGTGATCGTGATCCCGTTCTCGCGCGAGATCGCGCAGCTGCCGGCGGAGACATTTCTCCGCGACATCCTCGTCGGGACAATCGGCCTCGCGCGGCTCGTCGTCGGGTTCAACCACTCGTTCGGCCGAAACCGCGAGGGCAACCTCGACTTCATGCGCGAGCGCGCGCCGGTGTACGGCTACGAGCTCGTGATCGTCGAGGCGCACGAGGAGGACGAGGCGGCGGTGAGCAGTACGCGCATCCGGCTCGCGATCGAAGGGGGACGGATGCGCGATGCGAACCGTTACCTCGGCGGACGCTACCGGACACCGGCGACCGTGACAACCGGCGAAGGCCGCGGCCGAGAGCTCGGCTACCCGACAGCGAACCTGCGCCTCGTCGATCCGGACCAGCTCATCCCCGCCGAGGGCGTGTACGCGGTGCGCGTGAAGCTGGGGGACGGGCGCTGGTACGACGGCGTCGCCTCCGTCGGACACAAGGAGACGTTCGGCCCGCGCCTCGAACTGTCCGTCGAGGTGCACATCTTCGATGTCGATCGCGAGCTGCACGGCCAGGTGATCGTCGTCGAATGGGTCGATTTCCTCCGCGGCCAGGAAGCATTCGACAGCGCTGAACAGCTGATCGCGCAGATGGATGATGACAGCGAGCGCGCGCGCCAGGTGTTGGCGAGGGCGTGATGTGGGGGCTGCGGACTTCGGACTGCGGGGGCGGGCTGCGGGCTGCGGCTATTGCGCAGCAGCGCGCCGCGGGGACGACGTCATTCTGAACGAGCCCGATGTCTGTTCGTCGGGCGAAGTGAAGAAGGTCCAGGTAAACAGACGGTTGTGTTTCCATGGTCCACCGGGGTCGGACTCGGACCTCCTTCACCCGCATGCGGCACACTGACGCCGCACGCGGGTTCAGGATGACACGCTCGCCCTGGGCCGAGTCTTTGCACGAGACACATTATTCCGGAGCCTCTTTACACAGAAGAGCAACAACAGACAGATAGAGATCGAAGGAGAGAGCGCAATGCCGCTGACAAAGGAGAGACGGGAGGAGATCATCCGCAAATTCGGTCGTGACGAGCACGACACCGGCCGCACGGAGGTGCAGGTGGCGCTCATGACCGAGCGCATCCGTGATCTGACCGAACACTTTCGCAACCACGAGAAGGATCATCACAGCCGGCGCGGTCTGTTGCAGATCGTCGGCAAGCGCCAGCGACTGCTTCGCTACCTGCGGGAGAGGGACGTTGAACGCTATCGTACGCTGATCAAGGAACTTGGAATCCGCCGGTAACATCCCGTCAATCAAACATCGGACGGGTATCCGGTGCACGGAGGAAGCATGAGTTTCAAACGAGAGATGGAGCTGGGGGGACGAACCCTCACAGTCGAGGTCGGCAAAGTCGCGCAGCAGGCCGACGGCGCCGCCTGGGTGCAGTACGGCGACACGATCGTACTCGCGACAGCCGTATCGAGGAAGGAGCGGAGTGACAACACCGACTTTTTTCCGCTCACCGTGGACTACCGCGAGCGCAAGTACGCCGGCGGCAAGGTGCCGGGCGGGTTCTTCAAACGTGAAGCGCGCCCGCATGACAAGGAAACCCTGATCGCGCGGATGATCGACCGTCCGCTCCGGCCGCTGTTCGCGAAGGGGTACTATCACGAGACACAGGTCCTGCTCAACGTCTATTCGCACGACCAGGAGAACGAGGGCGACGTTCTCGGCCAGATGGGCGCGTCGATCGCGCTGCTCGTCTCCGACATCCCGTTCGAGACACCGGTCGCGAGTGTCCGCGTCGGCCGTCTCGACGGCGAGTTCGTGATCAACCCGACGATTTCGGAGACGGAGGAGTGTGAGCTCAACCTGCTCGTCGCGGGCACCGAACAGGCGGTCGTGATGGTCGAAGGAGAGGCGAAGGAGGTCAGCGAGGAGCTGTTCCTCGAGGCGCTCGACTTCGCGCACGAGCAGATCCGGCGGCTGATCGAGTTCCAGAACGAGTTCAAGCGCGAGCTCGGCAAACCGGAGCGCGAGTGGGAACCGTTCATCACCACGGAGGAGGTCGCGGAGGCGGTGAAGAAAGCCGCCGGTGACCGTGTCGGCGAACTGGTCTCGATTTCCGACA
Organism: Calditrichota bacterium; assembly: GCA_018263585.1. Classification (GTDB taxonomy): domain Bacteria; phylum Electryoneota; class Electryoneia; order Electryoneales; family Electryoneaceae; genus JAANWZ01. The sequence goes on along the minus strand of JAANWZ010000044.1, from coordinate 32,585 downwards.
AGCAGCAGCGCAAGGCGCGCCAGAAGGAGATCAAGGAGGAGATCCGCGAACAACTCGCGGAACAGTTCCCCGAGCAGGAGAAGCAGATCGGGTGGGCGCTCGAGGATCTTGTGAAGGACGCGATGCGCGGTCAGGTGATCGAGCGGAAGCAGCGGATCGACGGCCGTTCGCCGACCGACATCCGCCCGCTCAGCGTCGAGGTCAAGGTGCTCCCGCGCGCGCATGGTTCCGCTCTGTTCACCCGCGGCCAGACCCAGGCGCTCGGATCGTGCACGCTCGGCACGAAGATGGACGAGCAGAAGATCGATTCGCTCGAAGGCGAATACTGGAAGACGTTCATGCTTCACTACAACTTCCCGCCGTTCTGCACCGGGGAGGTGAAGCGGATGATGGGCCCGAGCCGGCGCGAGCAGGGGCACGGCCATCTCGCGGAGCGCGCGCTCAAGGCCGTGCTCCCCGACTGGGATGAGTTCCCCTACACCGTCCGCGTCGTCAGCGAAGTGCTCGAGTCGAACGGGTCGTCGTCGATGGCGTCGGTGTGCGCGGGCTCGCTCGCGCTGATGGACTGCGGCGTGCCGGTGAGCAAGGCGGTCGCCGGGATCGCGATGGGCCTGATCAAGGAAGGAGACGAGTTCGTGATCCTCAGCGACATCCTCGGCGACGAGGACGCGCTCGGCGACATGGACTTCAAGGTCGCGGGCACGCGTGACGGGATCACCGCGTTCCAGATGGACATCAAGGTCGCCGGCCTGTCGAAGGACGTGATGGCGAAGGCGCTCGCGCAGGCGAAGGACGGCCGCAACGCGATTCTCGACGTGATGGACACCGCGATCTCGATGCCGCGCGAACAGATCTCCGAGTACGCGCCGACGATCGCCAACATGATGATCGAGCCGGAGTACATCGGCAGCGTGATCGGCCCCGGCGGGAAGATGATCCGCCAGCTCCAGACCGAGTACGGCGTCAGCGTCGAAATCGACGACGACGGCCTTGTCAGCATCTCCTCGACGAGCGCGGACGCGGTCAGGGAAGTGCAGACAATCATCCGCAACATGACGCGTGAACCTGAGATCGGCGAGGAGTTCGACGGCCGGGTCGTCAAGGTCGTGGACTTCGGTGCGTTTGTCGAGATCTACCCGGGCAAGGAAGGGCTCGTGCATGTCAGCGAGCTCGAATGGCACCGGGTGGACAAGGTCACCGACGTGCTCAATGTCGGCGACGAAGTGCGTGTCAAGCTGGTGAGCAAGACGCCTGAGGGTAAGCTCGACCTGTCGCGCAAGGCGCTGCTGCCGAAGCCGGAGGGTTACGTCGAACGTGACCGTCGCGGCGGCGGCGGTCGCGGCAACGGCGGCGGACCGCCCCGTCGTGGTGGCGGCGGCGGCGGCCGCGGACCCCGTGGCGGCGGAAGGAGGCGCTGACCCCCGGTTCCCGCGGATATGCCCCGTGCCTGCTCGCAGGCCGGGATCCGCTCGCCCTGCGCAAGCAGGGGACGCTTGCTCGCATTCGGTTATGCCGTTAGCTCAGCCACGTGCATGGACCGGGTTCTGAAGCACATCCGCGCGGCAGAGGCGTCATTCTGAACCCGCCTTCACGCGTCTGTCTGCGTGAAGGCGGGTGAAGAAGGTCCAGCTTATCCAAGGGCTATATCACCAGTTTCATTGTATCCTCCACGCTTGTCGAACCTGGACCTTCCCTTCACTTCGTTCAGGATAAACTTCACTTCGCCCGACAAACGGACGTCGGGCTTCGGTCAGACTGACTCCTTTGCCGCCCGCGATACTACTCCCGGCTGAGCCAATGGGACAACCGGCTGCTCGCAAGCGTCCCCGAGCGAGGAAGGCCGCGTAATGCTCGCCCTTGCATCCATGCCTGCCAAGCAGGCATGGGCATAGCGCATAGCGCAGCCACTCCGCCCTCGCTGACCACCGGGCGTGTGTGTCGCCCGTGCGGCTGCATCCGGCCGGTCAGATCCGGTAACCGAACGCGATATACGGCGCCTCGGGGTTGCGGCGGTATGGGTAGTCGTCACGGACGCGGTAGCCGAACGCGAGGTAGATGTTGCCGGAGTCGCGCTGGCCCATCACGCTGAGCCGGATGTCGCCCCGATGCCGCCAGCGGGCATCTTCGCTCTCGCGCAGCAGGAGCAGCGACCATTTCACCCGGAGCTCGACGACGATCACGCCGACGACCGGCGCCGCGAGCGCGGACCACGCGTCCGCCTGCCCCTGCCAGCGCGGCCAGTTGCCCATGATTTCGACCGGGCCGCCGTGGATCATCGGCCCCGCGAGCAGGTAGTAGTCGAGCACCGGTCTCTCCTCGAGCTGCGCGCGCCGCGGCCCCTGCCCCCATGCCTCCGCGGGCGAGAGCGTGCCGTAGCCGAACCCGGCGTGGGTGAAAAACACCGCCGACCGGTTGTACACGTCGATCTCGTGGTAGCACCAGCGTTCCCAGTGGGTGAACAGGGTGCTGCGCCGGGCGAGCTGGTACCGCCACGTGAGGAACTGGGCGCTGTCGATGTGGCGGGGGTTGAACGGGGTGATCGTCGCGCCCTCGTCGAACCCGGCAGCTTCACGGTACGCTCCCCCGAACCAGACCGCGTGCCCGTTGCCGCGCCCGAACTGGGCGAGCAGGGTCGCGCCGAAGTCCCAGGTGACGAGCGGGTCGGTGCGCGTGTGCTGCCAGACCCAGACTTCACCGGCCGGGGCGAACGTCCACCGCCACGGCTCGTCCCGGTCGTCGAACGGATCTTTCTCCGGCTTGATATCGACCCCGATCGCCTCCCCCGCAACCGCCGGAATGACGAGGGTGGCGCAGAGAACGAACGTGACAGCGAATCCGACTGCTCGCATCTCTCCTCCACAGTCCGCTACCTTGCGTGGACGAAAAACCCGGAACGAACGGCCGTAACACGATGATCGACCTCGCTCGAATCTACATGGAAATGGCGCTGCGTCTCGCGGAGGAGGCCGCGAGCGCGGGCGAGACTCCGATCGGCGCGGTGATCGTGAGGGACGGCGATCTGCTCGGAAAGGGCCGCAACCGCACGATCGCGCTGCAGGATCCGACCGCGCACGCGGAAATGGAGGCGATCGGCGCAGCGGCGAACGCGCTCGGGGAGCGGTACCTGACTGACGCGACGATGTACGTCACGCTCGAGCCGTGCCCGATGTGCGCCGGCGCGCTCGTGCTCGCGCGCATCGGCCGGCTTGTCTATGCCGCGCGCGACCCGAAGGCGGGCGCGATAGAATCGCTGTACCGTCTCCACGACGACCCGCGGCTCAACCACCGGTTCCCGGTGAGCGGCGGCTTGCTCGAAGAACAGTCCGCCGCGCTGCTGGCTGAGTTTTTCCGGGAGAAGCGCGAGCGGAAGAAGCTGAAGCGGAACGGTCACGCGGACTGAGCGGCCGGCGCGGCGGATGCCTCAACTCCGGCGAGCGCGAAGAACGCCTGCTCGATGTCACCCGCGCCGGTTTGCGCGAGGATCTCGGCGAGCGTGCCGCTCGCGCGGATCGTGCCCTCGTGCATCACCGCGAGCCGGTCGCACAGTTTCTCCGCCTCGCGCAGGTAGTGGGTCGAGAACAGGAGCGTCTGCCCGCCGCGGCGGTTTTCGCGGATGAACTCGACGATGTGGCGCGCGCCGACCGGGTCGAGCCCGGCGGTCGGCTCGTCGAAGATCATCAGCTCCGGCCGCTGCAGCACCGCGCGTGCGATACTCACACGCTGCCGCTGGCCGGTCGAGAGCTTGCCGATCTTCGTGTCGATGAACTCGTGCAGCCCGAATCGTTCGCTCACCTGGTTGATCGCGCTGCGCAGTTCGTCGCGCCCGAGGCTGAACAGGCTGCCGTAGTAACGGAGCATCTCGCGCGGGGTGAGCCGGGTGTACAGGTTCGTGTCGCCGGTGAGGTAGCCGATCTTCGCGCGCACTGCCGCCGGTTCATGCACGACATCGTGCCCGGCGACGACCGCTGTCCCGGCCGACGGGGTGAGGATCGTCGCGAGCATGCGCAGCGTCGTCGTCTTCCCCGCCCCGTTCGTCCCGAGCAGGCCGAAGATCTCGCCGCGGTTCACGTCGAACGAGATGTTGTCCACGGCGCGGATCCGACCGCGCTTGCGGTCCGCGAACACCTTGCTCAGGTTGCGGACTTCGATTTCGGGCATGTCGTCCCCTTCAGCCGCGAAGCGGCGACATCCGCATAGCGCGGGGCGTAAGCCCCGGGATGGGAGCCGCCCGCGTCTCCCCGATACGTTTTCCGTCAACCCCACAGGGGCGACAGTTATCTTCAATAATAACAATCATGTATCATCCCATCGGGGTTCCGATTGTTGGCGCTGCGCGGCTCCCCGGGCTCACGCCCGGGGCTATCCACCTGCGACCCCTGCCGGGGTCGAAACCCCATCCACCGGGGTTGAAACCTCATCCACAGACCCATCTTCATACCCCGTCAGTTCTCGAGATCCTTCACTGCGCGCGGCACACAAATGCCGCGCTTGTTCAGGATGACACTGCTACAGGCCCGCGGTTGCTCGCAACCGCGGCTCATACAACGGGTGATCGAACCTCGCCAGACAACCGTTTGATTATCCTTGACTAAAGTCAAGGGCAAGGGTAAGTGGATGAGTCCCGAGGCTGAAGCCCCGGGCCACCCGCCGCCGATCACCGCGAGAACTCGATCCGCCGCCAGTCGGGGTTGTTCACCTCGCCCTTCTTCGTCGAGTGGACCTGCACGTACTCGCCGAGGTTGTTGCGATCGACGAACACGAAGATCACGCCGCCCTCGACCTGGTCGTACTCCCACACCTGCCACGCGCCGTTGGTCGTCGGGTCGAACGGGTGATCGTCGATGTAGTTGGGCTCGCCGTGCATCAGGAGCACGCGCCCGCGGTCTGTCTTCCACCCCTCGCGCTGCAGCGTGCCGTAGCGGTCGTTCGCCAGTTTCAGCCGGCGCAGGTACTCGTCGCGGAACTCGTTGATCGCGGTGCTCGTGTCGGGGTCATTGGCGGCCCAGAACCGTGAGAGGAAGGCCCGTTTCGCACTCGGCGTCTTCAGCTCGCCGGTCGCCTTGCGAATCCGGTTGCTGAGCAGGTAGCGGATCGCGTGCAGCTCGAGGTCGATCGATGAATCCGGGATCGCATCGACGTCGAATCCGGGGTCGATGCGCTGCGCGTACTGCACATCCTCGCCCTGGCGGAACACCCAGAAGCGGCGGTCGGCGGCGTCGGTGTCGCCACTGGCGGCGTCGGTGACGGCGATGCGGAGCGTGTACGCGCCGGTGCGCAGGGTCGCGGCGGAGAAGGCATCGACTTCGACGACGTCGGCGGCGGGAACGGGGTGTTCGCGCCGTTCGAACCGCCGGATCACGGCTCCGCGGTCATCGAGAATCGCCCGATCGACCAGGTAGTGGGCCGTGTCGGATTCGGTCAGATTGTAGATCTCCGCGTAGTAATAGACCTGCGGGTTGTTCGAACCGAACATCCGTTCCGCGTTCGGGAGCACGAGCAGCCCGTTGTGATCGAACTCCGCGACATTACCCTCGGCTTTCTCGATGCGGGAGGCGAGCAGAATGTCCGAGATCGCGATGCCGTCATACCCGATCTGCTCGACCGTGATCGGGTAGTTCTCGATGAAGTAGCTGCCTCCGATCAGATCGACGATCCTGACCGCGACTCGATACTCACCCGGGCGGATCATGTACCGGACCAGTTCGGGGATTTTCTGGCCGGCGACCCGGAGCGAATCGGCGCGCGACCAGTCGCTGCGCACCCACGAGTCGCCGATCAGCAGGCTGTCGTCCTCGAGGATCTGGAACGTGATCTCGTAGCGGGCGCGCACGCCGCCGTCGTGCGTTTCCGTCTCCAGGTATTCCCGGTCGATGAGCGCGTACGCCTCCAGTTGCAGGTGACGCTCGTCGTACCGGAACACGGAGTGATCCACGGTGAAGAACTTCACCTCGCTCCGCTTGTAGTCCCCGTTTCCGCTGATTCCCCGCGCGCGCGGGGACGGCGCGAACAGGCAGGCGAAGATGAGCAGGACGGCGGCTGTGATCATGCTGCGACCTGTCGCCCGAGTCATGCTTCCACTCCTTCTCGCTCGGCGCTGCCGATTTCCACCGCGACCAGCTTCGAAATCCCTTCCTCCTCCATCGTGACGCCGTAGAGCCGGTCGGCGCGCTCCATCGTCAGCTTGTTGTGCGTGACGACGAGAAACTGCGTCCGGTCGGTGAATTCGCGCAGCAGCCGGTTGAATCGAATCACGTTCACATCATCGAGCGGAGCGTCCACCTCGTCCAGGAAACAGAACGGCGACGGGCGCTCGAGGTAGAGCGCGAACAGGAGCGCGATCGCGGTCATCGCCTTCTCCCCGCCGGAGAGCAGGTCGATGCTCGAGAGCTTTTTGCCGCGCGGACTCGCGTAGATGTGGATCCCCGCCTCGAGCGGGTCACCTTCCGCGAGTGAAAGCGCCGCCTCGCCACCGCCGAACAGGCGGCTGAACAGGCCGACGAAGTGCCCTTCGACGCGGCTGAACGTCTCGAGAAACCGCTTGCGCGCGATGCCGTTGATCTCGCGGATCGTGTCCTCGAGCGTCTCGACCGCGCGTTCGAGATCCTCGTGCTGCTCGCTGAGCTGCTTCCAGCGCCGGTCAACGACCTCGAACTCTTCGAGCGCCATCTGGTTCACCGGCCCGAACTCGCGCACGATTTCGCGCAACTCGCCGAGCGGGCGCCCGATGTACGGGTTGTCGTCCTCGACCGCGAGCGGCAGCTCCTCCTGGCTCGTTTCGAGCACGTCGATCTCGTACGAGTCGAGGATGCGCTCGCGCACCGAGCTCATCCGGTGCACGAGATCTTTGCGCTCCATCTCCTTTGTATGAACACGGTCGGCGAGTCTGGTCAGTTCCTCCCGCCACTGTCCCAGTTCACCTTCGCGTTCACCGCGCTCACGCTGCAGCTTCTCGTACCCGGCGCGTTTGTTCGCGAGCGCCTCGCCCTGCGCGGCCGCCTCCTTCTCGTGCACCGCCAGTTCTCCGCGAACGTGGCGCAGTCGCGCGGACGCATCCTCGAGCGCTTCCCCGGCGCGGTCACGTTCGCCGCGCAGTTGCGCGAGACGGTGCTCGTATTCCTGTTTCAACGCCCGCCGGCGGCCGATTTCCCCGCGCACCCGTTCGAGCGCGGACGAAACCTCGACCTGCTTCTCGCGAACCTGGTCGCGGGCGCTGCGCATCGCTTCGCTCTCGCGGCGGAGGTCGGCGCCCTGTTCGCGGATCTCGCCGTACTGCTCGTCCGCGCGTTTCAGCGCCTTCGCCGCGTCCGCCAGTTCGCGCTCGTTCCGCTCGATCTCCGCCTTCAGCTGGTCGCGTTCGCCGGCGAGACGCTCGCGCTCTTCCTCGCGGCGACGTTTCACCGCGAGGTAATCACGCCATTCCTGTTCCACGATGAGCAGCTTTTCATCCGCCCGGCGCAACTGGCGGGCCAGTTCGTTGCGGCGTTCCTCTGCGCGCTCGCGCGCCTGCACCGCCTGTTTCAGCGAATCAGCCGTCGCGGCGCGCTCCTTTTCGACCGCCTCGTGCGCGCGGGCGAGGTCGTCACGCAGCCGGACCGCATCCTCGAGCAGTCCGCCCGCGCCGAGGTCATCGACCTTCGCGCGCCCCGCGGACAGCGAGCCGTCGGGGTGGAGAACACAGCCGTCGCGGGTGACGATCCCGCAGTGCGCCTCGATCGCCGCCGGCGCGTGTGCGAGCAGCGCCGGCAGATCCTCGACGAGCCGGTAACGGGCGAGAAACGCGCGCGCGGCCTCGCCCGCTTGTCCCTTCGCGGAGATCATCTCCGAAAGCCGGGCGAGCACTCCTGTCTCATTTGCGAACGGTGGCTGCGACTCCGGCGCGCGCCGGGTGAACGGAAGCAGCGTCGCGCGCCCCGTGTCATCTCCCTCGAGCAGCTTCACCGCCTGTTCGACACCTTCGGTCTCGAGCACGATCGCATCGGTCAGATGCTCGAGCGCGGCGGCGACGGCGGTCCGGGCCGCGTCATCGCTGACGACGACCGCGTCGCCGAGCCGACCGTGAACCGCCTCGATCCCGGCGGTGAGCACTGACTGCACCGCCTCCGACCGGCCCCTGCCCGAACGCACGATCCGTTCGAGGAACTCGACGCGTTCGCGTGCGCTGTTCAGGTCACGGCCGAGGCCGACGGCGTTCCGTTCGACCTCGTTGTGCTCGTCGCGTGCGCTCTCCTCCGCGGCGCGCGCCTCGCGGGCCGTCTCGTCCGCCTGTTCGACAGCGGCGCGCAGGGTGGCGACCGCATCGCGCGCGCCGTCCGGTGAATCCGGGGCCGGTGGGAGCCGGTCGCGGCGGTCGCCGTCCGCGAGCTCCGCTTCGATCGACGCGAGCCGCTCGTTCGCGCGCGCGAGCGAGCTGTCCAACTGCGCCTGCGCGCGCTCGGCCTTCACCTTCTCGCGCTCGGCGTTGTCACGGCGCTGCGTGTGGGAGTGCAGGCGCGCCTGGAGGTCGTCCCACGACTCGCGCATCCCTTCCAGCCGCTCGCGGATCTCGCTGTCCCGGTCGCCGGCGCGTTCCTCGCTTTCCGCGAGCTCCCGGAGGTGGTCCTCCACTTCCGCGATCTTCCCGGTCAGCTCCTGTTCCTCGCGGTCGCGTTCTTCGCCGCGCCTGCCGGTGGAACGGATTCTCTCCTCGAGCACGTCGATCTCACGGCGGGCGGCGACGAGCCGCTCGTCCGCCTGCTGTTTCTCCGTGGCAAGTGTCTCCACGGCCTCTTCGAGCGCGCCGAGCCGCCCGCGCAGCTTGTGCAGCGCGGCCTCCTCTTTCGCGAGGTCACGGGCGAGCGTTTCCCGGCGTTCGCGGTCACGTTCGACCGCTTCGTCGAGCGGCGCGATCTTCGCACGCAGCTCGCCCAGCTCACGCGCCGCGGCGCCGATGTCGAGCACGCGCAGCGCCTCGTTCAGGTGCCGGAATCGGCGCGCCTTGTTTACCTGGCGGCGCAACGAGTTGCGGCGGGTTGTCACCTCCCCGAGCAGGTCGGCGAGACGGACGAGGTCGGAGCGCGTGTCGGCGAGACGCTGGCGTGTCACCCTTAGTCGCGCCTTGTACCCGGTCACCCCCGCCGCTTCCTCGAACAGACGGCGGCGCTCCTCGGTGCGCGCGGAGAGGATCGTCTCCACCATCTTCAATTCGATGATGCTGTAACTCTCCGGGCCGAGGCCGGTGTCCGCGAACAGGTTGCGGATGTCCTTGAGCCGGCTCGGGCGGCGGTTGATCAGGTACTCGGAGTCGCCGTCACGGGTGAGCCGGCGCGTGATCGCGAGTTCGCCGTATTCGGCCGGGAGCACGCCGTTGTCGTTCTCGAGGATGATCGTCACATCCGCGCGCGCGGCCGGCTTCTCGCGCAGCGAGCCGGAGAAGATCACATGCTCCATCTTCTCGCTGCGGAGCACGCTCGCGCGCTGCTCGCCGAGCACCCAGCGCACGGCGTCGACGATGTTCGTCTTGCCGCAGCCGTTCGGCCCGACAATCGCCATCACTCCGGGAGAGAACGTCAGCTTCGTCTTGTCAGGGAAGGACTTGAACCCGTGGATTTCGAGACCGCTAAGGTGCACTCAACTCCCCGCGTTGGAAGAAACACCCGCGCCGGCGGCCGGGCCGGCGCACATGATCGCAACCGTGAAAGTAGAACCCAACCCACCATGAAACAACGGACACGGGAGGACCGGCGGCGTTCACGCTCCGCGAACCGGTACGCGCTCACCGTCGCCCGTCCGAGCGACACCCCCGGATGCTTGCGAGAGACACGAGAGACAGCGCGCGCAGTGCGCGCGCACCGATCCGCGCGCTCGCGCATCGCAGGAGATGAGAGCGCACCGGCACGGGGCCGGATCGAACCAACAGGGCGACGAGTCAACGACGATGCCGACCTACTCCTACGTGTGCCCGAAATGCGGGCGCCGATTCGACCTGTTCCACTCGATCAGCGACGACAGCCCGAAGCAGTGCCCCGCATGCGGCGAAACCGCGCAGCGCCAGATAGGCGCGGGCGTCGCGTGGAACGGATCCTCTTCCCGGAGCGGCCTCTCATCCGCGCCGCCCCCGCCGCCGCGCACCGGGTTCACGTGAGCGGGCGGCTGTTAGTCCGCAGGCTGCGGACCGTCCACCTTCCTACTCGCGGCGACACGAGACCCGAGGCTGAAGCCGCTGGCCACCCTCGAAGTCCCGGGCCATCCCTCCCGGAATATGCCCGCGGGGACGGCGCAGCCGTCACCGCGGCTGATCAGACGGTGCGGGCTTGCTCTCGCGGTCTCGTTCCGCGCTTGGCGAGCAAGCGCGGGCACGAGGAAGTGGGTCGCGCCTGGCGAGCAAGCGCGGGCACGCTGGTGAATGCGCCCGCTTCTTCGTAGCTTGCCCGCGCGTTTGCGTCCCCGGGGGAGACAACGGCCATGTTCAACCGCAAGCAGGTGATCGTGATCGTCGCGACACTCGCCCTGTTCGCACTGCTCGCGCTCACCCCTCCGTGGCGCTACCTGGATGGCGGCTTCGCCGGCTTCCACACGGTGTTCGCGCCGCCCGATTCGCTCCCGGACTCGCTCGTAACTGATTCGGTCGCGGTGGAACACGTGCCGATCAGAATCGTCCCGCTCGCGATGGGCGAGTACGATCGTGGCACGGAGTTCACCGACGAGCAGCGCCGGCTCCCGTACGTCGACGTGCGGAAGATGCTGACCGCGAGCACGATCCTGTTCCTGCTCGCGGTGATCGGGGTGTTCGCGCTCGATGACCGCACGCCGCGGCGGTTGGGAACACGCTCCGGCGTCGAGCGGAGTGACCGCGGGCGGGATTCGACCGGATGACAGGAGGTTGGGGCTTGCGGGACGCTTGCGAGCATCCGGTTATGCCATTCGCGCAGCCATGTGCCTGGACTGGACTCTGAAGCACATCCGGGCGGCAGAGGCGTCATCCTGAACCCGGCTCCACGCGTCTGTCCGCGTGAAGGCGGGTGAAGAAGGTCCAAGTTATCCAAGGGTCATATCTCGAGTTTCACGGTATCCTTCACTCTTATCGGACCTGGACCTTCTTCCTTTCGCCCGACAAACGGACGTCGGGCTTCGGTCAGAATGACACGCTTGCCTCCCGCGATATTGCTCCCGGTTGAGCCAAAGGGATAACCGGATGCGAGCAAGCGTCCCCGTGGTTCCATCCGTCCCACGGGTTGCAGGCACACCCCGACACATGCCCGCGGGGACGTCCCGAACGGCGTCACCGCGGATCCGACCCGCTCGCAATCACCGATTGGCTCATCCGCCACCCGGGCCGCCGGCGAGCCGTGCGAGCGCGCGTTCGATCCGTTCGCGGGATGTGGTCACGGCCGCGCGCACGAACCCCGCGCCCGTTTCCCCGAACCCGCGCCCCGGCGTGAGGATCACACCCCGCTCCAGCGCCCGTTCGACAAACCCGACGTCGTCGTCCACGCTCGCCCACACGAAAAACGTCGCCGGACTCGGATAGACGTCGCGCACACCGGGCGCGTGCACGAGCCCGTCTTCGAGCGCCCGCTTGCGGCGCCCGTATTCGAGGTGCGAACGCCGCGCCTGCTCCGGCGGTTCCGGGCCGTCGTAGAGCGCGAGCGCGTCCGCCATCGCGCGCTGGATGAACACCGGCGCGCCGCTGTCCAGCTGGGTTTTCACGTTCACGAGCGCGGCGATCGCATCCGCGTTGCCGGCGGCGAACCCGATCCGGTAGCCGGTCACGTTCATCATCTTCGAGAGGCTGTGGAACTCGAGCGCGCGGCGGGTGAAGCGCAGGGCGGACGGCGGCCGGGGCGGGGCGAAACTGAGCTCCGCGTACGCCGCATCCATCACGACGAGCGTGTCCGGGTGCGCGTCCGCGAACACGGCGACGTCCTCGTAGAACGGCTCCGGCGCAACCGCACCGGTCGGGTTGTTCGGAAAGTTGAGGTAGAGCAGGCGTGCGCCGGCGGCCCGCTCGAGGTCGGGGAGGAACTCGCGCGCCGGGGTGAGCGGGAGCGGACGAAACTCCGCGCCGTTGAGGATCGCGCCCGCGTTCGCATAGACCGGATAGCCCGGTTCGGTGGCCGCGACGACCGTGCCCGGTTCTGCGAACGCGCGCGCGAGATTCGCGAGTCCCTCCTTCGCGCCGATCGTGACGCAGATCTCGGTCTCCGGGTCGAGCGATACATCGAACCGGCCGTGAAACCAGCGCGCGATCGCGTCCCTCACCTCCGGATCGCCGCGGCTCGTCGGGTAGCGGTGCGCGTCCGGGTCGTCGAGATGACGCGCGACCGCACGCTTCAACGCGGTCACCGGCGGCAGGTCGGGGTCGGCGATCCCGAGGTCGATCAGATCGACGCCGCGCGCGCGCAAATCCGCGGCCTTCCGTTCGAGACCGGCGAACAGGTACGGTGGGATGTGCTGGATTCTGTTCGCGAGTTTCATAGCGTGTGTTCCGTCTCGGATTGGTCGCTGCCGGCCCACCCGCACTTTGTCAACAGCCTGCGCGCTTGCTTGCAAGTGCGGGACCGGGCCTTGCGTGGCCGCCTCATGCCCGCGGGGACGGGCCGCAGGCCGTCACAGCGGCTGATCAACCGGTGATGTACAAACAACCCGTCCTGCCCGTGCGGGCTTGCCCGCGCGGCTGATCCTCCGGTCGATGAGCCCTGCGACATCCCGGCTTCGCCGGCCTGTCACAGGGGCACGTCTCCGAGCCGCGTTTTGCAAGCAAACGCGGGCACGAGATCAGGTCCGCGATTGCAAGCAAACGCGGGCACGAGCTGGAAGCTCACGCGAACGACCGCTTGAGCAAACGGTCGCGCGCCCAGTTCACCGCGCCGGTGACGGCGTCCGCCTCGGGTTGCACGAGCCGGGGTCGCGTTTCCGGGCCGGGGTCACGCAGCGCGAACTCGTCCAGCGCCTCGCGCACGCCCGGCTCGAGCAGGTCGGCGGCGCCTTCCGCGACTCCGCCGAGCATCGCGACGGTCAACGCGCCGGGCGGGATCTCGAGTTTGCGCGCGGCGCGGACGGCGAGCGCGCCGAGTTCACGGCCCGCTCTCGTGAACAGCGTGACCGCGACCTCGTCGCCGGCGCGGGCGTGTTCGGCCGCGGGCTGCGCGAGCGCGGTGAACTGTCTTCGTTCCAGCTCGCCGCCGTAGAGGCGCGGGATGACCGCGTACGCGTCGTCCAAATCGAACCTGTCGCACAGCAATTCGGCAAGCGAGGTGTCCGGCCCGGAGCCTTCCCATGCAGCGAGCGCCGCGCGGATCAGTTCGCGTCCGATCCACCAGCCGCCGCCCTCGTCGCCGAGCAGCCAGCCCCAGCCGCCGGCGCGCGCTTCGCGGCCGTCGTCGCTGCGCCCGTACGCGATCGAGCCGGTGCCGGCGATCACGATCACGCCCGTCCCGCCGCCGAGCGCGCCGTGATGCGCGATGAACGCGTCGTGGTGCACGTACACGTGCGAATGGGGATAGCGTGACTGGACGAGCTCGCGGATCTGATCGCGCTCGCCTGTTGTGCCGGCGCCGGCGGCGCCGATCGCGATCGCGCGCAGGTTGATGCTGTCAACTTCGGCCGCGGCGAGCAGTTCGCGGGCGTAGCGATCGACGAGCGCGCGCAACTCCCGGGGCGCGGACTGGCGCAGGTTGAACGCCGGGCCCTGCTCGCGGCCGACCTCTTCGCTGTCAAACCTCGCGAGCAGAAACCGTGACCGGGTCGCGCCGGCATCGACCCCGAGGATGTACGCGGGGCGGGCCATCAAACCGCGACGCTGTTCAGTTTCCGGCGACGTGCGATTGCGCGCGTGCGGGCGAACGTCTTCGCCCGGATCTTGTCGTACGGTTCACGCAGCGCGTCCGTATTGCCGGGATGGCGGCGGTAGCGATAGAGGACCTTCTGCACACGATCCACGCGGTACTTCTCGGAGACTCTGAGCACGAGATCGTAGTCTTCGCCGTAGTTGGGAAAGTCGGTTTCGTTGAACCCGCCCATTTCCTCGATTACGGCCCGGCTCCAGCAGCGGAGCGCGCCGGCGCCATCGACGCGGAGGATGTTGTTCAGATTGTACTCGAGGTGCTTGATCACGCCGAACTCGTCGAGCGTGCGCCCGGCTTCGTCCATCAATTCGTAGTAGCTGATCGCGAGCGCGCACGGCGGGTTCGCCTCGAGGTGATCTACGATCGCGCGCAGCGTGTGCGGCACGTACTCGTCGTCGCTGTCGAGCTGCGCGATGTACCGGCCCCGCGCCGCGCGCACGCCCATGTTCAACGCGCGCGCGATCAGGTTCACATCGCTCGCGAGCACGCGAATGCGCGGGTCCTTCTCCGCGTACGCTTCCGCGACCGCGCGACTCTCGTCCCGGGACGCGTTATCGACGACGATCACCTCGAACTCGCTGAGTGTGTTCGCGAGCACGGAGTCGAGCGCACGCGGGAGCAGGCGGGCGCGGTTGTGCACGGGGATGACTACGGTCGCGATCGGGTCGCCGCCGGCGAGCGGGGAGCGGGGCGCGTCGTTTCCACGCGGTTCGAGGAACGCGCCGCGCCGTTTCAGGCAGCGTTCGAACACCTGCTCGATCTCCCGCTCTTCCGCCTCGTCGAGGAACAGGTAGCTGAACCCGCCGTACGCTCCGCCGCCGGGGTAGAAGAGCAGGTCGGCGCGGGCGGTCTCGTCGCGTTGCACAGGCTGCACGGTGTGCGTCGGACGGTCGATGCGGGCGAGATGCCCGTGTTCCATCAGCTTCAGCCGCAGGTCGTAGAAGGTGGCGAAGCGGAGCGACGGGTCTGCGCCGCCGATCCGCTCGAGGAACCGGCCCGGAATCGCCCACACCGCGCCGAAATCCTCGCGCTCGGTGAGATCGTCGGTCAACGGATGGATCGCGACGGTGCGGCCGTCCGTGCGGTAGTCGGATACGATCAGCGACGCGTCGGGGTCGGCGCGGTGTGTGTCGAGAAACGGCGCGAGCCCATCGGCATCGACCTCCACGCCCGGCGGGATCCAGATATAGAGGCCGGCGGGTTCGGCGTGACGGGCGAGTTCGATCATCCCGCCGAGCGTGGTCGCCTCGGTTTCGACCGCGGTCACATCCGGCCCGCGCGGCGGCTCGTCGCCGGCGCCGTGCAGGTAGAGGATCGGCACGTCCGTGCGGCGCAGCGACATCAGCGAGCGCACGACGGCTTCCGGCGACGCCTGGAGGCTCGTCAGGATCGAGAGCGCGGTCGGGGGCGAGGTCATTTCTGTCGGTCCCGCTGTCGGAATCTGAGCCGCAAGCAGAAAACCGCCGGAATCCTCCCGGCGGCGGATGGGAAACCGTCTGTTCCACTCAGATGTCGAACGACTCCTTGTCGTAGTCGCTCATTTCGGGTCGCTCGACGCCGCGCCGCTCCTCCTGCTCCCAGATCAAATCGAGGATTTCGCGCCCGACATCCGGGGTGACACGCACGTACCGGAAGTACTTGCCCGCCCAGACCGCGACCATCTGCCCCTGCTTGAGCGCGTACTCCACCTCGACGGGGGTGGAAAGCTTGCGGGTCGCTTTGCCGACAACGTACGTTGCGGCGCCGTGTTCGTTCCGCCGGACGATGTAGCTCCCGCCGCGGATCCGCTTGTAGTCGTTGGCGCGAACCCAGTCCGGCTTCGGATCCTTCGACTTGTACCGTTTCTTCTTCGTCGCCATCGCAGCGTCCCGTTTGCGTCCCGGTCAACGTAAGCACGGCGTAAACAGAGGTCAAGCGGCGGCCGTCCGACAGGTTCACGGAGTCCGCGCCCGGATGTTCCCGGCCCGCAGCAGAGGTCAACCAACAGAGCCGAACTGCGAACAATGCGGATCGCCTCGTGGAATGTGAACGGCTACCGCGCCGTGTGGAAGAAGACCTTCCGCGACTGGTTCAGCTCCGCCGGCGCGGATCTCGTGCTCGTGCAGGAGACGAAGGCGTGGCCGGAGCAACTGACCGGCGAACAGGTCAATCCGCTCGGCTACCACAGTGCGTTCGCGCAGGCCGAGCGGAAGGGATACAGCGGCGTCGCCACGTTCACCAGGACGGAGCCGGACAACGTTCAGATCGGGTTCGGCGACCGTGACCGCTTCGACAGCGAAGGCCGGGTCCTGATCAGCGAACACCTCGGCGGCAGGCTGCTGATCGCGAACATCTACTTCCCGAACGGCAAGCAGAGCGAGCAGCGCCTGCAGTACAAGCTGGACTTTTACGAGCACACGCTCGCGCATTTCGAGAGACTGAAGGCGCAGGGCCGGCACATCATCGTGAGCGGCGACTACAACACCGCGCACAAGGAAATCGACCTCGCGCGCCCGAAGGAGAACGAGAACACGTCCGGGTTCCTCCCGGTCGAACGCGCGTGGATGGACCGCTGGGTCGCGGCCGGCTGGGTCGATACATTCCGAATGTTCACAAGCGGCGGCGGCCACTACAGCTGGTGGGATCTGCGCACGCGCGCCCGCGAACGGGACATCGGCTGGCGCATCGACTACCATTTCGTCTCGGGAAGCCTGCGCCCGGCGGTCAGGTCCGCATCGATCACGCAGCACGTGATCGGCTCCGACCACTGCCCGGTGTGGGTCGAGATCGACGAGGGCGCCCTGTGAGCCGCAACCGCATCGTGACGGGAAACACCATGAACCGACGTCTCCTCCTGATCGCCGGTGTACTGCTCGCCGGGGTTGTCGCCGCGCCGACAACATCCGCCGCCCAGCGCTCACAACCGGAGGGCTGGTTCATCGGCGGCGGGATCAGCATGTTCGAGCTGAACGGCAGCGGGGATGTGATCACGAGTGACGGGCGGATGAGGTTCAGCGTCGAGCGGCGCAACGCCTACGGACTTGTGACAAACCGGCGGGACACGGCGGAGGAGCGGCTCGGTCTCGGCTGGGAGAACACGCAGATGCCCGGCGCGAAACTCGTGATCGGCTACCGGCACAACTTCCACTTCCTCACCCACCTCGACCTGTTCTGGGGACTGCCGAAGGCGGCGGAGCTGCAGGGATACCCCGACCCGAACGACACCACAGGGCAGTACCTGCAGAAGCAGTCCACGGAATGGCGGCAGTCGAGCACCCGTCTCGCGCTCGACTGGACGCCGTTCGAGCCGCTCCCGCTGTGGTATTTCACCGCCGGCTTCGAGTACGTGCGGTTCCGTTCCCGGCTCGAATTCCGGTTCGAATTCGAAGAGGACAACGGCGGGCGAACGATACGTGAGTTTGAGACCTACGAGGAGACCGGCTCCGGATTCGGAGTCGTCGTCGGCACCGGCCTCCAGCTCGCGAGCAAAGAGCAGCGGAGCATGGAGTGGTTCGTCAGCCTCAACTACGCGTGGGTGCCGTACAACGCGAATTTCTACGCGTGGGACGGTGAGTTCCTGATCGGCGGAGCGTCGCTGGAAGGGGGACTGCGGGTTTATGTCGGAGGCGGCGAGTGATCCGGGGGCGCGTGATCCGGCGGTGACTGGTCCGGAGGATCGTGATCCGGTAGTTGGTCTTTCACGTGCCCCTGTGACAGCGCGTCTCTGTGCGGCGGGCTTCAGCCTCGGGTCTCACGTGCGTCCTCGTGCCCGCGCTTGCTTGTCAAGCGCGGAACGTGACTGCGCAGGCAAGCCCACACCGTCGGTTCAGCCGCGGTGACGCCCTTCGGGCCGTCCCCGCGGGCATGTGCGCACGTGCCAGTTCATTCCGCCTGTCAGTTCACCGAGAGCCCGCCGGCCGGGTCGCGCGTCGTGTCGGAACGGGCGCGGTCACGCGGACTTCCGCGGGGCCAAGGCCCGGCGCGCGTATCAGTTCGCGCTCGTTGATCAGGCGGGAATCGTCCATCGGTGGTACCATGTTGACCGGCAACGAACCCGCCCGGTTCAGCGGACGGGGCAGGTTGCGTCTGCCGGGCCGCCCTCTCCGTCGTTTCATCAAGGCCTCCGTCGAAGCTGTCCGGTCGCGGGCGTGCGCGCCGTACCGGAGCGCGCTATGCAATCGAACCGGCGGGCGCCGCCGGGTCACGGGGGATCGCGCGCGCTGCCGGCGCGGTTCCCCCCTCCGTCCTCCCTATCGGCAGATTGCACGCCTGCTTTAGCTTTTTCTGAACCGGGCGCGCGGGATCGTTCTATCGGGCGCGGAGAGTCGTGCGCCCGCCGGTCGCCGGGACTCGTGCTCGCGGGCTCCGTGACCGGCCCGCCGATTGCATTAGATTTGCCGCGACAGGTGAACGCAACCGACCGGGACGCGATGAACTCCCGTTTGCTCGTGATCGTGTTCGCCGCCGTGTTGACGGCGGCCTCTTCCCTGCCGGCCGGGGAGCCGGCGGACACGTCGGCCGGTGAACCGGCCGGCGCCGCGCTCAAGCAGTCGGTGAAGAAGCAGTTGTTCGTGTTCCCGGTCCAGTACGGGTCATCGACGAGCCAGATGACCCGCGCCGACCGCGGCTACTTCGAGCACCGGTTGCTGCGCGAACTCGTGTTCAACTTCCCGCGCTTCGCGTTCTACGAGATGCCCGCCGAGTCCGACCTCGGCGACTTCCTCGCGAACGCGAACGACTACCTGCTCGCGCACGCGCAGGAGATCAAGCAGAAGCGGGTCGAAACCGGCGGGCGCTACGGCGAGGCGCCGATCACACTCGCCGATCTGAAGCAGATCGTGGAGAACGGCTACGCGTTCGTGCCGCGAATGACACGGTGTCTGTTCGAGGACAACACGTGGGAGATCGAGGTGGAGCTCGAGATCTTCCGCACGCACGACGGCGAGCGGGTGGGCAAGGTGCACGGGTCCACGAGTGCAATCGGGGCGCTGCTCGGCGCGATCCCCGACCTCGATGTGTTCACAACTTCGCACGGCAAACATCACAAGCCGACGCACAGGCAGATCCGCGACCAGTTCGAGGACCGCGCGGACGGCGTGATCGAGCAGTTGCGCACGAACGTGCGCGCGATGGACGAGTTTTCGATCAAGGCGATCGTGACGAAGCCCGGGGTGAACCGGTTCACGTTCAACCGCGGCGCGGACCTCGGCGTGCAGCTCGACCGCCGCTACAAGGTGTGGTCGGCGAGCGACCCGACCGCGGCCGGGTCACGGATGCTCGCGTTCGGCAAGGTGCGCGCGGTCGGCGACGAGCGATCCGAGGTGCAGGTGCTGATCGGCGGCTGGGATGTCACTTACTCCGACCAGGTGATCGAAGATGCCCGGTTCGGGTTCAACCTGATGCCGGTGCTCGGGGCGATCCCGGTCGAGACGAGCGGGTTCGACGCGTTCCGGCGACATCCCCGGCTGATCCCCGGCGAGCATGACGAGGACGTCGAGCTGCCGGACGACGGGAGCGCGTCGCGGTTATGGCTCGCCGCGGGCGCGGAGTACAATGTCGCCGCACTCACCGGCGTCTCCGAGCTGTACACGGTCGCGGAAGGCGGGCTGCTCGCTGTGCCGCACACGCTCACGTTCGGCGGCAACATCGGCGTGATGAAGAAGCTGTGGTTCCGCCGGTTCGCGCTGCTCGCATCCGCGCGCTACGGGATCCTCGCGGTCAGCTTCCCGGGCATCGAGGACGAGAACGGGGACACGCACACGGAAGCGGTGCACGGGTTCACGTTCGCCACCGGCCTCGAGACGCTGATCACGCCCGATCTCGCGGTGCAGATCAGGGCCGGATATGCGTGGTATCCCGCGCAGACGGTGCTCGCGGAGGATGACGGGGACGACGGGTACGAGGCGACGGTGAAGGCGACCGGGCTGACGCTGCGCGCGTCAGTCCTGTTCACCCTGTGAGGCGTCGCCGGGGTCTTCTCCATAAACCACCGGCGGGGCGAGCAGGTCCGGACGTCTTTCCCGCAGCGCCCGGCGTGCGAGGAAGCACAACTGGCACGCGTCGAGGTATTCGCCCTTCAGCGGCAGGTCGTAGTGACGTACGAGCTCGGCGGGGCCGCCGCGCTTGAGCGGGCCGATGATCGGGTGCGTGTCGGGCTCGTATTCGCGCACGATCTCGCGCAGCGTGCGCGCGTCCAGGTTTCCGATCACGACTCCCTGGCAGGCGAACACGTTGCCGTAGCCGTCGAGGTGGAGCCGGCCGACACGGTCCCAGTCCTCGTCCGGGCATTCGGTGAACTCGTGCCACGGCTTCCGCGGCAACGACGGGTCATCCGCGAGCCTGTCCGCCGCGCGCCCGCGGAACCGCACCCCGCCGCCGAGGATCGGCTCCCCCTTCTCGTGCTCGATCACCACTCCGCACGGCTGTTCGATCGAGACCGCATCCGCCTCGATGCCGAGCCGGCGGGCGGCCTCGCGGGTGCGGGCGGCAGGGTTGTCACCCTCGTCGCTGCCGTGGTACACGTCCTCGCTGACGGACAACGCGATCTCGGGCAACTCGACGAGCGGTCGCAGCCACTCCATCGCGTCCTCGACCGTCGTCGCGAAATAGCCGTTCGTGACAATCCCGATCCGGAACCCGACCATCGCCGCGTACCAGGCCGCGTTCATCAGCACCGGGTAGAGAAGGAACGGCTCCCCGCCCTCGAACCAGATCTCCTCCATCCCCTTCACGTCCTGCGCCTGGTGGATCGCGTTCCGGGCGAAGCGCAGGCTCATCGTCCCGCGCGCGGACGGGGACGAATACACGAAGCAGTGGTCGCACTCGTTCGTGCACTGGTAGGAGAGCAGCAGGTGGAGGCCTGTGATCGACATCGATCTTATCGCCTCGGTCGCCTCTCCGGAGTATAACGCCCCATGTACAAAAATACTACTCTCCCGGCGGGTTCACGAATTCTGACTGTAGCAACCCGCCAACTCGGCACGGCCTGTACGGGGGCGATTAGTGCCGCCTGTGCGGGCTCAATCAGTGTCGCCCGCGCGGCTGATCACATCGTACGTGACAACTGCATGCCCGCGGGGACCGAAGGTCACCGCGGCTCATCCACCGGTGAATGAACCCTGCGACATCGCTGCACGCAGTCACAGGGGCACATGGCGTAGCGTGAAACCCGGGGCGAGCCCGGCCCACCCGGCTCGGTCGCACCCGGTTATCCCTTTGGCTCAGCCGGGACCAATATCGCGGGTGGCAAAGGGGTCATTCTGACCGAAGCCCGACGTCCGTTTGTCGGGCTGAGGGAAGAAGGTCCAGGTTCGACAAGGGTGGACGATACAATGAAACTCGTGACATAACCCTCGGATAGGCTGGACCTTCTTCACCCGTCTTCACGCAGACAGACGCGTGAAGCCGGGTTCAGAATGACGCCTCTGCTGCGCGAATGTGCTTCAGAGTCCGGTCCATACACGTGGCTGAGCTAACTGCATAACCGGATCTTCGCAAGCGCTCCCGGACCAACCTCCTGACTATCCTTGACTAAAGTCAAGGGCATCGGTTGTGGACCAAACTCTTGATTATCCTTGACTAAAGTCAAGGGCAAGGGTTGTGTGTGCCCGCCGCCCGCAGCCCGCAACGTGCGACCGCCGGATCACGCGGGCTGGCGCTCGCTGAGCGCGACCTCTTTTCCGCGCGCGAACGCGGCGAGGTTGAGCTCGACCGTCTTCGACGGCACCATCTGCCGGATCGTGTCGGTCCAGAGTGCGTCGTCGATCGCGAGCCCGGTGGAGAGCGCGCCGAGCAGGATCGTGTTCGTGAGCCGCGGGTTGCCGAGTTCGGCGGCGATCCGGTCGGCTTCGACGGGAACGACGCGCCCGCGGCAGACCTGTTTCGCGTCGGAGAGCGGGGTTTGCGGGTAGCGCGGGCGCTTCTGTTTCTTCTTCACCGGTCCGGTCGGCGGCGGGATCTTCTGCGTCGAGGAGAGGAGCAGGCCGCCGTCGCGGACTTCGTGCGCGAACCGGAGCGCCTCCGCCGCTTCGAACCCGAGCACGACATCGGCGCGGCCGTGCATGATCAGCGGGCTGAGCACGCGTTCGCCGAAGCGGACGTGGCTGGTGACGACCCCGCCGCGCTGGCTCATCCCGTGGATCTCGGATTTCTTCACGTCCAGCCCGGCGCGCACCGCGACCTCGCAGAGGATGTTCGAGGCGAGCACGACCCCCTGGCCGCCGACGCCGACGATGAGCACGTTGACGACTTCGCTCATACCTGCACCTCCTGCTCCCGCTTCTTGTTCAATTCGGCGAGCGGGAAGATCGCATCGTCCTTGCACACCTGTTCGCAGAGCGTGCAGCCGGTGCAGGCGTCCGCATCGATCGTCGCGATCGCGAGCCCGCGTTCCGTCTTCTTTCCGGAATCGAAAATCGCGGGGCAGCCGATGCGGAAGCAGTTGCCGCAGCCGGTGCACGCGTGCTCGATGACGGCGTACGGCTCCGGCTTGATCTTGGTCGGGAACAGCGCGCACGGCCGTCGTGCGATCACTACCGCCGGCCCCTCGAACCGCACCGCCGACCTCAGTTGATCGACCGCGTTCTGGTAGTCATAGGTGTCGAGCACGATCAGTTTTTCCACACCGAGACCTTTCACCACCTGCTCGATCGGGACATGCTTCGCCTCGTTGCCCATCAGGTCGCGGTCGGTGCCCGGGTGATGCTGCCCACCCGTCATCGCGGTGATGCTGTTGTCCACGATCACGACCGTGATGTTCGCCCGGCTCGTGACCACGTCGAGCAGGCCGGTGATGCCGCCGTGGTAGAATGTGGAGTCGCCGATCACTGCGACTGTCGGGTGGCGGGGCTTCGTTTCCGTCAGCTTCGCGCCGATCGCGTTCCCGATCGAGGCGCCCATGCAGAAGCAGGTGTGCATCGTTTCGAGCGGCGGGAGCGCGGCGAGCGTGTAGCAGCCGATGTCGCCATAGACGTCCGCGTTGATCTTGCGCAGCGCCATGTAGATGCCGCGGTGCGGGCAGCCGGCGCAGAGAACCGGCGGGCGCGCAACAACTTCCGCCGGTTCCGGCATCGCGAACGTCTCATCAAGCAGGCCGGCCTTCTTCAACCCGGCGGCGACGGCGTCGAGGTCGAACTCGCCGACGCGCGGGAAGTACGCCTTGCCCTCGACCGGGAGCCCGGCGATCTTCGCCTCCTCCTCCATGAACGGTTCGAGCTCCTCGACGACGAGCACGCGGTCGCAGTGCTCCACGAGCGCGCGCGCCTTTTCCACCGGGAACGGCCACGCGAGCCCGACCCTGAGGTAGGACGCGTCCGGCATCAGCTCCTCGATGTAGTTCGTGGCGACGCCGGCAGTGATGAACCCGATTCGGCGGTCATTCAGCTCGAGACGGTTGCCCTCCCACTCGTTGGAAAAATCGAGCAGCTTCAGCGAGCGTTCTTCCACGAACGGATGGCGCGGGCGCGCGAAATTGGGCATCATCACGAACCGCTCGATGTCGCGCTTCATCCGCTCGCCGCGCACCGGCTCGGCCCATTCCCCGAGTTCGACGAGCCCTTTCGCGTGCGCGATCCGGGTCGTTTCCCGCACCATCACCGGCGTGTTGAACCGCTCGGAGACGTCGAACGCGAGTTTCGTGAAATCGTGCGCCTGCTGGCTGGTCGCGGGGTCGAACACGGGCGCCTTCATGAACTTCGCGAGCACGCGGCTGTCCTGCTCGTTCTGGGACGAGTGCATCGCCGGGTCGTCCGCTGCGACGAGCACGAACCCGCCGACGACACCGGTGTAGGTGAACGTCATCAGCGGGTCCATCGCGACGTTCACGCCGACGTGTTTCATCGTCACCATCGTGCGCGTGCCGGTGAGCGACGAACCGATCCCGACCTCGACCGCGACCTTCTCGTTCGGCGACCACTTCGCGAAGATGCCGGGGAAGGTGCGGAAGATCTCGAGGATCTCGGTGGAAGGCGTGCCGGGATAGGCGGCGGCGAAGTAGCAGCCCGCCTCGCGCGCGCCGTGCGCGATCGCCTCGTTGCCGAACTGGAGGAGTTTGTTCGATTTCGCGCCGTCGCCGTATCTACGGGTTTGATCCATTCACATTTTCCTTCCGCGAAGTACAATAACGGGTTTGCGTCTATTTCCCTTCCCGTGCGGCTGAAGCCACACGCGATTAACCGCACACCACTACGGGGCGGGTACGAGAATCAGGTTTGCGTATATCTTCGCCAGCCCCGTACGGGCTTTAGATAGATAGCGTGTGGCTTCAGCCACACGAATCGGAATAACCATCGATCCCCCGCCCTGTAGGGGCGGCGCTACGGAAGGTAACGTTCGTCCATCTCAAAGCCCGCGTCCTCCAACAGATCCCTGTATTCTTCCAAAAACGAGACAGAATGATGATGCTCTTCCTGGTTCTTAATATATTCGACTACCCTGGAACGCTCTTTATAACACACATTGAACGCGGAGTAACCTCGCTGCCACCGAACAAACCCGGGAAATACGGATTCGTCGGTTATCCAATGCGAGGAACGCCCCTTGATCAATTGCACGAAGTTAGCGAGAGATATTGAAGGATGAAGACTGATAAGAATGTGGACGTGTTCGTCGTATCCGCCAATGCGGTGGAGACGGCATTCTTTCTGTCTGCAAATGCCCCAGATATAACGGTACAGCCGTTCGCGGTTTTCTTTCGATAAAACCGGTTGACGGTGACGTGTCGCGAACACGATGTGAACCAGTGTTTGCCTATACGATTTCATTGACGCCTCTCGGGTTTCGAGGATGCGGCGTCCCTACAGGACGCGCAAAGCTGTGCTGGATCTGGTCCGTGCGGCTGAAGCCGCACGCTATTCACCTCACACCCCTACGGGGTGCCGCGATAATCGGGTTTGCGTCTATTTCCCTTCCCGTGCGGCTGAAGCCGCACGCTATTCACCTCACACCCCTACGTGGTACGTACGAGAATCAGGTTTGCGTGAATCTCCTTCTACCGACCGGCAATTCAATAGCTCTTTGCAGTCTCCTCGCCCTCGAGCACACGGAGCGCGCCTTCCGCGAGCGCGCGCATTTCCTGTTCGCCGGGGTGGGTGTGGACGCCGCCGGGCAGCCAGTCGATTCGCGGCCTGAGATGCTCGCACAGCCGCTGCGAATGAGCGAGCCCGCCGGTGAGGATCACGCCGTGCAGGTCGCCCGCGAGCACGGCCGCGCACGCGCCGATCTCCTTCGCGACCTGATAGAGCATCGCCTCGAACACGAGCGCGGCGAGCTCGTTGCCGGCGTCGATCATCGCCTCGACCTCGCGCAGGTCGGCGGTGCCGAAGTAGCCGGCGAACCCGCTCCGCCTGCTGAAGATAGCCTTCGTCTCGTCGAGTCCTTTGTCGCGGACAAGATCGAGCACTCCCCGGAGCGGGAGCGCGCCGGCGCGTTCCGGGCTGAACGGGCCCATCCCGAGCAGGGCGTCGTTGACGTCCTCGATCCGCCCGCCCGCGAGCGCGGCGATCGAGACCCCGCCGCCGAGGTGGGCGACGACAAACCGCGACCGTGCGAACGGAATCGCGAGTTCCGCCGCCACCCGCCGGGCGACGGCCTTGATGTTGAGCGCGTGCGCGCGGCACTTGCGTTCGATGCCGGGCACGCCGCTGATCCGCGGGAGCGGGCCGAACTCGTCCGTGGTCACCGGATCGACGACGTACGCCTCGACGCCGACCTCGCGCGCGAACCGGTCGGCGAGCAACGGGCCGAGGTTGGACGCGTGCTCGCCGTGCCGGGCCTCGATCACATCGGTGAGCATCGTCTCGTTGACCGCATACGTGCCGCCCTCGACCGGGCGGAGCAGGCCGCCGCGTCCGACCACGGCCGTCCACTCGCGCCGATCGGCCGGGATCGCCGCCTGGATCAGCCGGTGACGGTAGTCGAGCTGAACGGCGACTGAATCGAACCCGTGCAGCGTCGCGCTGTCGTGCTCGATCGTGTCGCGCCACAGCTCGCGCGTCTCCTCGAACACCGCGACTTTCGTCGATGTCGTGCCCGGATTGAGCACGAGAATCCGCCTGCTCACAGGCAGCCCTCCCGGGTGATCGTTCCGCCGGAACCAGGGTTGCAGCCGGTGAAATCGCGGCTGCGACGGGCGGGGTCTTCGCCATCATGTGAATCGTGGAACAAAGATAACGGCCCGCGCGCGCGAGCAAAAGCGGGTGAGAGACGTGATCGGTGGGAGTGGAACGGGGCGCCCGCCATGTTCCGTGTGGGGGCGAACCTGAGGCTTGCGGCTTGAGACCGTATTCCGCGCACGGTGGGACAAGCTTCCTATGCCCCGCGCCTGCTTGCAGGCCGGGCTCCACTCAGAGTCGGTTCAGCTGCGCGGGCAAGCCCGCACGGGCAACACAGAAGAGCAGCGCGCCGTCCGCGTCATCATGAACCCGAAGCGCGATCAGTTTGGCGCCCCACCTGTGTCATCCGGAACCCGAAGCGCCGGTCCGTTTCGGCGCGAAGGGTGGAGGATCTCGACCAAAAAAGGCGGATTGTGTCATCCTGAACCCGAAGCGGCGTCTGTTTGGCGCGAAGGGTGAAGGATCTACCGGATACTCCGCCCAACGGTCATATCAATACCACCTCCGGGACGTTCTTGCCGGTAGATCCTTCACTCGCGCCGCTTCAACAAGAACAAACGGCGGCGCGGTTCAGGATGACACTGCGGGGCGCGCTGAAACAGACCGGCGCTGCGGGTTCAGGATGACACTGCGAGGCGCGCCGACTGACGCGAAGGGCGGGTCTCTCCCCGCTCTTCCACTCGAAAGCGCACGCTGCGGTTACTCAGAAGAACGCGCTCATTTCGACGCGGGCGACGTGGATCGGTTCCCGGCCCTCGTCGAGGCGGACGGACCACGTCGCGCGCGCGGTGAGGTGTTCGCCGATCCGGTACTCCGCGCGCAGGTTGCCCCGCCCGTTGCGGCCTTTCGGGCGGCCGTTCGCGAGCTCGAACGGGACGCGCGCGAGGTTCGTCTCGACCCAGAGCGCCTCGAAATCCGCGCTCACGCGCCCGCGGTCACGCGCGGCGAAGATCACCCCAGGCGCCAGCGACAGCCCGGTCACGTTTTCCCCGGCGCGGATGTCATGGTCGAGCAGCCCGCCGAGCTCGAACGTGAACCGCCACGCGCGCGTCGCGTTCCAGCCGACCTCCCCGCGCGCGCGCAGCATCCGGAACCACTCCGTCCGCCCCTGCCGTGAGAGGCGTTTCACGAGCCGCTCGTATTCGGTTTCGAGCTCAAGATCGTTGTCGGGCCCGAGCGGGGTGCGCGCGCGCAGGTTCCACACGTCACGCCCGTACCGTTCCGCGCCGGTCAGGTACAGGTTGCTCAGCCGCTTCTCCGCGAGGTAGCGCAGGCGCAGGTTGCCGTTGCGCGACGAACGGAACAGGTAGATGTCCTGGACGAGGCTGAGCTCTCCCTCCACAGTCGAGTCGGTTTGAAACGAGGCGAGGTCGAGCAGGTAGATGTCGGACGGGTTCGGCCAGCGTGTCACCTCGTGCGCCTCGAGCTGCGTGACCAGCGAAACGTCCTCCCAGCCGAAGCCTTCCCGGCGCCCGCGTCCGCCGGGGAGTCGGTGTGGCGACCAGTCGAGGTTGAGCGCGGCGGAGAGGTCGGTGGTCGGGAGCGCGTCCCCGGTCGGTTCCGGGCGGAGGATGATGTCGCCGATCTCGGGATCATACACGTATTCACCGTCCACGCGGATGTAGTCGCCCTCGCCCGCGGGCACGGTGTACGCGATCAGCGCGCTCGGGCGTGTGATCGTGCGGCTGAGCTGGTAGTTTCCCTCCGCGGTGAACGCGCCGGCGAGCGGGGCGTAGCCGGCGGAGATCGACGCGAGGTCGGTGGTCAGATCGGCGCTGTCGGCGAGCGAGAACCGCTTGTCGGAATGGCTCAATTCGACGCGTGTCCGCCACGCGGCGGCCGCCGGGCGCACATCCCAGCGCAGACCGTATCCCTGCTGGCGGTAGAGCTCGTCGTAGCGGGCGGACGCGGTTTGCGTGTCACGGCGGCGGCGCTCGTAGTAGAGCTCTCCGGAGTGCGCGCGCCAGCGGACCAGGCCGAGCTTCGCGCGGGCGCGCTGGTAGCGGTGGCCGGTGAACGAACTGTCGCCGGAGATCGCGTCGCGCAGTTCCCACTCGCCATCGATTCCGGGGGCGAACAGGCCGGCGATCCGCCCCGACGCCTGCGCTCGCGCGCGTGTCCAGTCGCTCTCCGCAGCGGACGCGCCGTCACGGTTGCGGACGTGTTCGGCGAACGCATCGGCGGCGAACCGATCACCTGTGTACGACGCGCCCGCGTCGTAGCGCAGGTTGCGTCTGTCTCCTCGTTCGAGGTATCCGCCGCCTCCTGCAACGTTGAGCCCGGATAGCGGCCGCGCGTCGAGACGAAGTTCGGCCTCCTGCTCGTCGAACGCGGCGTAGGCGGTATCGAGCCCCCAGCGGCGGTCGAACTCGACCTGCTTCGTGCGCGTCGCGGGCCGGTAGCGGCCGGGCTCGTTGCGATAGGATCCGGACAGCCGCAACGGCGCGCGGGAGTCGGTTTCGCCGAACGGTGTGATCTCGAGCCGGTACTGCTGCGCGACGCCGAGGTTGTCGCGGTCGCCACGTGCGGAGAGCACGTTCGCGTCCACCTCGGAGACTCCGAGGTCGGCGTGCAGGGTGACGTTGTCGTGTTCGCCGGCGACGAACGAGACTGCTGCGTGACGGCGGCGCTCCGGCAGCGGAAGCGTCCGCTTCGCGACGTACGCGCCCTGCCCGGGGCCGACCCATTCGTAGCGATAGAGGCCGAACAGCGGGTCGTATTCGCGCGTGTAGTCGCCCTCGCCGGCGCCGAGCTCGCTGAACGGCACGCGCCAGTCGCCGCGCGGGCCGCCGTGCTCGTCCGGCTCGACGAATACGAAGATCTCGTAGGTTTCGCCGTCCACCCACGTCGTGTCCGCGCGCGTGTAGTCGGCTTCGTCGGGCTCGACCTGCTCCGCTCCGGAGACGAGCACGCGGCCTTCGCGGTCGCCCGCGTTCGCGAGCTCATTCTCGATCGCAGGCGTCATCTCGAACCCGAACGGCCGGTCCGGGTCATCCCCCTCCTGCGTGACGACGACGGACGCGCGGAACCGGTCGGACGGGTGCCGCCACGACGCCTCGCCCGCGTACAGGTTGCGCGGATACGCCTCCGGCGAGTATTCGAAATCGACCTCGATGCGCGACTCGGAGCTGATCGGAAACGACGGGGTGAACGTGATCTCGCCGCGAGAGTAGTCGATCGTGTAGTCGGCGGCCGCCCCGCGCTGGCGGAGCACGCCGTCCACCCACACCTTCTCGCTGCCGCCGATCACGAGGAAGTCGCGCTCGCCGTCACGGCCGGTGAGCCGGTACGGGCCCTGCACGCCATCGGCGCCGCGGAACCGGTTCGTGTGAAACACGGCGCGCGTGACCGCGCCGGCGGCTGTACCCTGTAGGTCCGGCCCGTCCCAGGAGACGCGCCCGCCCTCGAGCCGGCGGTCGAACGTGCCGTATCGGCCCGCGCCGGTCTGCAGCCGGTAATCGCCGAACCGGCCCTCGCCGCGGCCGGTGCGGATCTCGACGTACACCTGGTCGATCTCGTCGAGACGGCGGCTCGTCCCCTCCGGCGCGACCGGCAGGTTGCGGTCGTCGAGCAGTGCGTTCACCTCGACGTCATGCGCGAGCCGACCCTCGAGCGAAAGACGGAGGCCGGATTCGAGGCTGACATCGCGGCCGGTGCCGACGCGCACTCCGCGGGTGATGTGCCCGCTCCGGCGCAGGCTCGACGCGAACCCGCGGGCGGGCGGTTCGAACGGCTCGCGCTCCGGCAGCGAGACAACATCACGGCCGGCGAGCAGCGAATCGACGACCGCGATCGGGAGCGGACGCTGAAACTGCACCGTGTCCGGCTCCGCGCCGGGCAGATACCGGTAGCGCACGTGCAGCGTGTCCGGCCCGGCCGGCAGATGCAGTACGCCCCGGGTCGCGTCGAGCGTGTAGTCGCCCGCGGACAGCGTGTCGCCGGCGGAGTTGACCGCGACGAACGTCGCCGGGTCGATCGCCCGGTGCGGCAGCCGCGCGCGGCCGGTGCTGTCAACCGGCACAGTGCCGGAAAACACGCCGGGTTCGGCTGCCGGCGGCTCGCTGCCGGCGGCGGGCGGTTTCTCGTCGAAAAGGGCGCCATTCCGCGTCATTCTGAACGCAGCCCGGCGTTCGTTTGCCGGGTGAAGTGAAGAAGGTCCGGGTAAGCTGAGGGTCGTGTTTTCGCTCCAGCCCGGAATCGGAGCCGGACCTCCTTCAGCCGCGTGCGAGAACGGAATGAGCATCATCGCGAGCGACAGTCCGGCGATCGCACCGGCCCGTTGTCCGCGCAGCACGGCCTGTCTCCTCTCCCCGCGTCCGGCCACGGTCACTCCTGGCCGGGGAGGCGGACGATGCGGAACCGGCGCACGGTCGATCCGGCGGCGACCGCGAGCCGGGAGCCGTCGCACGCGAGATCGCGGACAGGCCCGCCGGCGCTGTCGCGCGCGAGCGAAAGCACCGTCCGCCCGCGTTCGTCCAGGAGCACGACCCGCCCGGCTCCGCCGACCCAGAGCGAATCGCCCATCCACGCGATGGAGGTCGGGCCTTCGCCGCCGCCGGTCCACGGCCTGTGCCCGCGCGGGGACCCGAACCGGTCGAACAGGTGCACCGCGCCGCGTCCGGGGTCGGCGACCGCGATTGTCCCGGAGCGGGAGATCTCGACCCGGCGCGGTTCGATAAACCCCTCGGGCAGTTCGCCGAACGCGCCGATCCGTTCGACGAGCCGGCCCTGCGGGTCGATCAGGAGCGCCTCCGCGCGGTCGGATTCGAGCACGACGACGTCACCGCTGCCCGCGCGCGCCACCGACACAGGACGTTCGAACGGAACTTCCGAGCCGCGTTGTCTCGCCCCGGTCCACGGGTCGAGCGGCGCGAGCCACGCGTCATAGCGCGCGATGAACCCGGCGAACGGGTCGGCGATCCAGATCTCGAACCCGGCGGCGGTGATGTCCTTCGCGCCGCGGAGGCCGCCCTGTTCGAACCCGAATCCGCCGGCCTCGGTGACAAACCTCCCGGCGCGGTCGTACTGGAGCAGGCGCAGGTTCGCGTTTTCGAGAAGGACGACGCCGCCCTCGGGGTGGAAGTCGACGGCGATCACGCGTCCGACCTCTGGCGACGGCGGCGTTCCGCGCAACTCGGGGAGTGGATCCAGCTCGATCATCTGCGCGGCCAGCGCGCCGGGGAGGATGACGGCGGAGATGATCAGCGGGAAAAGCGGTCGTCGCGGTCGTGTGAGGGCCATGGCGGAACCAGCGCTTGCGAGACGGGCTGAGAGAGTATAGCCCGCTGCGGTCCCGCGGGACAACGGTGGGCGGGCGGCGCGGAAACTAGGGACAGACCCCTATTTTGCGTGATTTGCGGAACAAACTTGCGTGTTTGTGCTCGACTTCACGCAAAACAGGGGTCTGTCCCTAGTTTCCGGGTCGTTTTCTCAGTTCGTCGGGGAACAGGTCCCCGAGCGTGCCGGGTTTCGGATTTGTCTGCTTGCGCTCGCGGTGCAGCCTGCAGTTGAGCAGCATCAGCGGGAAGAAGGTGCACTTCTCCATCAGGCAGCGGTCGTCCGGGCAGAACCAGTCGGGCATCCTGTCGTCGGGGCGGAGGTCGCCGCGCACGAGCTCGATGATCTCCGGCCATTCGAGCGCGGACGGTTCGACGTCCGGCGCCTTCGGCGAACCGCGGTTGATCAGGCGTTTCGACGGGTGCAGGAACCAGCCCTGGAACATGCCGACGCGGCCGAGGTCGCCCGGCAGCTTCGCGCCGTTGCCTTTCCGGCGCACGATTTCCGCCGCGCGCAGCCGTTTCGCGACACGTTCGAGGTTGAGCAGCGGGGAGCCGTCCTTGCGCATCCCGGCCTGCAACGTGACCGCGCGCGCGTCCGGGTTGTAATAAAGCACCGCCTGCACCCCGCGCCGGTAACGGGCCGCCTTGATCGCGAGCCCGTTGTTGCTCGCGATCGAGGCCATCGACAGTCCGNGGCCGCGGTGGACTTTCACGCTCCGTTCGACGTCCGCGATCGCGCCGAACCAGTCCGCCTCCCGCCGGATCGCGGCGGAGAGCAAACGCATCGCGGCGTCGCGGTACACGTGGCTGTCCTCACCGTGCGAACGCGCGAGCCCGTCGAGCGCGACCGGCAGCAGGATCCAGCGCTCAGTTTCGGCTTCCGGGAGCGCTTTCACGCCTTCCGCGAGGTACTTCGCCGCGAACTGGAGCAGTTTCTCCATGTCGCGCCGGTACGACCACTGCCGCTGGTTCGCGAGCTCGTGGGACGCGCCGGTCGCCGGCCAGTCGTTGGGCGATTTGCGCTCGATTTCGACCGGCCCGAACTCGCCGTGCTCGAGCACCCACGCGAGCGTGCGGTCGAAGCGGGCGGCGCTCTCTTCGTAGTCCGGCTCCTGCTCCGCCCCCGCCGCGTGCGCGAGCCCGTCGATCATCCGGCCGATCAGGTGGACCGCCTCCGTGTCATCGTCGAGCAGCCGGTGCACGCCATCGATCAGACCGTGCGGCGCGAGCAGGTGGTGCACGGCGTTCCGGCTGCTCATCGACCGGCCGTGCGCATCATGGGCGATCGTGTACGGGAGCAGGAACCGATACCGCGGCGAGTCGGCGACGGCGAGCGCCTCCGCGACGAGTTGCGCGGCGCAGGTGTCCCATTTCTCCACGTTCTCCGTGTCGCC
>JAANWZ010000043.1 GCA_018263585.1 Calditrichota bacterium | reverse complement strand
TATTCGTCGGAGTGGGCGGCGATTGTCTCGGTGTCGGGCAAGCTCGGCTGTTCGGCCGAGACGCTTCGGCAGTGGCTTCGGCGCTGGGAGATCGACAGCGGGGTGCGTGACGGCGTTACGAGCGACCAGCGTGCGCGGCAAGTGGAGCTGGAGCGGTAGAACCCTGAGCTGTGCCACGCCAACGCGGTTCTGCCCAAGGCTTCGGCAACTCAGCCTACGACGCGCTGGCAGGAACGTTCATTGGGCTCTTGAACAGGGAGATCTGATCCAGTTGCGCGGTCCCTGGCGCAACGCGGACCACGTCGAATTCGCGACCCTGGAGTGGATGGACTGGTTCAACAACCGCCGCCTGCTCGAACCGATCGGATACATCCCTCCGGCCGAGTTCGAGCAGCTATACTATCAACGCCAAACGGACAACGAACACACTCCAGTCCAGGCGACTGGACTCACGTAAAACCGTCTCCGGAAAACTCGGGGCGGTTCAGCGGCGGCGGAGGCGGCGGCCCCGCGCGCGGAAACGTCGGTTTCGAGCAGAACCATGATCTGTTCGCGCAGCTTGATCATCGGTTTATTCTCCATCCCGTTGTAGTACCCGCGAATCCGACCCCGCCGGTCCACGAGCGCGAACTTCGTCGAGTGCCCCATCGGCAGGTTGTCGGCGGGGAGCATGAATCCCTGCTCGGAGAGGGTGACAACCCCCGCGAGCGGGCCGGTGAGGAACTGCCAGCGGTCGTCGGTGACGCCCTGCTCCTCGGCGTAGGCACGCAGCACCGCGGGCGTGTCCACCGAGGGCTGGACGCTGATCGAGACGAACTGCACTTCGTCCGTGTCGTCGAACGCCCTGTACAGCTCCCCCATCGAGCCGGACATCACCGGACACGCGGTCACGCAGCTCGTGAAGAAGAAATCGACTACGGAAATCCTGCCGAGCAGATCGTCACGCGTGAACTCTTTGCCGTCCCGGGTCGTGAATTCGAACTCCGGGACAGTGCCGAGCACCGGGATCTCCCGCTTCGAACGATCCGCCTCGCTGAGCACGATCCCCGCGCACACGGCGAGCGTGACCGCGACGATCGCACCGGCGATCAAACCGCCGAGTTGCGTTCCCTTCGACATAAGCTCCTCCCGGCATCCCCCGCAGGCGGCGCTGCGGGGCTACGTTTCGTGCGCGAGCGGACGAGCGCGCCGCAGGTGCACGAGCAGCACGAGCAGCGACCCGAGCAGCAGCGCGCTCATCCACAGGTGAAACACCTGGAGGAGCGCGTGCGTTCCGAACAGCAGCATCGCGAGCCCGAGCAGCAACTGCACGGACGCGACCGCGATCAGGGCAACCGCCGCCTGCCGGGCGAGTGGTTCCGGCCGTTCAGCACGCTTCAGAAACGTCGCCGCCGAATGCAGCGCAAGGCCGACGACAACCACGCCGAGCATCTGGTGCACGTTCGAGATCGGCCCGACCGCGGCCATCCATTCGCTGTGCCCGCCGAGCGGTTCGACTTCTCTCATCACCTTGAGCGCGCCGCGCAGTTGCGTGCCGATCGCCGCCTGCACCAGTGCGAGCACCCACGTTCCCGTGAGCCACGGCGTCAGCTTGCGCGGGTACGACGCCCCCCGGCCGCGCGCCGGATCGAGCACCGCCTCCAGCGACAATGTCATGTACAGCAGCACGAGCGCGAGCACGAGGCTGAGCAGCAGGTGAGCGGCGACGAGCACCGGTTCGAGCCCGCTCGCGACAACCTGCCCGCCCTGCCAGCCGAGCCAGGCGACGAGCACGAGCGCGATCAACGACGGCAGCCACACCTTGATATGGCGGCGCGCGTGCACGAGAGCGAGGATTGCGGTCACCACGATCAACAGCCCGAGCACCATCCCGAGCACGCGGTTGCCGTACTCGATCCACGCGAGCGTGAAATTGAACAGGCTCGCGTCGATCTCCGGCGGGAGTTGATCGACCGAGGTCGGCGGCAGCCAGCGCCCGAAGCACTTCGGCCAGTCAGGGCAACCGAGCCCGGCGCCTGAGACGCGCACGAGCCCGCCGGTGAAGATGACGATGAACGTCGCGATTGTACTCGCCCACGAAAACCGCCGCAGACCTGTCATCGCTGGCCCCCGCAGATACGGTCGGCTGAATGTGCGCTGCAGTCGCGGGCGCGGCGCGCAAGTCGGGCAACCTGCGGCCTCCCGCCCCTTGCCCCCGACTTCAGTCGGGGCTTTGCCTCATCGCAAGCCCGCGCGCTCCGGTGAACCTTGACTGAAGTCAAGGGCAAAGAGTGGTGCGTCACCGCACGTCGCAGTCCGCTCGATCAGCCGCGGCGAGTGGCACACCCGGACGCGCCGGCGCGCCGGAGGACGCTCACCGGCTCGGCCGGAGCCCGGCGCGGATCAGGTCGTGGAGCCGGAGCATCCCGACGCAGTGCTCGCCGTCATCGACGACCGGCAGCACCATGATCTGGCTCGGCCGGTTCTCCATCAGCAGGAGCGCGTCGATCGCCTTGTCGCGGGCGTGCACGCGGATCGGGTCGGCGGTCATCACCGCGGAGGCGTCGGCGTCGAGGAAACCCTTCCCGAGCCGCTGCAGCCCGCGGCGCACGTCCCCGTCGGTGATGATCCCCGCGACGCGGCCGTCGCCATTGACCACGCTGATCCCGCCGAGCGCGGTCCGGGTCAGTTCGACGAGCACCTCGGACATCGGCGTGGCGGGCGCGCAGGTCGGATTGTTCGCGCCGCCGTGCATCAGGTCGGAGACGTCGAGCAGCAGCCGTTTGCCGAGGCTGCCGCCGGGATGGTTTATTGCGAAATCCTCCGGGGTGAGCCCGCGCAACTGCATGAGCACGGCCGAGAGCGCATCCCCCATCAGCATCGTCACCGTCGTCGAACTCGTCGGCGCGAGCCCGATCGGGCACGCTTCCCGTTCGACTCCGACGTCGAGCCAGATGTCCGCCTCGCGCGCGATCCGTGACGACTCCTCCCCGACCATCGCGATGATCGTCGCCCGCTTCCGCCGCAGCGCGGGGATCAGGTCGCGCACCTCTTCCGTCTCGCCGGACTTGCTGATCAGGATGACCACGTCCCGCTCGCTGACCATCCCGAGGTCGCCGTGCGCGGCGTCGCTCGGGTGGAGGAAGAGCGCGACGATCCCGGTCGAACGCAGGGTCGCGGCGATCTTCTGCGCGATCAGCCCGCTCTTGCCCGCGCCGACGAGCACGACCTTGCCCGGCGTGTCGAGGATCGCGCGCACGGTGCGCACGAACGTGTCGTTGAGCCGGTCGCTCACCTCCGTTGCGGCGTCCGTTTCCACGCGGAAGATCTCCCGCGCGCGGGTGATGATGTCGTTCGTCGTCACGGCTCCGGTCTCGTTTCGGGCGGGAAAATGTGCGGAGGAGATTACGGCTCGCTCCACCGCCCGCGCAACCCGCCGCCAATCCGCTCGCCGCCTGCCGTCGGCCGGCCGCTCCCCCGCTTGCGTCGGCGGGCGCTCCGTGATAGACTCGGGCGAGTGACGGCGTACATTATCCCCCTCGTTTCCCAGCACCGGACCGGTCCGCCCGATGAAGAGCCAGGTGGTCACGCTGCGCAACAAGCTGGGTCTTCACGCGCGCCCGGCGTCGCACTTCGTGAAGATCGCGGGCCGATACCGTGACACGAAGGTGTCGATCGTGCGCGACGGCGAGGTGATCAACGGCAAGAGCATCCTCGGCGTGATGATGCTCGCCGCCGGCCAGGGCGCCAGCCTCGAAATCCGCTGCGACGGGCCGGACGAGGAGACCTGCCTGGCTGAGCTGGTCGAGTTGGTAAACAACAAGTTCTACGAGGAGTAGCGGTCCGCATCCGAGGGAACGACGGGGGGTTTACCGTCATCCTGAACCCACGGAGCGTCCGTTTGCCGCGCCACTGGTGTCATCCTGAACGAAGCGCGGCGTCTGTTTGCCGCGCGCAGTAAAGGATCTACGCGGTACACTCCCCGGGGGTTATTTGACACGCACCCGCGCGGTTCTTGCTGGTAGATCCCTTCGCTTCGCTCAGGGCAGGCTCTTCACCCTTCGCGCCTGACGGCGCTTCGGGTTCAGGATGACACGGGAGGCGCGCCGCAACCAACCGGCGCTTCGCGTTCAGGATGATAGCAACGTTCGTGCGCGAAAGCGTCATCCTGAACCCGCGGCCGGCGTCAGTGTGCCGCCCGCGGGTGAAGGAGGTCCGAGTCTGAGCCCGGTACGGCCTGACCGTCTGTCTATCTGGACCTTCTTCACTTCGCCCGACACACGGACATCGGGCTTCGTTCAGAATGACGCAGCGTTTCCGGTCGGTCCGCACGACAGGATCCAGCAACTCCCCGCTCGCGGGGCGGCCGGCCGGCGCACCGCGAGCGCCCCGGGGCGTCTGTTCCGCGCCCATCGTTACCCGGAACACAGTATATTGCGGGCCATTCTGCAACCCGGCGAACCGTTTCATGAACGCACCGCTATCGCTGACAGGACAGGCCGTCGCGCCCGGGATCGGCCTCGGTCCGGCGTTTCTGCTCACGCGTGAGCGCCGCCCGGTGGAGCGCGTCGAAATCGGCGGGGATCAGGTCGATCGCGAGCACGCTCGCCTCGCCGAGGCGATCGCACTCGCGCGCGCCGACCTCGAACGCCAGCGCGATCGCGCCTCCCGGCGCCTCGGGGAGATGGTCGCGCGCATCTTCGAGACGCACCTGATGTTCCTCGACGACGAGCCCGCGTTCGACAAGGTGCGGGAGCTCGTGCGTGACCAGCTCGTCGATGTCCGCTTCGCACTGTACACCGTGCTCGAAGAGTACGCTGGCCGGTTCGAGCAGCAGGAGGACAGCTATTTTCAGGAACGGGCGCAGGATGTGCGCGATGTCTGCCGCCGGCTGCTCGCGCAGCTCGACGGGGAACGCGACACGGTGCTCGCGGGCGTGCCGGACAGCCCGTGCGTGCTGCTCGCCTCCGAACTTACGCCGAGCGACATCCTCCACCTGCCGCAGGAGAAGATCATCGCGGTCGCCGCGGACACCGGCGGCGCAACGAGCCACACCGCGATCCTCACCCGGATTCTCGGCGTGCCGAGCGTGGTCGGCCTGCGCCGGGTCACGTCCGCGGCGAAACCCGGCGAAATCGTCGTCGTCAACGGCAACTCCGGGAAGGTCGTGCTCCGGCCGGACGAGCACGAGCTCGCGACGTACCGGAGCAAGCAGACGGAATACCTCGAATTCGTCGAGTCGCTGAAGGACATCCGGGACGTGCCCGCGGAAACACTCGACGGCCGCCGCATCCGCCTGCACGGCAACATCGAGATGCCGGGCGAGGCGCGCACGCTGCTCGCGAACGGCGGGGACGGTGTCGGCCTGTTCCGCACCGAGTACCTCGTGCTTACCCACAGCCGGCTGCCGAACGAGGAAGAGCAGTATCGCACGTACCGGGAAGTGGTCGAGGCGCTCGCCGGGCTGCCGGCGACGATCCGCACGTTCGACCTCGGCGGCGACAAGGCGTTCCCCGGCGCCGGCATCCCGCCCGAAGACAACCCGTTCATGGGCTGGCGCGCGATCCGGGTCGCGCTCGACCGCCCGCAGATGATCATGCCGCAGTTGCGTGCGATATTGCGCGCGGGCGCGCACGGACCGGTGCAGGTGATGTTCCCGATGATCAGCGACCTCGGGGAATGGCGCGCGGCGAAGCAGATGATCGCGCGCGCCGCGGAGGAGCTCGAGCGCGAAGGGGTCCCGCACGAGGCGGACATCCCGGCGGGGATGATGGTCGAGGTCCCCTCCGCGGCGCTGCTCGCGGACCGGTTCGCCATCGAGGTCGATTTCTTCTCGATCGGGACGAATGATCTCGTCCAGTTCACGCTCGCCGTTGATCGCGCGAACGAGCAGGTCGCGGAGTTGCACCAGCCGTTCCATCCGGCCGTGCTCCGGCTGATCCGGATGACCGCGGAGGCGGGGGCGACGCATGGCGTGCCCGTCTCGATCTGCGGCGAAATCGCCGGCCAGCCGCTCGCGACACTGCTCCTGATCGGACTCGGGCTCGGCGAGCTCTCGACGAGCCCGTCGCTTGTCCCCGAGCTGAAAAAGCTGGTCCTTTCCTCCTCATTCACGGAGGCCGCGGAGCTCGCCGGGGAAGCGCTCGCGATGGAGACCGCAGGCGAGGTGCGCGAGTTCGTGTCCGACGCGATGAAGCAGCGGTTCAGCAATCTGCCGATCTGGTTCGGCGAGCGGGGGGAAACGGGGACGTAGCGGAGCGATTCGCATTGATTGATGGGCTGTTAAGCCTCATTCTGAACGAAGCGAAGTCTCTGTGTCATTCTGAACGAAGCGAAGTCTCTGTGTCATTCTGAACGAAGCGAAGCGAAGTGAAGAATCTCGACATGCAAACGCACATGCAACAATCGAGATCCTTCACTGCGTTCAGGATGACACGCTGGCGGTCGACATACGAGATCCTTCACTGCGTTCAGGACCTTCTTCCGCCGCCTGCGGCGGCGTCAGAATGACACGTTACCGGCGGTCCGCGGTTCATCAAGCCACGATCACTTTTTCAGCGGTCTCGCACTTCAACAGTCTCGCACATACACGCAACGATCCACAGTGCAGGAGAACGATTCATGGGAGATTTCATCTTCAGCAGCGAATCGGTCACGGAGGGGCACCCGGACAAGGTCGCGGACCAGATCAGCGACGCGATCCTCGACGCGATCCTCACCGACGACCCGTTCGGGCGCGTCGCCGCCGAGACGTTTGTCAACACCGGCCTCTGTCTCGTCGGCGGGGAGATCACGACCGAGACCTACGTCGATATCCCGACGATCGCGCGCGATGTGATTCGCGAGATCGGCTACGTCCACTCGGAGATCGGGTTTGACGCGGACACGTGCAGCGTACTCACCTCGATCGACCAGCAGGCGACGGACATCGCGATGGGCGTGGACCGCGCAGGCGCCGGCGACCAGGGGATGATGTTCGGGTTCGCCTGCCGCGACACCGACGAGCTGATGCCGCTGCCGATCTCGCTTGCCCACCGTATCATGCGCAGGCTCGCAGCCGCGCGCAAGACTGGGGAACTGGAGTGGCTGCGCCCGGACGGCAAGGCGCAGGTCAGCATCCGCTACGCCGACGGCAAACCGGTCGAGGTGCTCACTGTCGTGCTCTCCACACAGCACGCGCCGCAGGTCCGGACAGATCAGGTCGAGGATGCAATCTGGGAAAAGGTGATCAAGCCGGTGCTCCCCGCGGACATGTACGACGAGAAGAAGTTGATCCTGCACATCAACCCGACGGGCCGGTTCGTGCAGGGCGGGCCGAAGGCGGACGCCGGCCTCACCGGCCGCAAGGTGATCGTGGACACGTACGGCGGCTACGCACCCCACGGCGGCGGCGCGTTCAGCGGCAAGGACCCGACGAA
This sequence comes from Calditrichota bacterium, assembly GCA_018263585.1. Lineage (GTDB taxonomy): Bacteria > Electryoneota > Electryoneia > Electryoneales > Electryoneaceae > JAANWZ01. Next base: position 7,923 of record JAANWZ010000043.1, on the reverse strand, counting down.
GGTGGACCGCTCCGGCGCCTACCTCGCCCGCTACGCGGCGAAGAACGTGGTCGCCGCCGGCCTCGCCGACAAGTGCCTGATCCAGGTCGCGTACGCGATCGGTGTGAGCGAACCGGTCAGTCTCTACGTGGACACGGCCGGCACCGGCGAGCTTCCGGAAGCGAAGATCTCGGACCTGTTGCGTGAACTGCTCAACTGGACGCCCGCCGGGGCGATCGACACGCTCAACCTGCGCCGGCCGATCTACCGGAACACCGCCGTGTACGGCCACTTCGGCCGCCAGAACGAGGGGTTCCCGTGGGAGGACACGAGCAAGCTCGCGCCCGAACTCGCAGAATCTCTGAAATAGTTAGCACAGTCGAACTTTCCGCTGGACATCGCGTGCGGCGGCGTTCTACGTTGCCCCGCCGCGCCTGAAACAGGAGAGGAACGTGAAACCGAACGAGTGCGATATTCTCAGCCTCGAACTCGCGGATGAGGGCCTGCGCCGCATCCGCTGGGCGGACAACGACATGCCCGTGCTCGAATCGATCCGCCGGGAGTTCCGCAACACGACGCCGCTCAAGGGCCTGCGCATGAGCGCGTGCCTGCACGTGACCGCGGAGACGGCGAACCTCGTGCGCGCGCTCCAGGCGGGCGGCGCGGACGTCGTCCTCTGCGCGAGCAACCCGCTCTCAACGCAGGATGACGTCGCCGCGAGCCTCGTGCGCGACTTCGACGTCCGCGTCTATGCCGTGCGCGGCGTGGACAACGAGAACTACTACAAGCACCTGCGCGCCGCCGCGGAAAACAAGCCGCACGTAACGATGGACGACGGCTGCGATCTCGTCACCCTGATCCACGAGAAGTACGAGCACCAGATCGGCGGGATGATCGGGAGCATGGAGGAGACGACGACCGGCGTGATCCGGCTCCGCGCGATGGAGAGGAGCGGAGCCCTGAAGCTGCCTGTGATCGCCGTCAACGACGCGAAGACAAAAAACCTGTTTGATAACAGGTACGGCACGGGCCAGTCGACGGTGGACGGGATCATCCGCGCGACCGACATCCTGCTCGCGGGAAAGAACGTGGTCGCCGCCGGATACGGCTGGTGCGGGCGTGGGTTCGCGAACCGCTGCCGCGGGATGGGCGCGAAGGTGATCATCACCGAGGTCGATCCGGTGAAGGCGCTCGAGGCGGCGATGGACGGGTTTCACGTGATGACGATGGAGCAGGCCGCTCCGATCGGCGACCTGTTCTGCACGCTCACCGGAAACAAACACGTGATCCGCGCCGAACACTTCGAGAAGATGAAAGACGGCGCGATCGTCGCGAACAGCGGGCACTTCGACGTCGAGCTCGACATCCCCGCGCTCGACAGGATTTCGAAGAGTGTGCAGCGCGGCGTGCGCGAGCACGTGGACGAGTATTTGCTCGAAAACGGCCGGCGCGTGTTCCTGCTCGCGGAGGGCCGTCTGATCAACCTCGCCGCCGCCGAGGGACACCCCGCGTCGGTGATGGACATGAGCTTTGCGACGCAGGCGCTGTGCAGCTCGTACATGGCGGGCAACGGCGGCGGGCTCGACGCGCACGTCTATGATCCGCCGGCGGAGATCGAGGATCGCGTCGCACGGCTCAAGCTCGACTCGATGGGACTGGCCGTGGACGAGTTGACCGAGGTGCAGATCTCATACCTGTCCGACTGGCAGGAGGGAACATGATTGTCCGTGGGTGTCGGGCAGCGCGGATGGAGCTCGTATGCCCGCGGTTGCTCGCAACCGCGGCTCATCCGCCGGTGCACGACACACGTCACCCCCGGGCCGCCCGCCCGGAGTGTCATCCTGAACCCCCCGCACGTTGGTTTGTGCGGGGGGATGAAGGATCTCGAGATCAGACGGTCCGGTCAATTCATCACCGTTGTCTGTCGAGATCCTTCACTTCGTTCAGGATGACACATTTGCGGTCTACAATCGAGATCCTTCACGGCGCCGGCCTGAAACTGAAAACGGCCCGGCCGGCTTGTTCAGGATGACACTTTGCGCGCGCCGGTCTGAAACCGAATACGGCAACATGCCCGTGGTTGCTTGCAACCGCGGCTCATATGACGGTGCATGAAACCCGGGCCTGGCGCCCCGGGCCATTCGTCGTCCGCCGAACCACGGGAGGGAATCCATGAAGCAGGGTGAGAAACGGCCGGGAGCGCGGCGGTGGGCGATGCTCGCCGTCACGGTCGCGCTCAGCCTGGGCATGCTCCGCTGTACGATGCCCACCGATCTCGGCGCGCCCCAGTGGGATGTGCCGTTCACTATCTCGTTCAACCAGCAGCGCTACGGGCTCGACAGCCTGATCGCCCGCCCCTATGAATTCGCCGAGGATTCGAGCGGCATCCAGGCCGGTGAGGACGGCGAGCTCGTGCTCGAGGCGATCGAGGAGATCGAACCCTTCTACGTGACGGAAGAGGATCTCACCTCGAACAATGACGAATCGGTCAGCTATGACGTCGAGACCGACACGATCCGGATTCCGCTCAACCAGACGCTGACCGAGAGCGTCGCGCTCGACGGCGTGCTCAACGACATGGGCATCGAACCCGTACCCCACGGCTTCCCGATCACGATCCCGCCCGGCGGCGGGCCGTGGACGTTCCCGACCACCCGCAGCGAGCTCAACTTCGACGACCTCGACACCGTCCGCTACGTGCGCGTCGTCGGTGGGCAGATCGAGCTCACGATACACAACGACACCGAGATCGATTTCGACGAGCTGACGGTGACGCTGCGCCGGCGCACGATCGACGGTAACGACTACGTCACACTCGGGGTGCTTGATTACAACAGCATCGAAGGAGGCGAGTCGATCACCCGCGTGTTCACTTTCGACGGCGACACGCTCACCGCCGGGTTGCGCATCGTGCTCGACGGCGGCGGCAGCGAGCAGACAATCACCCCGGATGAGGACGACGAGTTCCGCTTCGATCTGCACGTCGGCGAACTGAAGGCCGACTATGCGGAAGCCGTGATCGGCCCGCAGCCGCCGGTGACCGACCAGGATTCGGTGGAAATCGATGAGGATATCTGGATCAAGCAGGCCACAGTGCGTTCCGGCACGCTCGACTGGACCGTGGCCAATGAGACCGATGTGAAGACGAACATCGTGTTGACGTTTCCCCAGGTCGTTCACCTGGAGACAGATGACAGTCTCTCGCTGTCATTTCAGCTCGATCGCCGGGGCTCAAGCGTTGCGAAGTGGGATACGAGTGGAACTCTCAATCTCGCGGATTACAGGCTGCGTTTCCGCCAACTGCCGGATGCAGCGGGCGAGCGCCAGGCGCTGAAGACGATCACCACGGTGGAGATAATCGGCAGCGGGGATCTTCCGCCAGGCGACCCCGACTACTATTCGGAAATCTCGGTCGGCGACTCCGTGCTCACCACGTTCCAGGTCAACGACATCACGCTGGAGAGTGTGTCCGGCGTGACCCGCTACCTCGACTACGAGATCGCGACCCGGACGCAGACACTCGAGCTGTGGGATGACGAGCCCGACCTGCAGCAGGACTTCGGCCGCAACATCTCGCTCGCCGACGTGAGCCTGCGGCTCGATGTCGAGAAAACGTACCGGCTGCCGCTGCGACTGACGATCGACGTGCTCGCGGAGAACACTCGCTCCGGGGACACCGCGAACACGACGCTGCACCGCGATCTGCAGGGACCGGAGCAGACGCTGAACATCGGCGGGCTCGAGACGCTGATCAACATCGCGCCGGACCGGATCACGCTCTCCGGCCTCGCGGAAGCCGGCTACGACGTGTTCGGCGTCCCCGCCGAGCCCTGGGACATTGCGATCGACGACTCGCTCACAGGCACGTATCGAATCGAGTCGCCGCTCATCCTCAGCATGCCGAACGAGACTCCGCTGCGCCCGAGCCCGCAGAAGTTCGACAGCGTCGAGACCGACATCGTCAGCTTCCGCCTGATCACGCACTCGGAAAACCATGTCCCGCTCGGAGGCAAGCTGTACCTGATGGGCGGTGAGTTCCCGGACGAGGTGTCCGCTCGTGCAGGGCTTGTGCGCGACAATTTCGCGCAGTACGGGCTCACATTCGAAGCCGAAGAGGACACGCTCCCGCTCGCGCTCGACATCCGGCCGGCGCCGGTGGATGATAACGGGCGCGCGACCGGGATCAGCTACGACACCCTGTTGACCAGGATCCCGAAGCGCAAGATCGACCTGTTCGCGAAAGAGGACGTGTGGACGCGGCAGGTGCTCGTGCTCGATCCGACCCCGCAGGGACAGGATGTAGTCGCCCACAGCACGGACTACATCAACGTGTCCGTGATCGGGGAGATCAGCTACCGGATCAACGAACAAGACGAAGAGTGAGGAGGGCGGAGCAATGACTACCCGCAAGATTGCAGTCTCGCTGGCTGTCGCCGCCCTGCTCGTGATCGCGGTTGAGCCCGCGGGAGCGATGCTGCCCGTGCAGGCGCGCGACCTGTCGATGGGAATGGCCCAGGCCGCCGAAGGTGTCGGCGTCCAGGTCGTCGGCTACAACCCGGCGTTCCTCGGATTTCATTCCCAGCCGAGTGTCACCTTCTCGTTCCCGGTGCTCAACCTCGGGTTCCGGTTCGGGAACAACTCGTGGTCGAACGACGACATCAACACGTACTTCGAGGACGGCAAGGTCTGGACGGACGAGGACCGCGCGGACATCATCGGCAAGCTCGCGGATGACAAGCTCGCGATGACGAGCGACCTGTTCATACGCGCGTTCGGCGTCAGCTTCCCCGCGAAGTACCTCAACGTCGCGATCACCTACGACGTCGGCATGAGCGTGGACACGCGCCTCGATGATGAGCTGCTCCGGCTCGCGATCAACGGCAACCCGATCGAGAAGCTCGGCGTGCAGCGCACGTTCGAGGAGACGAAGGCGTCGATGCTCGCCACCTCCCGCATCGGGCTTACCTTCGCGAAGAACTTCAAGTACGCCCGGGAAGTTGACTGGCTTGACGAACTTACGGCCGGGGCGACGTTCCACTACTATATCGGGCACGCGTTCCTCGACGTCGCGGAAACGCGCGGCGATTTCATGACGGACTACGAAGGGACGACGAGCCACGCGTACTTCGAGGTCGTCGGCGCCGGGCAGCTCAGCAACGACGAGAGCCACGACTTCTACTCCGACGACCCGACCGCCGGCAGCGGGGTCGGGCTCGACCTCGGCGTCGGCGGACGGCTGCTCGACGGGCGCGCGACGGTCGGGTTCAGCATTGTCAATCTCGTCAACCAGATGAGCTGGTCCGGCGGCACACGTCACATCTACGCCTACGACCTCGAAGGGTTGCCGCTGGAAGGGATGGACGGCGGCCAGGCGTACGTCGATTCGAACTTCGTCACCGTCGATTCGGCGGCCGGTGAGGATGAAACTCTGTCCACGTCGCTGCCGCGGCTGTTCCATCTCAACGGATCATATCTGCTCACTCGCCGGCTCTCCGTGACGGGCGGGCTCACGTTCCAGACAAACGATGTCGTCGGCGCGGACGCGTTCGCGCGCGCGGGTTTCGGCGCCGAATGGCGCGGGCTGCGCGTGCTACCGCTGCGCGCCGGGATGAGCTTCGGCGGGCGCTCAGGCGTCGCGTTCGGCGCCGGCTTCGGCCTCCACTTCGGCTTCTGGCAGACCGATTTCGGCATCGGCTGGGAGTCCGGGCTGTTCGACGGCGCGAAGGGAATGCGACTCGGCCTCAGCTCGATATTCGTGTTCGGAGCGCGCGAATTGAAGGAGCATCGGATCACGGCGAGCTCGGGCGACTGAGGGCGAACCGTCCCGCGGATGATCCACCGGTCGGTGAGCCCTGCGACATCGCAAACTGACGCGCTGTCACAGGGGCACCTGCGTGTACCGCCCGCAGCGCGCAACCCCTCGGATCATCCGCGGTGACCTTCGGTCCCCGCGGGCATGTCTGCGACGTCGGCTGCGGGGTGTAGCCCGGGGTCGGCGACCCCGGGGCGGGCGGCTCATTCGGCCGCGAGCACCCCGGCTTCGACGAGAAACGGAACCCCGGTCTCGGTCCAGAACTCGTCCCAGTGGCCTTCGAGCGTGTTGTGGCCGCCGTGTTCACGTGTGATCAGCGTGCTGTTCGCCGCAGTCTCGTGCAGCGCCCGCGAGTGGGCGTATGGCACGGTCGTATCGTCGAGCGCGTGCACGAGCAGCACGGGCTTCGAGTATGTCTCGAGCACGGCGAGGTTGTCGAACGGGTTCGTGACGAGGAACCCCGGCAGGTAGTAGTCGGCGGCGAACGAGCGCACGGAGGTGAACGTCGAGAGCAGGATGAGCGCGTCGTTCGGCCGTCGCTGCGCGAGCGCGCATGCGACCCCGCCGCCGAGCGAGCGGCCGGCGAACGCCGCGCGCGTGGTGTCCGCCCATCCCCACGCGGCGACCGAGTCGTACCCGGCGGCGAACAGGTTCACGATCCGCTTCTGCGACGGCTGCCCCCGCGAACGCCCGTAGCCCGGGTATTCGACGAGCAGAATCCCCGCCCCGGCCTGTCGAACCGGCCCGAGATCGCCCCGCCAGTCGTCGATCAGCGCCGCGTTCCCGTGCGCGATCACGAGCAGCGGGGCGGGATACGGCGGCGCGGAACCGTCCGCCGCGCCCGTGGAATCCCCCGTGAACGTGACCGGCGCGCCGGAACTGTCGAGCGGGGTCAGGTACCACGCGTCCACCCGCGCGTTGCCATCACTGAGCTCGAAATCATGCAGCCCGGGAACTGTGGCCGGATCGATCGGCACCGAATGAACGTTCCACACCGGGAACACCATCGAGTTCTGGCTCAGGAAGTAGTAGCCGCCGTACACGACGTACGCGAGTACGGCGACCGCGACCACCCAGCGCACGACCTTCATCCCGGTTCCCTCACCGGATCAGCCCGAACATCCGCCCCCAGCGGACCAGCTCCCACGGCTCGCTCAACGGGGCGAGCTTGTTCCACGAGAAGTAGATGATCTCCGCGCGCCCGAGCACGAGGTCCTCGTCGAGAAACCCCCAGTAGCGGCTGTCGGCGGAGTTGTCGCGGTTGTCGCCCATCATGAACAGGTGGCCCTCCGGGACGGCAACCGGACCGTAGTTGTCCTTGTTGCCCGCGCCCGGGGGCCGGATCTGCCGCATCCGCAGGTCGGGCGGGAGGATGTACGGGTCGGTGATTTTGCCCTCCCCCGGCACGTAGATCGTGTCGCCGCTGACAACGAATGTCCGCCCCTTATCCGGCGGGGGGTAGAGTTTCCCGTCCACGTAGAGCTGCTTGTTCCGGATCTCGACTGTCTGACCGCCGACCGCGACGCAGCGTTTGATGTAGTTCACGCGCTTGTCCAGCGGGTAGCGGAACACGAGGATGTCGCCCTGTTCGATCTGCGAGATCCCCGGCAGCCGCGTGTACGGCACGGAAAAGCCGATCTCGGTGAACGGCACGCCGAGCCAGTCGGGCGTGCGGATTCCATACACGAACTTGTTCACGAGCAGGAAGTCGCCGACGAGCAGCGTGTTCTCCATCGAACCGGTCGGGATCCGGTACGCCTCGACCGCGGCGACACGGATCACGAACACGATCACGATCACCGATCCGATCGTCTCGAGCCAGTCACGCACCGGGCCGATCCGCTTGCGCCGCTCCCGGCGCCGGATCTTCCGCCGCCTGCGCCAGCTCCGGTACGTGCGCCACGCGTTCACAATCGGGTTGTCGGACTGCTTCCCCGGCTCGGGAATCTGCGCGCCCGGCCCGGGCTCCTCCCGTCGCCGCCTGTTTCGTGCCGTCACAATCTCCTCATCTGCCGGTTACCAGAGCGTCTGCCCGCACTTGCATTCCCCCTCTCTCGTGCCCGCACACGCACCCCCTCTCTCGTGCCCGCACACGCACCCCCTCTCTCGTGCCCGCACACGCACCCCCTCTC
>JAANWZ010000042.1 GCA_018263585.1 Calditrichota bacterium | reverse complement strand
CCCGCGCTTACCCCCTCCCTCGTGCCCGCGCTTACCACCTCCCTCGTGCCCGCGCTTACCACCTCCCTCGTGCCCGCGCTTGCTTGTCAAGCGCGGAACTCCAGCCCGGGGCGCTGAGCCCTGCGACATCCCGGCGGCGCCCATTTGTCATCCTGAACCCCCCGCACGTCTGTTTGTGCGGGGGTGAAGGATCTACCCGATACACCACTCGCAGGTTATTTGACACACACCCGCGCGGTTCTTGCCGGTAGATCCTTCACCCTTCGCGCCGAAACGGACCGGCGCTACGGGTTCAGGATGACGCGGAGGGCGCGCTAACTGACGGCGCTACGGGTTCAGGATGACACGGGAGGGGGACGCTTGCGAGCAAGCGTCCCCCTCGATCTGTCTCGTGCCCGCGCGTGCTCATGGTTCGCCGAGTACGGACGTGCGTGCTCCCGGCGCCCGCCGCCCGCTCACCGCGGCGCGCGCCAGTAGAGCACGAGCCCGATCGCGAGAAACACGATGTTCCCGATCCACGCGGCGAGCAGCGGGCTCATCATCTCTTTGTACCCGAACACCTTACCCATCTGCATGATCCCGAAGAAGATAAACGAGATGAGCAGGCTGACGGTGACGCCGAAGATCACGCCGCTGCGCCGCCGCACAGCGGACACCGGCACGCCGAACAGGATGATGATCACGCCCGCGAACGGGAGCGCGACCTTCGAGTGAATGTCCACGCGCCAGCGCGCTGAATTGCCGCCGGTGAGGTCGATACGCTCCACGAACCGGAGCAGCTCACCCATGCTCATCTCCTCCGGTTCCACCTGCAGCTCGACCATGTCGGAGGGGATCACGTGCAGCTCGATCTGCAACCGATCGCGTTCGCTGATCTGTTCGCCGCCCTCCGGGCCGAACTCGCGGATGATCACCCGGTGCAGCACCCACGACCGGCCGTTCCATGTCATCGACCGCGCGGTCGTGCGCTCGCGGATCCGCCCGCGTTCGAACCGGTAGAGGTCAACGCCGTACCCGGCCTCGCTCTTCGGCTGGTAGAGGTCGAGGTGGAGGACACGGTTGCGGCTGTCCTGGAGATAGACCTGGCCCTGGTCGGTGAGCCGCCAGTCCTCGCGCTGTTTCACCTGCTGGCGCCAGATCGCGTACCGTTCGCGGTTCATCTCCGGGACGATTGTCTCCCCCCACCAGAACATGAATGCGGAGAGAAGGAGCCCGATCGTTGTCAGCAGGATCAGGTGACGGCGGAGCGGGACGCCGGACGCGGTCATCGCCATCAGCTCGTTTTTCGTCGTCAGCCCGCCGATGCAGAACATCGTCCCGAGCAGCACCGCGACCGGGTACGTCTGGTAGATGATGTACGGGATGAACAGCAGGTAGTAGCGGAAGATGTCCGGCCACCCGATGTCCTTGTCGAGGAAATCGTCGAGGTTCTCGATCGGATCGACGATCAGGTAGATCGTCATCGAGGCGAGGATCGCGAAGAAGAAGAAGAGGAGGAAGCGTTTCGCGACGTAGCGGTCGATCAGGTACATCTCAGCGCTCTCCCGGAGTGTCGCCGGCGGTGCGGTCGCGTGCGGAGATGTCCTCCTCTTCGCGCTCGCGGCGCCGTTCCTCCGCGTGCGCGAGCCGTTCCACCTGTTCGCGCGAGAGTTCGGACCAGGAGTCGCGGAGGTCGGCCGGCTCCTCTCTCCGCTGCCACGGGAGCCGGAGCTGCTTGTGCTGGCGGGTTTCCATCCAGATCAGCGCCCAGCCGAGCAGCCCGAGCAGCACATTCGGCGCCCACATCGCCGCCGCCGGGTGCACGAGCCCGCGGTCCGCCATGTCCTCACCGCCGATCAGGAACGACCAGTAGAGGAGGAAGAAGACGACGGATAGCGGCCCGGAGACACCGAGCCCGCCGTGCGTGAGCTTGATCCCGAGCGGCGCGCCGACGAGCACGAAGATGATCGCCGCGAAACTGATCGCGAACTTCTTGTGATACTCGACAAGATAGCGGTCGATCTGCCGCTTGTAGCGGCTCGGGTCAGGTCGTGATTTCAAGTCGTCCACCCGTTTCTTCAGCTCCGCGAGTCCGAGTTCACGGTCGCCGCGGTAGCCCGCCTGCCTGCGTTGCAGCACGTGATCGGACGCGTCGATCCGGAACAGCGCCTCGCGGTATTCCAGCACCTCGTACACCTCCGGCCGATCGCGCTCGGTCTGATGGATCTCGCCGTCGTAGAGGCGGAACTGGTACATCCCGAGCGTATCGACGAACGTCATTCGCCCGTGATCCGCAATCACCGTCGTCGGCTGGTTCTGGTTCGACTCGTCGAAAATCGTCACGTCCCGCAGCCGCTCGCTCTCCGGGTTCACATCCCGCACGAGCATCGTCTGCTTCGGAATCTCGCGCGTGAACGTGCCCTCGCGGATCACCACGTTCGGCCGCTTCCGCTTGATCGAGGACTCGAGCAGCTTGTTCCGGTGGTTCATCTCCGGGAGGATCTGGTCCTGGAAGTAGAGGGAGAAGCCGCCGACGAGCAGCGCCGCGATCAGCACCGGGCGGATCATTCGCGTGATCCCGACCCCCGCCGCCTTCATCGACACGATCTCATGGTCGCCGGCGAGCCGCCCGAACCCCATCAGGCACGCGACGAGCACGCTCATCGGCACCGAGAGCGTGATGATCCACGCGAGGTTGAGGAAGAAGTATTCGAGAATCAGCAGCGGGTCGAGCCCCTTGCCGACAATCCGCCCGAGCATACGCAGCGCCAGGTTCAACGTGAAGATGAACATGATCAGCGCGTTGCTGATGAAGAAGGGCGCGATCTGCTCGCGGACGATGTAGCGGTCAAGGATGTTCATAACCGTGCGCACTGTGCTCGGGTTGGGGCAAAGTACCACCGCGATCGCAGGGAGTCCACGCCGGACACGGCTCCCGCCAGGTCTCTGAAAACTCTGACAATTCCGCATATCCGGTTGCGGGAAAAACTTCGCTCATGCTAAGTTCGACAAGCCTAACTTTAGCGAAGAACCGATCATGAGTTTGGAAACGCCCAGAGTCTCGTCGTCGGCGGAGGAGTATCTGCTCACGCTCTACCGTCTGGAAACGAGCAACGAGCGCGCCGGTTCCAGCCAGCTCGCGAAGATGTTCGGGGTGAAGGCTCCGTCGGTGACCGGGATGCTGCGCCGGCTCGGTGAGCGGGGCTGGGTGCGTTACCAGCGGTACCGCCCGCCGGAGCTGACCGACGAGGGCCGCCGGATCGCGGTCCGGCTCGTGCGCCGCCACCGTCTGCTCGAGACATTCCTCGTCCAGTTCCTCGACTACTCCTGGGACGAGGTGCACGAGGAGGTGCAGCAGCTCGAGCACACGGTGTCGGAGAAGCTGCTCGAGCGGATCGACATCAAGCTCGGCCGCCCGCGTTACGACCCGCACGGCGACCCGATCCCGGGCCAGGACGGCCGCCTCCCGAGCCACCGGCTGATCCCGCTCACCCGTCTCCAGGAAGGGGGTCGTGCGCAGGTCAGCCGGGTGGACAACCGCAGCCGTCACCTGCTCACCGTGCTCGGCGAGATCGGCGCGTATCCCGGCACGTCCGTGACCCGCCTGCGCACGCGCCGGAACGGCCAGCTCTCGCTGCGCGTCGGGCGGCGCGAAATCCAGCTCGACGGCGACATCGCGCGCCTGATCTGGGTGAAACCGAACCGGGCCCCCGTCGCGATGCAGGCACGGGAGCGGGGGATGTGACGCGTTCCCGCTTTGCCTCCCGCCTCACACTCCCCTATTATTGTAGTGAGATGCGATCATGATCGAATGAAAAGCGCGAGCGGCATCCAGCGGTGCCGCTCGTCTGTTTCTCGTACGAGCAACCAATGGCACGGAGAACATCGACGCGCGCGCGTCACCGGATCGCGCGCGAGCAATCACGCGACCGCGCCGGCAGGAAAGGAGCGTCCCTGTTCCGACGAGTGCGTGACTATCTCGCCGCGCGCCCGCGAGCGAGCTTCCGCGTGCGCGACCTCGCCCGCGAATTCTCCGCGAGTTCCTCCGAGGAGCGCGAGATCAGCGACATCGTGCGCAAGCTGCAGGCGCAGGGTCTGCTCCGCCGGATCAAGGGGAAGCGGTACCAGCACATCGACGAGGACGCTGACAACCTGATCGGCCGGCTCGATCAGACAAACTCCGGCTCCGGGTTCGTGAAGACGGAAGGCGCGGGTGAGGACGTGTTTCTCCCGCGCTCGCGCCTGCTCGGGGCGCGTCACGGCGACCAGGTCGAGGTCGCGATCACCGGGCGCGGGCGGTACGGGCGTCCGACCGGGCGCGTCGTGCGCGTCGTCGAGCGCGACGAGACGCCGGTTGTCGGCCGGTTCATCACGCTCCCCGGCCGCGGCGGGCTCGTCTATCCCGACAACCCGCGCGTGCCCGGCCCGATCCACGTCAACGAAAACCTGCGCCGCGGGGCGAAGCACGACGACCGCGTCCAGGTCAAGCTCGACACGCACGCGCGCGTCCCGAGCGGCCGGATCGTGCGCGTGTTCGGACCCGGCGACGACCCGAAGGTCCGCTTCTCCGCCCTGCTCGCCGAATACAGGTTCCGCGAGAACTTCTCCGCAACCGCGCTCGCGGAAGCGCACGCCGCTGACGGGAAGATCTCCGCCGAAGAGATGAAACGTCGCGAGGACTTCCGCGACCGGTTCGTGATCACAATCGACCCGGCGAGCGCGAAGGACTTCGACGACGCGCTCAGTTTGCGCCGGGTGAAAGGGGGAAAATACGAGCTCGGGGTGCACATCGCGGACGTGAGCTGGTATGTCCGCCCCGGCGCCGCGCTGGACAAAGAGGCGCGCGCCCGCGGGACGAGCGTGTACAGCGCGCACGGCACCCAGCCGATGCTCCCGCACGCGCTCTCCTCCGACCTCTGCAGCCTGCGCGAGGGCGAGCTGCGGCGCGCGATGTCGGTGCTGATCACACTCGCGCCGGACGGGACGGTTGTCAACGCCCGCCCGTGCCGGAGCGTGATCCGCAGCAGCAGGCGGCTCACCTACGAACAGGCGCAGGATCTGATCGACAGCGGCCGCGAACGCTGGGGCGATCAGCTCCCGCCGCTGCGAAAAGACAGCCTCGCAGGCCTGCTCCACCATCTCGCCGCGCTCGCGCGGAATCTGCGCGCGCGGCGGTTCAAAAAAGGCGGCCTCGACCTCGACCTCCCGGAATACGAGATCGAGTTCGACGAGCAGGGTGAAGTCTGCGGAATCCGCCGCCGCCCGGTGCTCGAATCCAACCACCTGATCGAGGAGTTCATGCTCGCCGCGAACCGCGCGGTCACCGAGTTCGTGCACCGGTCGCGCGAGTCGAACCCGCGCGTGTTCGTCTATCGAGTGCACGACCGCCCCGAACCGGAGAAGCTCGAGGAGCTGATCGCGAAGCTCGACGGGCTCGGCATCGAGTGGCCGTTTTCGCGCGTCAACCTCGAAAACATCCCGTCGAAGGCGTTCAACGACTGGCTCGCCGGCCTCGAAAACAACCCGCTGCGCGACATCATCCGCTACCTCACGCTGCGCGCGATGGCGAAGGCCGCGTACGACACCGACAACATCGGCCACTTCGGGCTCGGGTTCACGAACTACACGCATTTCACGAGCCCGATCCGCCGCTACCCGGATCTCGTCGTGCACCGGATCATCAACGCGATCCTCGAGCGGACGACGAAATACGGGCCGGGTCGCCGGGACGAGCTCCAGCGCGACTGCGAGATTTCCAGCGAACGCGAACGCGCGGCGCAGGAGCTCGAGCGCGCGTCGCTGAAGATCCGCCAGGCCGAGTACTTCGCGCGCAAGATCGGCGAGGTGTTCGAGGGGATGATCGTCGGCGCGATCCAGAAAGGAGTGTTCGTGGAAATCGAAGGCACGGGCGCGCAGGGGATGATCCTCGGCGACGACCTCGGCGCGGTGTTCTTCGATCGCGAGCTGCATGGGTTCGTCGAGATCGGCGGCGACAGGCTGTTTCGTCCCGGCACACGGCTCAAGGTGCGTGTGCTCGACGCCGACCCCGACCTCGGCCGGTTCGAACTGGAGCCCGCGTGAACCCCCGGCCCGGCCCGGAGTTCCAGCCAACCTCTCCCGTAACTCCGCTGATAACCCTGTGATCCACATCACACTGTGACCTGCGGCACTCCATTTCCCCTGCGCGCGTGTGCATACTGCCGGCGGATGTTGAAATCCGGTTATCCGTTCGGCTCACTGGAGCAATAGCGAAGCCGGCAAGAGCGTCATTCTGAACGTAGCCCGATGTCAGTTTATCGGGCGAAGTGAAGAAGGTCAAGATTCGACAAGGGTTGGGGTACCCTACAACTCAAGAAATAACCCTCAGATAACCTGGACCTTCTTCACCCGCCTTCACGCAGGACAGACGCGTGAAGCCGGGTTCAGAATGACGCCTCGCCTGTCCGGATGCGAACGTAGTCACGGTCCGTTCACGTGGCTGATCGAACGGGATAACCGGACGATGAAGAGCAGGCGAGGGAGTTGCAGATGGATTCCGTGCTTCAGCTCGTGACGATCGTGATCGGCGGCTGGTGTGTCGTCGGTCTCGCGCTCGCGTTGCTCCGCGCCCGCGCGCGCAACGCCCGCTGGTCGGAAGTGACGTTGTACATCGCCGACGACCGAAACGCGTAATTCTGCAAATGGTACGGCGGTTGCAGGCTGCGGCCGTGACCGTACCGGTTCGGACAAGGGGGACAGCACTTGTCCGAGGCCGCGGCGTCACGGTCACCCTGCGCCGCCGTTCACTGTGCCGGGTGGCGGTCGCTGCGGGGACGCTTGCTGAGCGTCCCCCAGGCTCCCTGTCCGAAACGCGGGCGCGAGCGTGAATCGCGCCCGCCAACGGGAGACAGAAAATGGATCTGCTGCTGACAAACGCGGGCTACATCGCGGGCGGAGTCGGGTTCGGGCTCGCGTTGATCGCGGCGGCGAACCGGCTGCGCCGGGTCTCATCCGACACGACTCCGGGCGCGGGGAGCGAACGAGGCGAATCCATGCTCCTCGGAGCACGGGTTTTTCTTTTCTGGCGCGGGTTTCCTACCTTGCGACGCAGGAAGCGCCGGCGAAGTCAGTATCGGTAAAGGCCGGCGCCGGATTTCACGACGCAGAGAGGATCATGCAGGGACGTGTGAAGTGGTTCAACGAGGCCAAGGGCTTCGGGTTCATCGAGCGTGACGGGGAGCGGGACGTGTTCGTCCATTACACCGCGATCGACGGTACTGGCTTCCGGAAGCTCGTTGAAGGCGAGGAAGTCGAGTTTGAGGTTGTTGACGGAGAAAAGGGCCCGGCCGCCAAGTCGGTCCGTCGCCTGAACCCGCCGGCGTCGTGGTAATCCGAACCACTTCGCTGCAATCTCGACGATGTACGGCCGCCGCGAGGCGGCCTTCTTGCTCTCGCACCAGCGGCGGGAGACTGGCGGCTGGCGGGGGGCGCGCCGCCGCGATCGGTGACATCACAACCCCTGCGGGATCGGGTGGTCGATCGTGCGCAGCGCGTTCGCGAGATCGGCGCCCTGACCGGCCAGTGTCAGCCGGATCACCCCTTCGTGCCACTGCTTGTTGCGCAGCTCCACCGAGTCGCCGTACTCCTGCAACAGCCGGAGCTGGTCGGGCGACACCTCGAGCGCGAGCGATTTCTCCGCCGCGAACAGGATCCGCTCGAGACGTTTCTGCAGCTCCCAGACACGGAGCCCGGTCGTTGCCGAGAGGAACAACGAGTCCGGGTGATTCTGCCGTGCCTTCTCGATGAACGACGTCTGCTGCACGCGGTCGATCTTGTTGAACACGAGCAGCGTCGGCTTGTCCTCGAACTCGAGCTGCTCGATCACGCGCCGCGTCTGCTCGATCTGGTCGTCGTAGAGCGGGTGGGAGAGATCGGCGACGTGCACGATCAGATCGGCGGTGCTCGCCTCCTCGAGCGTGGAACGGAACGAGGCGACGAGGTGGTGGGGCAGCTTGCGGATGAAGCCGACGGTGTCGATCGCGATGAACGCGCGCCCGTTTTCGCTCTCCACGCGGCGCCATTTCGGGTCGAGCGTGGCGAACAGGCGGTTTTCCACGAACGCGGAGTCGGTGCCGCTGAGCGCGTTGAGCAGGGTGGATTTGCCGACGTTCGTGTAACCGACGAGCGCGGCTGTCGGTATCCGGCGGCGGCTGCGGCGGCGGGTTTCTCGCTGGCGACCGATCTTCGCGAGCTGCTTCTTCAACTGCGTGATCCGGCGTTGCACGATGCGCCGGTCCACCTCGAGCTGGGTTTCGCCGGGACCGCGGAACCCGATCCCGCCCTGCTGCCCGCGCAGGTGCGTCCACATCCGCGTCAGCCGCGGGTAGTAGTACTCGAGCTGGGCGAGCTCGACCTGCACTTTCGCCTCCCGGGTGCGCGCACGGCGGGCGAAAATGTCGAGGATCAGCCCGCTCCGATCGATCACCTTCAGCTTCATCCTCTGTTCGAGGTTGCGCACCTGCACCGGCGTGAGGTCGTCGTCGAAGATGACGAGGTTCGCGCCCTGGTTCTTCGCTCGCTGGGTTACTTCGGACACCTTGCCGCGCCCGATGTATGTCGCCGGGTCGGGTTTCATCCGCGGCTGCGTGATCCGTTCGATCACATCCGCGCCGGCGGTGTCGGCGAGCGCCGCGAGCTCGTCGAGATGGTCCTCGACGAGCCAGACGGGAGTCGCGGCACGGTTCACCGCGCACAGCACCGCCCGTTCGCGTTCCCCCTCCGGCGGGGTCCGTTTCATCGCGTTCCGCTCGTTCATGCGGCCTGCCTCAACAAACGCGCGCTTGCCCTTGACTTCAGTCAAGGTTTCAGCGCGTTCCGCTCGTTCATGCGGCCTGCCTCGCCGGTTCGCGTGCCGGTGCCGCCTGTCTCCGCTCGCGCGCGATCAGGGTTTCCGCGACGAGCGCCGCGAGCGCGAGCAGCAGCAGCCACGGGGTAAGTTCCCGCCCGACACGCGCTCGCGTGAGCGCCTCCGCGAGCGTCTCATCCTCGCGCGGGGTCAATTCCGCGCCCGGCCAGCCCTCGTTGCGCACGCGCAGATCGCTCTCGCCGGCCGGGACATTCGCCGCTGCGACGCCCGCCGGTTCGCCCGCGAACAGCAGCTCGTAGTGACCCGGCCACCACGTCTGTTCCGTGACGAGCACCGGCCGTCCCCCCGCGAACGCCGGCTGCGCGGAGAGGCGGCGCTCGCCGGGGGCGATCACCTCACCGCCCGCGTTCCGTTCCCGGCCCGGCGCCGGCCACAGGATCGGCTCTCCACAATCTACACCCGCCGCCTCCGGTTCGCCGCCCGCGAGCCAGAGCATCCCCTCCTGCACGATCGGCGCGAACACGCCCGCGAGCGGCCAGTCGGTCCACTCGGTGTCGATCGCGGAAGGCGTCCACCACACGCGGCCGCGCTCCACGGATCGTTCGGCGAGAAACGGGGTGCCGTCGCTGAGCCGCACGAGCACGCGCGCGCCCTCGCCGCCGCGGGACGCGTACACCCGGCTCACCTGCGGCCGGTCGTAACGGCCCTCGCCTTCGAACAGGCCGGCGAGCGCGGGGTGGGAGCGGTCGAGTGTCTCCCAGCGGCGCACGCCCTTCGCGTACCGGCCCTCGGAGACAACCCCGCCGAACCCGAGCTCGGGCAGCAATGTGCGGCTCCACGCGGCGAGATCGGCGGTTTCACCGAGCACGAGCCACAGCCCGCCGCCGGTTTCGACATACTGTCGCAGCCGGCGCGCGTCGGCCGCAGTCGGGCTCGCGGCGCCGGCGTACAGGATCGCGTCATATTCGTCGAGCCGGGCGACGTTGCGCAACGGGCCGGGGCGGACAGTCACCGCGAACGCGGATTCCACGCCGCCGGGGTTGAGCGCGAGCTCCGCATAGCGCAGCGCGCCGAGGTCGTCCCCCGCGAGCAGCACCGTCCGCTCCCCGGGCACGGTGAGCACGAAATGGCGCGCGTTGTCGGCGTACAGCGCGTCGGTCGCGTCGAGCTCGACACGGCCCGGGTGACGTCCACTCTCGGGCACGCGGAACGAGAAGGAATGCGTGACCGAGCCCCGTTCGGGAACCGTCACCTCGCCCTCCGCGACGACGCGGCCGTCGAGCGAGATCGTGACCAGCACCGGCTGCTCGTCGCTCCCCCCGAACTGGCGCAGCGTCACCTCGAGTTCGCCGGAACTGCCCGGCCGCACGAGCGCGCGGCTGAGGCGGACGCCGGTCGCGGCGACGTTTGTCGCCGACCCTTCAGCGAGCGGGACACGGCGGAGCGCGACGCTCTCCGGGACCGGCAGCGAGTCCGGCGGGTCGCTCGTGAAATCGGAAAGCAGGATGATCTCACGGGAAGCGGCGTGCGATTCACCGAGCAGTCGAACGGCTCGCCGCAACGCCGGGGTAAACGTCTCGCCGCGGCCGTCACTCTCGAACCGCTGCAGCCAGCGCGGCGGGTCGCCGGCCGCGTCGCGCAGGGAAATGTCCCGTTCGCCGCTCTCATCCGCGGACACGAGGCCGAGCTCGCCGCCCGCACGCCAGATCTCGCGTGCGACTGCGACCGCGCGTTCGATCGGCTCCGCCTCCCCGCGCCGGGCGGCCATCGACGCGCTCTCATCGACGATGATCACAGTCGCGCTCGACCCGGCCCCGGCGAACCCCGCCGCGCGCAACGCCGGGCGGAGAAACGCCAGCGCGAGCGCGAGCAGCGCGAGCGTGCGCAGCACGAGCAGCAGGATCTGCTTCAGCCGCAGCCGACGCATCCGTTTCGTCTGCAGCCGGCGCAGGAACTCGAGCGACGAAAACGGCTGCCTGCGCAGGCGCCGCCGGCCGAGCAGATGGATCAGCACCGGCAATGTCGCGAGCGCGAGCCCGATCCAGAACGCGGGCGCGAGGAAGGTCATGGAGCTCCCTGTCGTTCGTGCCCGATGAGCTGAGCGGACACTCTCATTGCACCGTCTCGAAGGTTGCGGGTTTCCACCGGCGACGCAAGCTGCCGGCGGCGCGTTCGGCTCGCCGGGACGGGCCGGCCTCGACCACGGATGACACGGATACAGCGGATAACGTAGAGACGACTGAAGACACGGAGGACAGGGACGACCCGGATCAACTGACTGCTCTTGCCCTTGACTTCAGTCAAGGATGATCAAGCGGTTGGCATCCACGGGTACATGAGGCAACAGGCCCGTGGTTGCTCGCAACCGCGGTTGATCAAGCGGGTTGTGAAACCCGAGGCTGAAGCCCCGGGCCACCCTGTGAGACCGGAGGCTGAAGTCGCGCCACCCGCCGCCATCTCCCCGCTCGTTTGTCGGGCACGCGCTTTTGCTCTACGTTTCACAAACAACGCCCCCAGCGAGATGAGAGTGCCCGATGAGCGAACGACCGCGCGCACGCGACCTGCCCCCGCCGCCTGCAGACTGCCCGCGCCCGCAGCGCTGCCCGCACTGCGGCGAACCGATGGTGAGAATGGTGATCCCCGAGCTCGCCAGCTTCGACTCCCCGTGGATCTATGTCTGCTTCAACGACGATTGCGGCTACTTCCGTCGCTCCGGCGAGTGGATGCAGCGGCAGTACGCGTCGAGCGCCCAGTACCGTCACAAGCTCGACCCGTTCACCGGTGAGACCGGCCCGCTCCCGGTCTGGTCGGCGGACGCGATGCGCAACCTGATCGTCGAGGAGGACGGCGAATGATCCGGTTCACTCGCGCATCCGCGCCCGCGGACCGTTCCGGCGGAGACGCGCCCGATCAGACAGCGGCGCGCAACTTCGCGCACCTCAAGGAGACGATCGTCCGCGACTACGACCGTCTCGGGGAGACGGACACGTTCCGCTTCGCCTGCCACCCGGACGTTCCCTGCTTCAACCGCTGCTGCAGCGATGTCAACATCTTCCTCACCCCGTACGACGTGCTCCGGCTGAAGAACCGGCTCCGGATCACGAGTGGCGAGTTCCTCGAACGACACACGGTGATCCCGGTCCACGCCGGCCAGAAGCACCCGGTCGTGCTCCTGCGGATGGGTGATGACGAGGCGAAGACGTGCCCGTTCGTCGATGCGGCGGCGGGGTGCACCGTGTACGAAGATCGGCCGTGGGCGTGCCGGATGTTCCCGGTCGGGAAAGCGAGCCCGGGCGAAACCGGCGGCGAACCGTTCTACTTCCTGATGAACGAGCACGTGTGCCGCGGGTGGGAGCAAGACACGAAATGGACGGTGCGCGGGTGGATGGAAGACCAGCACGTGCGCCGCTGGGACGAGGAGGGCGAGAGATACAAGGCGATCACGCTGCACCCGTTTTTCGACTCCCACAGCCTGACCCCGCCGCAGATGGAAATGTTCCACCTCGCCTGCTACGACCTCGACCGGTTCCGGCGGTTCGTGTTCGGAAGTTCGCTGCTGCGGCGGATTGTCGTCGATGAGAAACGGGTGCGGCGCATGCGTACGAGTGACGCGCACCTGCTCGGCTTCGGCTACGACTGGCTCCGGTTCTCCCTGTTCCACGAACCCGTGTTCCCCGTCCGCCGCGACAGCGGATGACACGGCCCCGCCTCGACCACGGATGACACGGATACCGCGGATAACATCGAGACCACTGAATACACGGAAGACACGGAACAGTAATCAGTTGCGAATGACGAGCATCGAGAAACGAGTAACGAGAAACGAGTATCGAGTCATGGGTGACATGCCCGCGGGGACGGCCTCGCCGAAGCCCCAGGCGAAGCCGGGCGTCCCCGCGGGCACGGTTCAACTCTCGACTCCGAAAGAGAGTGATCTTGATCCGCGCCGCCGTCTGTTGCTGTTGAGCCGGCGCCCATTTGTCATCCTGAACAAGCGCGGCGCCAGCCGCGCATAGTGAAGAGCCTGCCCTGAGCGAAGCGAAGGGATCTCGACCACCGGACGGGAATGGTGCGACCGAACCGTCGTTTCTCGAGATCCTTCACCCTGCGCGCCGAAACCGACCGGCGCTTCGGGTTCAGGATGACACAGTGGGTGCGCCGAAACCGACCGGCGCTTCCGGCTCAGGATGACACGGAGGGCGACCGGGAGCCGGCGGCCGTCACCGGCAAACCACCGCCGCAGTCCGTACGTTCCCGGCGAACCGGGAGGGTCGTACGATGCGTGGGAAGGACTGGGCGGTGTTCGTGTTGCGGCTGTGCATCGCGGCGATGATGATCGCGGGTCACGGGTGGCGAAAGGTGGTCGATTTCGAAACGCTGCGCGTGTCCTTCTCCGACCCGTTTGCGCTCGGGCCGGCGTTCACCCTCTACCTCGCGCTCCTGGTCGAGCTCGCGGGCTCGTTGCTTCTGCTGATCGGTCTCGCGACCCGATATGCCGCGGCGGGGCTGCTGCTGGCGATGCTCACCGCAGCGTTCATCGTGCACGGCGGCGGCCCGTGGGCGAAGATGGAGCTGCCGCTGCTGTATGCGCTCGTCTACCTCACGCTGCTGCTCGCGGGGGCGGGGCGGATCTCGCTCGACGCGTTCCTCTACCGCGTGTTCCGTGACTGCGACAACCTGTTCGCGCGCCTGTTCCACCCGTGAACGGAGGAGGACCGGCAAGAAATTAGCCCCGGTGGGCCAAAAAGAAACACCCCGGACGTGCTTCGACGCCCGGGATGTTTCCGGGTAAGGCCGTCAGGCCTTGGAGAAAGGGGAACGGATGGGGCAGTCCATCCGCGTTCCGGGGAGGGTACGAGCGAGAGACGGGCCTGTTTCACGATAACGCGGACGAATCAGTCCTCCCGAGACGGGGGTCATTGAGGGAGGCGCACCGGTTTCGTCTTCGACTGCGGGAGTTTGCGCAGGCAGATGGTGTGGCCCTCGTCGCGGAGGCGACGGAGGATGCGTATGTCTTCGGCGGAGAGCGCGACCGTTTCCGCGACACGCACGCGCCCTTCCTCTTCGCCGAGGTTCGCGAGGTGGATTTCGCTCGGTTTCGCGCCGGCTTCGACGATCCGTCGGAGGTCATCGCAGCGGGCGAGGATGAGCAGGCAGCGGCGATCGCCGCATTCGCGCCGGCCGTAGCGTGCGATCGCCTGATCGACGGTGATCACACCGCCGTCGAGCCCGGCGATCTGTTCCTCGTACAGCGCGCGTTCGTGGTCGTCACCGGCGACGCGATCGTTGGCGAGCCAGACCTCGTCGGCCCACGCGTGCGCCCAGCCGTAGAGGATCTGCCCGTGAATGAGCCGGTCATCGACGCGCACGACGAGGCCGGTCAGGTTCCCTGTTTCGGATTGCGAGCCCATTTCACCTCCACCGCCCTGCGCCCGTCACGCACCATCCGTTCCGCGAGTTGGTGAACATCGGCTGTGCCGCGATGCATGAGGAAGGAGAGCAGCATTCCGATGTTTACGCCGGTGACTACGGCCTGGCCGTCGCTGATCGCCGCCAGTGAGCGGATCGTCGGCGACGTGCCCGGCGTGTCGGTGAACACGATCCACGGTTCCGTGCCGACGACCTCGCGCACCCGTTCCGTGATCGCTTCCGCGGACATTGCGAGCGTGCTCAGCGCGCGGATACGGTGCTGCCGGCCGACGAGATATTCGACCTCTCCGACAAGCGTTTCGCCGAGCTGGCCGTGCGTGACAACCAGCGCCCCGATCGTCATTCGTAGTCCCGGATCAGGTAGTTCCGCACTTTGCGGCGGTTCATCTCCTCGCTCATCCGGCGCTGCATCTCCTCGGCCGGGTTGAGGCCGTACACGCGCAGGTGGATCTGGAGCGCGATCACCTCCGCAATCATCGAGATGTTTTTGCCCGGGAAGATCGGCAGCCGCAGCAGCGGGACATCGACGCCGAGGTACGAGGTTGACTCGTAGTCGAGCCCGATCCGCTCCCACTCGAAGCTGTCGTCCCACTCCTCGAGGTGAACCTCGACCTCGATCCGTTTCTGCACTCGGATTCCGCGCACGCCGAACATCCGGCGCACGTCGATCAGCCCGACCCCGCGCACCTCCATGATGTGACGTGTCAGCTCCGGGCTCGTCCCGATCAGGACGCCCTCCGCCTTCTTGTCGATGCGGATGATATCGTCGGTGACGAGCCGGTGGCCGCGTTCGACGAGGTCGAGCGCGATCTCGCTCTTGCCGATCCCGGACCGGCCGGTGAACAGCATCCCGGTGCCGTACACATCGACGAGCGAGCCGTGCACGGTCGTCGTCGGCGCGAACTGGTCGTCGAGGTAGTCGCCGAGCAAGTGGGTGAAATCGGTCGTCGAGTGCAGGGATCCGAACACGGGAATCCCGCGCGCGTTCGCCTGCTCGACAAGTTCCGCCGGCGGATCGTTGCCGTTCGTGATCACGAGGCACGGGATCGCGAATTCCATCACCCGCCCGATCGAGGCGGCGCGCTGTTCATCCGACAGCCCGCGCAGGAAATTGATCTCGGTGTTGCCGAGCACCTGCACGCGCTCGAACGTGAACAGGTCGATGTAGCCGGCGAGCGCGAGCCCGGGCCGGTGGATGTGCTTCACCTCGATCTGGCGCGCGAGACCGTCGCCGCCGGCGAGCAGAGTGAGCCGCAGCCGCTCCTCGTTGTCCTCGAACAGTTGCTTCACCTCGAGGAAATCGATCACGCGGCCGGTCTGACGGGTGCTGTCTTCTGTTTCCTGGTTCATCAGTGGTTACGCAGTTTCTCCTTGTGGCGCTTCAACTGCTCGGTGAGCTTGTTGACGGCGGAATCGACGGACGTTTCGAACGACTCGGTTGTATCCGATGCGACGAGCGTCTCCCGCGGCAACTGCAACCGGATCTTCGCGGCCTTCTGGTGCAGCTTGCCCTCGAGCACGACGTCGGCTTCCATCAGGCGATCGTAGAACCTGTGCAACTTCGATACTTCCTTCTCGATGTGGGCTTTCAATCCGTCCCGCAGATTGATGCCGTCGCCCTGGATGATCACCTGCATCGGTCCTCCTTGCGCGTGGTTGACGGTTGGCGTTGCTTATCAAGGATCATCGCCGCCCGCGTCCGCGCGAGGGTGCTTCGCATCGTAAACGCGTTTCAGGTGGTCGCGGGTGACGTGCGTGTACTGTTGCGTCGTGGACAGGCTCGCGTGCCCGAGCAACTCCTTGATCGAGATCAGGTCGGCGCCGCTCTCGAGCATGTGGGTCGCGAACGCATGCCTGAGCGCGTGCGGGTGGGCTCCGCGGGAAACTCCCGCAGCGGCGAGACGCGCGCGCACGATCTCGTACGCAACGCGCGCGTTCAGCCGTCCTCCCCGGCGACCGAGGAAAAGCGCGTCGCCGCTGGCATCTGTCGCCCACTGCCCGCGAACCGCGAGCCAGCGCCGGAGCGCGTGCGCCGCGTAACGGCCGACCGGCGCCGTTCGCTGCTTGCTCCCCTTGCCGGTGACACGCAACCAGCGGCGCGAGAGATCCAGCGCGCCGCGGTCGGCTCCGACCGCCTCCGCAACGCGCAGCCCGGAGCCGTAAAGCAACTCGAGCAGCGCGTCGTCACGCGCGCGCCGCACCTCGTCCGTGCCCGCGGTTTCGTCCGTCACCGCGCGCTCGATCTCGGCGGCGGACGGCGCATCCGGAAGAACCCGCTCCTGCTTCGGCCCGTCCACCGCCTCCGCGGGCGAGCCTTCGATCACCCCCTGCTCGACAAGCCAGCGGAACCACGTCCTCAGCGACGAGAGAGCGCGCGCCTTCGTTTTCCGACTCGCCGGGGCGCGCTTCCCGTCACGCGTGCGCACGGAGAGAGCGCCGAGGTAGCGGCGCACGATCCGCATCGTAACAGCCTCCGGCGGAACAGGCCGGCCCGCGGCGGTCTCCAGCGAGTCGATGAATCGGCGTACATCGGATCCGTAGGCGCGGAGCGTGGCGGGTGAGACGTTCTCCACGGCGCGAAGGTGGGAAAGCCAGGTGTCAACCAGATCTCTCACAGGCATCCCGGGCAGATCGCTCACCGGAATGTAACACGAGAGACCGTCATCTTCCGAGAAGCAGGCCGATCACGATCAGAATCAGAGCGAGCCCGCCGGGTGCCGGGGCTCGCCGCTGGCTTCACGTACCGTCGCTCCAGCCGCGCGGGCAAGCCCGCACGGGCGACACAGACGTCACCGCAGCCCGCAACCCGTCCAGTCAGCCGCGGTGACTCCCTTCGGGCCGTCCCCGCGGGCATCTGCCCGCAGCCGCGCCCGCGATCAAGCGGATGTCTTCTTCGCGCCGCCGGGCTTTTTCCGGGCGGTTTCTTTCCCCCCGCTCCGCTTGCGTGAGCGACTGCCGGCGGGCGCGTCCGGGTTCGGCTGCCCGTGCTTGCACTCCGGGCACACGAACTCCGCGCCCTTCTTCGTCATGATCTGGTAGCCGCAGTTCGGGCACGTCTTCTCGACCGGCTCATCCCAGAACGCTACCGGGCAGTTCTTCTTTTTCCAGTTCGTGCACGAGTAGAAGATCTTCCGGCGCCGGGTCCGTTTCGCGACAATCGTCCCGCCGCAGCCGTCGCGCGGGCAGGGGATCGAGACATCCGGCAGTTTCGGGCCGGGGCGCTGCTCGCCGGGGATGTCCTCCGTGTAGCGGCATTTCGGGTAGCGGCTGCAGCCGATGAATCGACCGTTGCGGCCGGTGCGGGACAGCAGATCGCCGTCTTTACACTCGGGGCATTTCCGCCCCACCTCCTCCGGTTGACTCCGCGCTTCGCCGACCGCTTCGGGCTTCTCGATGTACCTGCATTGCGGGAACCGGTTGCAGGCGATGAACTTGCCGTACCGGCCCCAGCGCTCGACCAGTTCGCCTTCGCCGCATTTCGGGCATGTGCGGCCGGTTGGTTCCATGATCGACTGCTTGATCTCACGCTTGCGGGTCTTGAACCGGTCGATGCTCTCGCTGAACGGTTCCCAGAACCGGCGCACGGTCTCCGTCCAGTTGCGCCCCTCCTCGACCTCGTCGAGCGCGTCCTCCATCTCCGCGGTGAACTTGACGTTGAACACGTGATCGAACTCGCCGACGAGGATCCTGTTCACGGTGCGGCCGAGTTCGGTCGGTTTCAGCTTCTGCTTCTCGTCGCGCTCGACGTATTTCCGGTCCTGGATCGTGCCGATGATCTGGGCGTATGTGGAGGGCCGGCCGATGCCGAGCTCGTCGAGCGTCTTCACGAGCGTCGCCTCGCTGTACCGTGGCGGCGGCTGCGTAAATTTCTGCTCCGACTCGACGTCACTGATTTCCGCGGGGTCGCCGGGTTTCGGTTCGACCGGCGCGTCGCCGGATTTCACCGATCCGTCCGCCGCGCGCGACCCGTTCCGGAACAGCGCATCCGGCAGCTCGCTCACCTCCTCCGCGTACTTGTCGCGGCTCGGTTCTTCCTGTTTGTCCTCGCCCCACAGCTTGCGGAACCCGGGGAAGTGGAGCCGGCGCCCGACCGCGCGCAGCAGGTACGGCGGGTGCTCCGGGTTGCCTTTCTCGAACCCGGCCGGCGGGTTGCCGCGCTCGCCGGCGGCGATGTCCACGGTGACCCCGTCGAACACAGCGTCAGCCATCTGCGTCGCGACGAACCGCGTCCAGATCAGCTCGTAGAGGCGGAACTGGTCGCTCTTCAGGTGCTTCTTCACCGAGGCGGGTGTGCGGCGGACGTCGGTCGGGCGGATCGCCTCGTGCGCGTCCTGCGTGCGCTTGCCCTTCTTCGCCGCGTACCGGCGCGCCTTCGGACTCAGGTAGTTGTCGCCGAACGCATCCTTGATGAACGCGCGCGCCTTGCCGATCGCGTCCGGGGAGACACGGGTGCTGTCGGTGCGCATGTATGTGATCAGGCCGACGGTGTCTGTGCCGAGCTCGACGCCTTCGTACAGGGTCTGCGCGGTGCGCATCGTGCGTTTCCCGCCCATCCCGAGCCGGCGCGCGGCTTCCTGCTGCATTGTCGAGGTGGTGAACGGCGGCTTCGGTTTCTGCGCCGACTTGCGGCGGCGCAGCTCGTGCACACGCGCCGGCAGCGTCTCCAGGTCGGCGACAACCCGCCCCGCGAGCTGCTCGTTGTCCACCTCGACATCTTCCCCCGCCATCTTCATCAGCTTCGCGCGGAACGGGTCGATCCGGGCGAGCGAGGCGATCGCGTGGAACAACCAGTACTCTTCCGGGACGAACTCCTCGACCTCCTGCTCGCGTTCGACGACGAGCCGGAGCGCGACCGACTGCACGCGCCCGGCGGAGAGCCCCTTCGCGACCACCGACCACAACTGCTCGCTCACGAGATAGCCGACGAGCCGGTCGAGCACGCGCCGCGCCTGCTGCGCATCCACCTTGCGCGCGTCGATCTCGCCGGGGTGCGCGACCGCAGCGAGCACCGCGTTCTTCGTGATCTCGTTGAATGCGACGCGGCGGATCGAGCCGTTTCCGCCAAGCAGCTGCGCGATGTGCCACGCGATCGCCTCGCCCTCGCGGTCCGGGTCGGTGCCGAGCAGGATCTCGGACGCCGTCTTCGCCGCCTTTCGCAGTTGCTCGACTGTCTTCTTCTTCTCCGGGATGACGACGTAGTTCGGCCGGAAGTCGTTCTCGATGTCAACGGCGAGGTCGCGCTGAGGGAGGTCGCGGATGTGGCCGACGCTCGCCTCGATCCGGTACTGCTTCCCGAGGTAGCGCTTCAATGTGCGCGCCTTCGCGGGCGACTCGACGATCAGCAGTTTCGATGCCATACGGCTCCAGAGGCTGTTGGGTATTGAAGATAACAACCGAATCTGTCATTCTGAACGCAGTCCGCGGTCAGCTTCGCGAACGTAGTGAAGAATCTTGCCTTGAAATAGCCGGTAGATGCAAGGAGAGATCCTTCACTTCGTTCAGGATGACATGTCAGGGCGCAGCAAACTGACGCTGCGCTTCGTTCAGGATGACACCGTGATCTATGCGCAACAAGCCCTCCAGTTGAAGAGCGCGCCGGCCGAACCGGGCGGGGGGCTCTTGTCCGACACGTCAGTCGGTCTCCGTCTCGTTTTTCGTGCCGGGAACACGGCCGAAGATACGCGCCAGTTCCCGCATCCGTGAACCCAGATCTCCGTCCAGTTGATCGCGCCGCACCCTCCAGCTCCAGTTGCCGGCGGCGCGGCCGGGGGTGTTCATCCGTGCTTCGGGGCCGAGCCCGAGCCAGTCCTGCAGCGGGACGACCGCGGCGACGCCGCACGAGCCGTACGCGAGCCGGATCAGTTCTTCATGAATCGGGCCGAGCTCGCGTCCCGCGTACGCGCGAATGTACGAAGCCGCCTCTGCGCCCGCCTCCTGCTCGAACCAGCCCGCGGTCGTGTTGTTGTCGTGCGTGCCGGTGTAAACGACGCTGTCCGGCGTGTGGTTGTGCGGGAGGAATGTGTTGTCCGGGCCGGAGTCCCACGCGAACTGGAGCACGCGCATCCCGGGAAATCCGAACCGCTTGCGCAACTCCTCCACGTTCTCCGTGATCACGCCGAGGTTCTCCGCGACGACCGGCAGCGGGCGGATTCGCTCCACGAGCGTCTCGAAGAGCTCATGGCCGGGCGCCTCGACCCAGCGGCCGTTGACCGCCGTCTCCTCCCCGGCCGGGATCTCCCAGCACGCGGCGAACCCGCGGAAGTGGTCGATGCGGACGATGTCCACGAGCGCGAACGTCGCCCGCATCCGCGCCTCCCACCAGCGGAAGTCCTCCTCGCGGTGGGCGTCCCACCTGTACAGCGGGTTGCCCCAGAGCTGGCCGGTGGAGCTGAAGTAGTCCGGCGGCACGCCCGCGACGACGGTCGGTTCGCCGCGCGCGTCGAGGTGGAACAGGTGGCGGTTCGCCCACACATCCGCGCTGTCGTACGCGACGAAGATCGGGAGGTCGCCGAGCACGAGAATCCCGTTCTCGTTCGCGTAATGCCGCACGTCCCACCACTGCGTGATCGCGAGGTACTGCAGCCAGCGGTGGTATTCGACGCGCTCGTGCAGCTCGTCCGCGGCGCGCGCGAGCGCTTCCGGATCGCGGTCGCGCACTCGCGCCGGCCATCTGTTCCACACACGGCCGTCGTGGAACTGCTTGAGCGCCATGAACAGCGCGTAGTCGTCGAGCCAGCCCGCGAACCGCTGCTTGAACTCGTCGAACCGGCGCCGCGACTCGGCGTCCGCGTCGCGCGCGAACGCGATGAACGCCTGCTTCAGCAAGTCCGCCTTCGCCGGGATCAGCCCGCCGTATTCGACACGCTGCTCCGGCAGCGCGCGCACCCGCTCCAGGGAGTCCGGCACGAGTAACCGTTGCGCGACGAGCCGGTCCAAGGAAATGAGCAGCGGGTTCGCGGCGAACGCGGAGAAGCACTGGTACGGGCTGTCGCCGTACCCGGTCGGCCCGAGCGGCATCAGCTGCCACAGGCTCTGGCCGGCGTCCGCGAGCCAGTCCACGAACGCGCGCGCGGCGGGGCCGAACTCGCCGATCCCGTTGCTCCCGGGCAGCGATGTCGGGTGCAGCAGCACCCCGGCGCGGCGTTGCTGGTCGACCATTACGAGCCGTTCCTCGCTTGTCCGGTCCGGTGTTCACCGGCAAAGGTAGGAGCGGCCGCGTGCACGGACAAGCTCCGTCGCGGGCATCATCAGAGGGTGGTTCAGATGCCGGATTACCACGGGCGGCGGCGAATTCTACCTTCCTCGAAGCTGCAGTGGAAGATCCTCGTGCGCGCGGGCGCACGCACCGACCCCGGGGTCGGCGACCCCGGGCTACGGAAGTTCCTCGCGCGCGTGGGCGCACGGGGCCGGTCGAGATGGAGGATCGCACAATGAGACGGTTCGCGTGGTTGACGCTGGTCACTCTGTTTCTCTCAGTCCCCCCGGTCACTCACGGCCAGTTGCTCGGCGAGCCGGTGCGCGAGCGCACGACCTGGGCGCTCGAAGCGTCCGCGTTCGCCAACCAGACCCACTTCGAGCTCGCGCAGGTGAACGAGAACATCACCGCCGGCAGCGAGTACTTCCATGATCAGTCCCAATACGATGACGTTCACAATCTCCGGGAGTTTGACGACGATATCACCTACGAGCTGCGGCTCGGCGGACGTGTAAAGAGCGTCCATTTCGGCCTCTCGTACGTGTCAATCCCGGAGCGCCAGGGGGGCTACCTGCTGGAGGGTAGTAATGGCGACGTTCCCTATCAGATCGCTGTTCTCTCCCGCGAATACTATTTCTATCTCGGCTACCTGCACCCGTTCAATCGGTGGTTTGAGGCGGGCGTTGTCGGATCGATCGGGATCGGCGCGGCGGAAGGGAAACTGACCGACGCCGTGAAGGAGGCGGATCATGTCGACATGAACGGTTCTTACAACCCACTGCGTCTCGAGGCACGGATACGTGTGAAGCTGACCCGCTATGTCTCGGTTGACGCCGGGATTGGCGTGCGCAATGCGGTTATCTCCGACATGGAAGCCGACTACGGCGTCGAAGGCGTGCACGGTATCGAAGGAAGCCAGGAGCCGGTTCTGGACTACACCGGGCGCCCGATGGACTTCGACTTCTCCGGCTGGTACGCCGGCGGTGGAATCACGCTCTTGAATCCGTACGGGGATTGACAACGTATGCCGGCAGCTCCGCCTGCCGACGATCCACCGGCGGGTGGCCCGGGGCTCGCCCCGGGTTTCATGTACCGTCGGATCAGCCGCGGTTGCAAGCAACCACGGGCCTATAGGGAGCAACCACGGGCCTATAGGGAGCAACCACGGGCCTATAGGGAGCAAGCACGGGCCTGTCCCGTCACCACTCGTGCCCGCGCTTGCTTGTCAAGCGCGGTGCACTCCGGGGACGCTTGCCAGCAAGCGTCCCCCTCCTCCAACGGGTGGCCCGGGGCTCGCCCCGGGTGTCATACACCGTCGGATCAGCCGCGGTTGCAAGCAACCACGGGCCTATAGGGAGCAACCACGGGCCTATAGGGAGCAAGCACGGGCCTATAGGGAGCAAGCACAGGCCTACAGGAAGCAACCGCGGACCTATCAGGATGATTCTCCCCCTCCCGTTGTCGTACCTTCCCCGGGACGAATCGTTGACTGCGGCCAACGGATCCCCGTGCCGATGGAAAACCACCCTGCATCCGCGCCCGCAACCGAATCCCGGGAGCGCAGCTTCTCGCCCGCAGCGCTCGTCGGGTTGATCCGCCCGCGCCACTGGGTGAAGAACTCGCTCGTGTTCGTCGCGCTCATCTTCTCGCAGATGTACACGCACGCGGATCACTGGGTCCATGCCGCGCTCGCGTTCGCCGCGTTTTCGTTGACCGCGAGCGCGGTGTACGCGATCAACGACGTGCTCGACGCCGACAGCGACCGCCGTCACCCGGTGAAACGCAACCGGCCGGTCGCGTCCGGTCAAATCGGCGTTCCGACAGCGGTCGTGATCGCGCTCGTGCTGTTCGCGGCGGGGTCGGCGGTCAGTCTCTCGCTCGGCGTGGACACGCTGCTGATGACCGCCGGCTACGCGCTCGTGATGCTGCTGTACAGCGTGTGGCTGAAGCACGTGATGCTGCTCGACGTGTTCATCATCGCGGCGGGGTTGACGTTGCGCGCGATCTACGGCGCCGCCGCGATCGACGTCGCGATCAGTTCCTGGCTGCTGATCTGCGCGTTCCTGATCTCGCTGATGCTCGCGCTCGTGAAGCGGCGCGAGGAGCTCGCGCGGATCGGCGGTGACCGCGACCAGGGCCGTCCGAGCCTCCGCGAGGCGCCGCCGGTCGCGACCTGGGACCACTGGGTCAGCATGGTCGCCGGGATCACGATTCTCGCGTATATTCTCTACACGGTGGACGCGGAGACCGTCGCGCGGGTCGGGTCCACGCACCTGCTGTACACGACGCCGTTCGTGATCTACGCGATGTTCCGTTACATGGCGCGCGCGCAGCGGGACAACATCGGCGAGGATCCGACCGACGCGCTCCTGCGCGACCCGGGGATGTGGGTGACCGTGCTCGGCTGGCTCGCGGTCGTGCTGCTCGTGCTCACCGGGACAGTGTGAATCTCGTGATGCGTGCCTGGATGGTCGATGAATGACCGCTGGCTCAGGAGGGAGTTCGAGGGCTGGGGGCGGTACCGTCGTGCGGTTTCGCTCGCCGCGGCGCCCGTGCGTGCGGATGAACTGCCCGGCCTGCTTCAGGAAGCGAGCGCCGGCAGCACAATCGCGTTCGGCGCAGGCCGCAGTTACGGTGATTCCGCGCTCAACGACGGCCGCCGCACGCTCGAGACGGCTGCGCTCGACCGCGCGCGTTCGTTCGACCGCGAACGCGGGATTTTCGCGTGCGAGGCGGGGATCTCGCTCGCGCAGATCCTCGACGTGATTGTGCCCGACGGCTGGTTCCTCCCGGTCACGCCCGGCACGCGGTTTCCCACGATCGGCGGCTGTCTCGCGGCGGACGTGCACGGGAAGAACCACCACGTCGCCGGGTCGCTGGCGCGTCATGTGCGCTCGTTCGACCTGCTGCTCGCGGACGGCGCCACGGTCACGTGCAGCCGCGACGAGAACCCCGACCTGTTCGCCGCGACCGCGGGCGGGATCGGGCTCACCGGGATCATCACGCGCGTCGAGCTCCAGCTCCAGCCGATCGAGAACACGTTCATGTTCGCGCGCCACATCCGCACCGGCTCGCTCGCGGAGACGATGGAGATGCTCGCGATCCATGATGAGGAGTGGCCGTACACGGTCGCGTGGCTCGACTCCACCGCCGGCGGCGGCGCGCTCGGGCGCGGGGAGGTGATCCTCGGCCGGCACGCCGCGCTCGCGGATCTGCCGGTGTCGAAGCGGGCGCGGAGGCTGCGCAGGCCGGAGCCGGCGAAGTTCGCGATGCCGGTGACGCCGCCGGTCAGCCTCGTCACTCCGGCGACAATTCGCGCGTTCAACGAAATCTACTACCGCCGCGGCGGGCCGGAACCGGACCGGGCCGGGCTCGAATCCGCGTATCGATACTTCTACCCGCTCGACGCCGCCGCCGGCTGGAACCGGTGTTACGGCCCGCGCGGGTTCGTCCAGTACCAGTTCGTGGTGCCGGAGGACGCGGCGGAAGCGACGGTGCGGGAGATGCTCCGCGCGTGTCAGAGCGAAGGTCATCCGTCCGCGCTCACCGTGCTCAAACGGTTCGGGGACGGCGAAGGCTGGCTCTCGTTTCCGGCCGCGGGCTGGACGCTCGCGCTCGACATTCCCGTCCGGCCCGGCCTGCTCCCGCTGCTCGACAGGTTCGACCGGCAGGTTGCGGATTCCGGCGGCCGCGTGTATCTCGCGAAGGACGCCCGGCTCGCGGCGGAAACGTTCCGGGAGATGTACCCGGACTACCCGCGCTGGCTCGCGGTGAAACGCCGCGTTGACCCGGAGTGCCGGTTCTCGTCCGACCAGTCACGGCGGCTGCGGATCGACGATGACGTGCGTGCCGGCTAGCACCCGACATGGAGACCCCGGTTCATGACAACGCTCACCGCTCGCCAGCACATCCTGCTGTTCGTGCTCTTCCTGTCGTTCGCCGCGATCATCGCCTATTTCCACATGACGAAGTACGACATCTGGGATCCGACGACCGGCGGCAAGGAGGGCGATGTCGGGATCTATGTGAAGATGTACGAGGGCATGGAACTCAACGAGATCCCGAAACCGTACCTGTACCGGTTCATCGTGCCCACGCTCGCCCGGCTCGTGCCGGACATCCCGGAGTTCCTCGCGCCCGCGTTCGACCTTGACCGTGACCGGATCATCGCGTACAAGTTCGGCACGGTCAACCTGATCGGGCTCACGATCGCCGCTTATTTCCTCTTCCTCTTTCTCGCGCTGCAGGGATTCACGTTCGCGGAGTCGCTGATCGGCGTGCTTTTTTTCTACACATCGTTCTTCATCGTCAACTTCGGCGCGGTGCCGCTCGTGGACGCGTGGGCGTACGCGACGATTTCCGCCGGGCTGTGCGCGTTGCTGCGCAGGAGCTGGCCGTGGTTGGTCGTCGTGATGGTGCTCGGGATGTTCATCAAGGAGACGGCGGTCGTGATCGCGGTCGTGGTGCCGTTCCTCGCGTGGGATCGGCGCGAACGCGTGCACGGCCTGCTCGCCTGCCTGCCCGGGATCGCGCTGTACGCGCTCGTGCGACTCATCATTGTCCCGACGGACTTCGGGTACAGCTACACGTTCGAGCGGCTGTTCTACAGCCTCGCGCGGTTCGGGCAGTTGACCGGGCTCGTGCGCATGATCCAGGATTTCGTGTTCGTGTACGGACTGCTCTGGGTGTTCGCGTATATCGGTTGGCGGATGCTGCATCGCGGGGAGGTCGATCCGTCCGGGCGCTCGCGCGACCTCTACCGGCTTTCGGTGCTCGTTCCGATCACGTTCATCGCGCCGTACATCGTCGGCTCGGTGTTCGGGCGCGTGTGGTTCCTCTCGTTCCCGGTCGTGATCGGGCTGTCGCTGTTCGGACTGCGCCGGCTGTTCCCTCTCGGGCCGGGCGAGGATGAGCCGCTCGAAATCGCCTCCGACTGAGCCCGCGCCGGCGCAGTATCGTCTCGCTCGATCCCGGACCGTATCTTGTCGTCGTTCCGGTGCGGACGTTGAGGAGGACAGGTGATGATCAGGCACTGGCTCGTGGTCGGCGCAACGGGCGGGATCGGGACCGCGGTCGCGCGCGAGCTCGCGAAACGCGGCTGCCCGCTCACGTTGATCGACCGCCCCGACAGCGAGCACACGCTCGCGGAGAACGCGCGCGACCTCGAGGTGCGCTACCAGGCCGAAGTCTCGGTCGCGATGCTGGACGTGCTCGAGTATGATGCGCACGCGCGCGTGCTCGACGATGCGGTGACCGCGGGCGAATCGTTCGGCGTTGTACTCGCCCACGGCGTGATGTGGCCGCAGGATGAGCTGCAGCGCGATTCGCAGACGCTGCGCCGTCACCATGAGATCAACGCGACCGCGCCGATGGCGTTTCTCGAACGCGCCGCGGAGCGGATGGAGACGGCCGGCCGCGGGCAGATCGTCGCGCTCGGCAGCCCGGCCGGCGACCGCGGGCGCAGGTCGAACTACCTGTACGGCGCCGACAAAGCCGCGCTCCACTGCCAGCTCGAAGGGATGCGCCACCGGTTCGCCGGGACCGGGATCACGGTGACCACGATCAAGCCGGGGCCGACGCGCACGCCGATGACCGCCGGCATGGACAAGCTCCCGCTGCTCGCCGAACCGGCCGACCAGGCGCGGAGGATCGTGGACGGGATCGAGAAACGGAAGTCGGTCGTGTACACGCCGCCGGTGTGGTGGCCGATCATGCACGCGATCCGCCACCTGCCGCGGTTCATCTACGACAGGCTCGACCTGTGAGCCGGGGGAACGCGCGCTGAACCGTCTCGGGAAAACGGGCGTCACCGGGCCCGGCGACACGGCCGGCGTGCCCCCCGCGGCGAAATTGCTCACCCGTGTGCTCGGCGCCGGGCTCGGTACAGGGTACGTGCCGGTCGCGCAGGGCACACTCGCCTCGGCGCTGTTCGTTGCGCTCTGGTCGCTGCTCGTGCCCGCGGTGCTGTGGGTCGAGCTGGTCGTGGTCGCCGCGGTCACGATCATAAGCGTGCCGCTCTCCGGCTGGGGCGAACGGATGTGGGGCCACGACCCCGGGCGGATCACAATCGACGAGTTCGCCGGGCAGGCGCTCGCGCTGCTGCTGCTGCCGGAGCGCACGTGGCCGTGGTACCTCGCCGCGTTCGTTCTGTTCCGGTTGTTCGACGTGTTCAAACCACGCTGGGTGCGGCGCCACGTCGAGACGCTCCCCGGCGGCTGGGGGGTGACACTCGACGACACCGCCGCAGGCGCGCTCGCGTTCATTCTGCTCCAGATCGCCGGCCGGTTGCTCGTGTAGCGCGAGACTGGATCCGGATTGGATTGATCCGCAGAGACTTCAGAATATGCACGTCGTCCGTGTTGACAACCTGAAACCCGGGGATGTACTCGGCCGGTCGCTGTACAACGACCGGCGCGATCTCGTACTCGCGGCGGGATACCGCTTCGACCGCACGCTGATCCGCATGCTCCGCGACCGCAAGTACACGTACGTGTATGTCTGGGACGGAGTCGCGGACGACCTCTCCTCACACGATGTGATCAGCGAAGCGCTCACGATCGCCGCGAAGAAGAGCGTCGGCGACGCTCTCGGGAGGTCCGCACCAACGACGCGCTGAGGAAGCTGGATCCGGAGCGGGTACGCGACGCGCTGAAAGAGGGCGGAGAGCTGCGCAACCTGCTCCCCTATTCGAAAATCGCACACCACGCAGCGAGCATCGTCGAGGAAGTGCTGACCGCCGAGGTCAAGCTCTACTCATCGCTGCCGATCCGCTCGGAAGCCAGCGAGGAGATGGATCACGCGTTCGATGTCACCGTGCTCAGCGTGCTCATCGGCCAGCACCTGCGGCTGCCGAAGAACGAGTTGAACTCGATCGCGACCTCTGCGCTGCTGCATGACAGCGGCCGCTGGGTGCTCGACGTGATGGAGGAGATCGGCGAGAACGAACTCGACCCGGCCGCGATCTTCGAACACCCGACCCTGTCGATGCTGCTGTCCGGGGGTCACGGCCGGCCGGGTACAAGGAACAGGTGACTGTGCACCAGCACCACGAGCTGATCGATGGCTCCGGCTACCCGGAAGGCCTGACCGGCGAAAACCTGCCGATCTCGGTGAACACGCCGCAGAAACGGAACACGATCTTCCGTAACGCGATGCTGCTCGCGGTCGCGAACGAGTACGACATCCTCGTCTCGGGACGGCGCGACGGGGAGCTGCACACGCCGGAAGAGGCGATCTCGCTGCTCGTCCGCGACGCGGGCGTGTTGTGGAACAGCTACGCGGTGCGGGCGCTGCAGCAGACCGTGCAGCTCTACCCGCCGGGCGTGCAGGTTGCCGTGAAACGTGCGAAACTCGGAGTGTACGCCGGCTGCACCGGGATCGTCGTCGCGAACAAGTCGGACGCCCCGCTGCACCCGACGATCATCCTCACCCACGACCGACAGGGAGACCCGATGGAGCCGGTTCGCGTTGACACGCACCGCGAGACTGGGTTTACGCTCGAATTGCTCGTATGATTGGAAGAGGATTGCGGTGCCGGGGTGCACCGGGCAACGGCGGCGGCCGTGTCATCCTGAACCCCAAAGTGTAGCCCGGGTTCGTCGAACCCGGGACAGTGTGACGCTCCTCCGTGTCATCCTGAACCCCAAAGTGTAG
>JAANWZ010000041.1 GCA_018263585.1 Calditrichota bacterium | reverse complement strand
GCCGCGGCTTCAGGATGACGGTGAATCACCCGTCGTTCCATGTGGTTTGTTCCACTACAGTCGTTCTCGAGATTCTGCGTGATACCTCTCCGGGGTGGCCCGGGGCTCGCCCCGGGTTTCACCCGGCGGTCGATGAGACCCGCCGCAAGCCCCGGGCGACACTATCCTGACAGAATCTCGAGAACGACTGTAGTGGAACAAACCACATGGAACGACGGGTGATTCACCGTCATCCTGAAGCCGCGGCCGGCGTCAGTTTGCCGCACGCGGCTGAAGCATGTCCTGAACGCAGTGAAGGAGAGGTCCGAGTACGACATCGGTAAAGTATGCATATACAACCGTTTATCTACCTGGACCTTCCCTTCACTGCGTTCAGGATAAACTTCACTTCGCCCGATAAACTGACATCGGGCTGCGTTCAGAATGACGCAGAACTGCCCCTCGTTCCATGTGATCCGGTCCAGCAGCAATGCACGGGAGAGTCGATGACATCCACCGGACCATCACTGGCGACGTTACGCAAGCTGGCGATGAAGAAATACCGCGAGCGCGAGCGCCTGTATCTGCTCGAAGGGGCGGCCGCCGTGATCGACGCGCTCGCGCAGGGAGTGGACCCGGTGGTAGTGCTGCACGATGACCGCGCGCATCAGCCCGGCGCCGACGCCCGCGCACTCGCGCTCGCGACGGAACGAGGCGCCGCAATCCGGGAGGTGGCGCGGTCGGATCTGCGGCGGATCAGCGGGCTGACAACCGCGCCGCCGGTCGCCGCCGTGCTCCCCATCCCCGAAAACCCGTCGCCGTCGCATCCGCCGGCGGGGCCGCTCACGCTCGCCTGCGACCGGATCGGCGATCCCGGCAACCTCGGCGCGTTGATCCGCGCAGCGGCGTTCTACGGCGTCGAGGAGGTCTGGCTCGGGGAGGGAACGGTCGATCCGTTCAACCCGAAAGTGCTGCGCGGGGCGATGGGGTCACAGCTCGCGCTGCGCCTGTGCCGGGGCGTGGATCTTCCCGCGGCCGTCCGTCGTGCAAGCGAAACCGGAGCGCGTGTCTGTGCGGCGGAGGCGGACGGCGACCCCGGCGTGCGCCCGGCTGAACGGAGCGGGCCGCCGGTCGTGCTCCTGCTCGGAAACGAACCCGCCGGTCTGTCGCCCGACCTGTTGAACCTCGCGGCGGAACGTGTTGCGATCGAGAGACGGGGACCGGTAGATTCGCTGAATGTCGCGATCGCGGGTGCAATCCTGCTCGACCGCTTCCTCGCAGTCCGACCACGAGAGCGGAGATGAACGACCAGCAGCCGAACCTCCCCGAACGGCCGGAGAACGACTACCCGATCACCGGCAAGGACGTGTTCGTCGTCGTTGTCAGCACGCTGATGATCCTCGTGATCGGATTCGTCGCGCTCTCCGTGATCGGCACGGTCGAACTCGTCGGTGACGAGGGCGGCCTCGACATGGAGCAGGTGGACGAATGGGCGTCCGGGAACCTCGAGTCGCCGCCGATCTCGATGAAGGCGGCGATGATGGTCGTGCAGATGCTGCTGATCGTGCCGGCGTGGGTGTACATCCGCCGCAAGCGGCTCAGTGCGGCGGTGTATCTCCGGGTGCGGCCGGTGCCGCTTTCGCTCGTGTTCTACTCGCTGGTGATCGGAGTGTCCGTCGCGGTGGTCGGCGATGAGATCAGCCGGCTGATGGAATACGTGCTCCCGCTGCCGGACTCGTTCGCCGCGAATATCCAGCGGATGATGGAGCTGCACTCGTTCGCGGATTTCGTGACGATGGGGCTGACGGTCGCGCTGATCGCGCCGATCGTCGAGGAGATGCTGTTCCGCGGGTTCTTCCAGCGATATTTCGAGGCGAAGCGGGGCGTGACGTCGGGCGTGCTGATCGCGAGCGCGCTGTTCGCCGGGTACCATTTCAACATCTACTGGCTGATCCCGATTCTGCTGATGGCGACGATCATGGGTGCGATGGCGTGGCGCGCGGACTCGATCGTGCCGACCGTGATCGTGCACCTGACGAACAACAGCCTCGGGCTCGCGGCGGCGAACATCTACGGGAGCGAGGAGCCGGGCTGGTTTGTCAGCGGCGCGCATGTGAACCCGCTGATCCTGATCGTCTCGGTCGTGCTCCTGATCTGGGGTTTGCGCCAGTACTTCCGCGCGGCGGAGGCGCACCGGTCCGGCGGCGGCCCGCCGGACGGGCGCCCGGGCACATCGGTGGACATGACCGCGTGAGGGCGTGAGATGACAACTGTCCGCATCGGCTTGTGCATCCGGCGCCCGTCGCTGCGAGTGAAGGTGACAACTCCTGTGAACCTGCGCGCGGGCGATCATCCGCCGTTCCGTCTCGACCCGGGCGAGTACGAGGTGCGGGTTGCGAGACGAGCGGCCGCGCCCGAGTGGGGCGCGCGCGTGTGCACGTTCATCGACCGCGCGCGCAGTGAAGCGGTCGCCGGCGTGCTGAGCCGGGCCGGGATTCCCGCCGAGGTCGTGACGATGGGCGAGACGGTCGCGTGGAGCGTGACCGGGTCGTTCGACACGCGCGTGCACGCGGTCGTGACCGGCCGCCGGGACAGCGAGCGGGCCGCGCTCGCGTCGGCGCGCGAGCAACTTGAATCGCTGCCTGTGGATGATACACGCGCTGTGCCCGGGCTGCGACGGTACCCGGACGAGCTCGCGCGCGTGGAGCCGGTCAGGGTCAACCGGCCGCGCGGCGGCGATCTCCACCTCGTGCCCCGGGAGGTGGCGGAGATGAGGACGCTGCCGTCACCGATCACGCTCGCGCCGGCCGGGGACGAGCCGGCGTTCGAGATCGCGGACGTGCGGATCGGGATCGATTTCCACTGGGATCACGCGGAGACGCTGGCGTTCCGTGGAGCGCTCGAGTTGTTCGCGGACGGGGAGACGGTGACCGCGGTGAACGTGCTCGCGCTCGACGATTACCTCGCGTCGTTGCTCGGCAGCGAGATGCGCGCGGACTGGCCGGCGGATGCGCTCGCGGCGCAGGCGGTCGCCGCGCGCTCGACCGTGCTCGCGACACGCGCGCGCCATCACCGGGGCGAGGCGTTCGAACTCTGTCACGACGACCATTGCCAGTGCTACCAAGGGGTCGCACGGGAAAATGAGACCGCGCGCGAGGTATTGAACCGGGTCGCGGGCCGTATTCTCGTGCACGGCGGCCGGGTTGCGGACACGCGTTACGCGAAGATCTCGGGCGCGATCACGGAGGCGTACGAGACAGCGTGGGAGGATGAGCCGGCGCCGTACCTGACGCCGGTTCCGTGCGGTCCAGCGCAGGGTCATCGCGAGGAGGACGCGCGCGCGGCGCTCTCCCGCAGCGGGGAGGAGAACCTGCGCGAGTGGCTGTGGGATCCGCCCGCGTGGTCGGCCGCGAACCCGCACACGCACCAGTACCCGGATTCCGCCCGCGACATGGAACGGCTGTTTCGCTGGACGTTTCGCCTCTCATACGATGAGCTGAGCGAGCTCGTGAAACACCGGACCGGACGCGACCTCGGCGCGGTGAGGAAACTCGAGGCGCTGGAGCGGGGGCGGTCCGGGCGGATCTCGCATCTTCGCGTGCACGGCGAACGCGGCACGGTGACAGTGGGCAGGGAACTCGCGATCCGGCGCCTGCTCTCGGAGAGCCACCTCCCGAGCAGCGCGTTTCTCGTCGAACACGAGAAGCGCTTCGTCCGGCTGGAGGGGCTCGGCTGGGGCCACGGCGTCGGCCTCTGCCAGCTCGGGGCGAGCGGGCTCGCCGGCGAGGGGTGGGGTCATGAGCGGATCCTCGCTCATTTCTACCCGGGGACAGACGCGGCTGTCGTGCAGATGGCCCGTTCGGCGGAGGCGAACGGCAAGGGATGATGAGGGACGGATGTCGTTGATTACGCGGCTCATCCGCAGGCGCAGCCCGAAACGGGCGCGCTCGTCCGAAGAGGCGCTCGCGCGCGTCGAGAAGATGCGCCGCTGGGTGCGCGGGCCGTTCAACCAGGCGATCTCGTGGCTCGTGCAGGCGAGCATCGGAATGGGAGGGGTGCTCTGGCTCAAGCTGTTCAACCGCGTGCACGTGTACCGGAGAGAGATCCTGAAGAACGAGCCGCCGCCGTTTCTCTACGTGAGCAACCACCTCACGCTGATCGACGACTTCCTGATCGACCCGTTCCTGTTCGCGTCGTGGGGGGTGAGCCGGTTCAGCCTCCGCTACTTCCCGTGGCATGTCCCGGAGGAGAAGAACTTCTTCTTCAACCCGATCGTTGCGTGGCTGCTGAAGAAGGCGCAGGCGATTCCGATCACTCGCGGTCACGGGGTTGACCAGCCCGGGATGATGCGGCTCAAGGAGCTGCTCAGCGGGGACGCGATCGTGCACATCTACCCGGAGGGCACGCGCTCGCGGACCGGGAACATCAACCCGGGCCAGATCGGAGTCGGCCGGCTCGCGTACCAGACGAAGGTGAAAGTGGTGCCGGTCTATCACGAGGGCACGCAGAACGTGATGCCGGTCGGGGCGAAGTGGTGGAAGCACGGGAACGAGATCGCGATCATCGTCGGCGAGCCGGTGGACATGAGCGACCTGTACGCGAAGCCGGAGATGCGACGCGTGTACAAGGAAGTCGCGGACCGGATGATCGATGCGATCCGCGCGCTGCGGCGGGAGTTGCACGAGAACGGCTGGGGTGTGACCGACCTGCCCGAGGAATGGTTGCGCACCGATCCGGTGCGTGACGGCCCCGCGGGCGCGCACGCGAAATGAGCCGGTTCGATCAGTGCGTCGTCGCGAGCGCGGTGACAACTTCACCCGCCTTGCGCAGCGGGTGGAGGCTGACGCGTCCGTAGAGCACCGCCGCCGGGTCGCGTTCGATCTTGAGCAGGAGCGCGTAATAGACCCGGCGCATCGCTTCGCTGGTGAGCAGGCGGGCGGCGGCGGAGCGCGGGCGGTGACGTTCCGCCTCGTCGTACGCGGCCTTCGCGAGCTGGATCAACGCGCGGATCACCTTGCGCATCGCGCGCGTGTCGTGGCCGTTCGCGAGATCCTCGACGGTGACGCCGTGTTCGTCGAGCAGCTCGCGCGGGACGTAGCAGCGGCCGTTGCGCGCGTCCTCGCGCAGATCTCGGATCACGTTCGTCAACTGGAGCGCACGCCCGAGCGCGAGCCCGTACCTCTTCGCCGCATGGCCGGC
Organism: Calditrichota bacterium; assembly: GCA_018263585.1. Classification (GTDB taxonomy): domain Bacteria; phylum Electryoneota; class Electryoneia; order Electryoneales; family Electryoneaceae; genus JAANWZ01. The sequence goes on along the minus strand of JAANWZ010000041.1, from coordinate 24,278 downwards.
GACGCCGAACACCTCGAGGCAGAGCAGGCCGACTGTCCCCGCCGCACGGTAGCAGTATTCGTCGAGCTCGCTCATCCTGTCGAGTGCGACGGTTTCGATGTCGCCCTCCATCCCGAGCAGGAGGTCGTCGAAGTACTGCTTCGTGAGCCGGTATTTGCCGACGGTGTCCGCGAGCGCGACCTCGACCGGCGTGCGCGGCGCGCCGCGATACACGCGCTCGAGGCCTTCCTTCACCAGCTGCAGGCCGGCCCGTCTCAGCGACGGCTCCGGCAGTTCATCGACAGCGTCGTCCGCAGCGCGGCAGAACGCGTACACCGCGTAGATCGCGTACCGTTTCGTCCGCGGCAGCAACTGGAACGCGAGAAAGAAGTTGCCCGCCGAGGTCTTCACGACCTGCTTGCAATACTCGTAGGCGTGTCGGAGATGTCTCAAAGCGGTTCTCCTCGCAGGGCGCGGGTGAGCAGGGCGGCTCGGGCGAGACGGCCGGCGCGCACACGGCCACCCGTGACATCATAGTTCGCGCGGCGCACGGTATGCAAGGCGAGACGCCCGCCGCCGTGAAACAGAATCAACTGCCGCGCGAGCCCGACTCCGACCTGGTCGAGCAGCGGCCTCCCGAGCCGAAACAGCCGCTCCGCGCGCGCCACCTGGAAACGTACGAAGTCGCGCAACGGTCGCGGCGCAGGGGATTGTACGAACATCGCTTCCGTGACAGCAAACCGGTCCAGCTCCTCGCGCGGCAAATAGACGCGGTCGCGCTGCTCGAGGTCCGCGCGCAGATCCTGGATGAAGTTGACCAGTTGCAGGCCCGTGCAGATCGCATCCGACCAGCGGTCGAGGGCGGGCGCGCGGTAGCCGTGCACGCGCAGCACCCAGCGCCCGACCGGGTCCGCGGAACCGCGCGTGTAATCGCGCAGCTCCCGCCAGGATTCGTAGCGGCGGACATGCTGGTCGCGCTCGAACGCGTCGAGCATGCGTGTGAACAGCTCGCGCTCGATTCCGTGATCACGGATCACCGGCGCGAGCGCGATGAACGCGGGATGGTCGGGTTCCCCTCCGTTGTAGATGAGGTCGAGCCGCCGGCGCCACCCGGAGAGCGCTTCGCTCGCGTCGCGACGGGCCTTGTCGTCGAGGGCACGGTATTCGTCCGCGCGCTGGTCGGCGCCACGGGCGAACGCGTAGAGCGCGAAGTACTCCGCTCGTTTCTCCGGCGGCAGCAGCCAGCGCGAGGCGATCACGAAGTTCTCCGCGTGCCGGCGCGCGTACTCGCGGCACCAGCGGCGGGCGTGCACGAGCTCGTTGTCGGCGGCGGGCATGGTGACCTCGTCCCGTTCCGCGGTTGCGAGCAACCGCGGGCCTGCTGCTGCAACATCCGTGTACCGGCCGTGCGGGCTCGCCCGCGCGGATGATCCACCGGTCGATCAGCCCTGCGACATCGCTGCGCGCTGTCACAGGGGCACGTAGCTCGTCACTCGCTACTCGTTTCTCGTTACGCGAACCTCACGACGACAGGGCACGGCGCGCGTCATCCACGGCCTGTTCCACGTGCCGCCGGTACTCTTCCACCCGCTGTTCCGTGTCCGCCTCGAATCGCATCACGAGCACCGGTTGCGTGTTGCTCGCGCGCACGAGTCCCCAGCCGTGTTCGTAGTTAACGCGGACGCCGTCGATCGCGATCACGTCGTACCTGCCGCGGAACTTCTCCGCGACCGCGTCCACGACCTGGAACTTGATCGCGTCCGGGCAGTCAACGCGGATCTCGGGGGTCGATGGATAGTCCGGCAGGTCGGCGAGCAGTTCGGACAGCGGGCGGTCGGCGTGCGCGACGATTTCTGCGAGCCGGGCGGAGGCGTAGATCGCGTCGTCGTAACCGTAATAGCGGTCGTTGAAAAACATGTGCCCGCTCATTTCCCCCGCGAGCAGAGCGTTTTCCTCGCGCAGTTTCTGCTTGAGGAACGAGTGGCCGGTGCGCCACATGATCGGCCGGCCGCCGTGCTTCTCGATGTCCTCGTAGAGCGCCATCGAACACTTGACCTCGCCGATCACGGTCGCGCCCGGGTTGTCACGGAGCACATCGCGGGCGAACAGGGCGAGCAGGCGGTCGCCCCAGAGCACGCGCCCGTTGTCGTCGATCACGCCGATCCGGTCGCCGTCCCCGTCGTACCCGACCCCGAACTCCAGGCCCTGCGCGAGCACCGTGTTCCTCAGCTCCTCGATGTTCTCGAGCACGGTCGGGTCGGGATGATGGTTGGGGAACCTGCCGTCAACCTCGCTGAACAGTTCGATTGCCGGGTTGTTCAACCTGCGGAACAGCTCGGGGGCGACGGAACCGGCGATTCCGTTGCCGCTGTCGAGCGCGAGACGGACCGGCCGTGGCAGTCTGATGTCGGAAGTGATCCGGTCGAGGTAGGCGGGGACTACGTTCTCCGCGCGCACCGACCCCTCGCCCGAGCGGAAGTCCGACCGTTCGATCCGTTCACGCAGCTCCTGAATCATCTCGCCGAACACGGTGCGCGTGCCGAGCATCAGCTTGAACCCGTTGAACTCGGGCGGGTTGTGGCTGCCGGTGATCTGGACGGCGCCGTCGGGGGCGAGCTGATGCGCGGCGAAGTAGAGGACGGGCGTGGGCACAGCGCCGATGTCGATGATCGCGGCGCCGGCGTCGCGCGCGCCGCGTACGAACGCGTCGCGGAGCTGCGGGCCGGTGAGGCGCCCGTCACGGCCGAGCACAATCGTCCTCCCGCCTTCGTCTATCACCCACGACGCGAACCCGCGGCCGAGCGATTCGACTACATCATCGGTCAGATCACGTTCGACGACACCGCGGATGTCGTACTGGCGGAAGATGTCGGGGTTGAGCGGCATCGATTCCTCTGGTCATGTTTTCCGTTGCCCGCAGCGCCGGCGGGCGTGATCGCTGAAGAGCCTGCCCTGAGCGAAGCGAACGCATCTCGATACTTGTTGGCGCCCTCAAGCTCGTGCCCGCGTTTGCTCGTCAAACGCGGTTCCAGCACGTGCCCCTGTGACAGCCACGCCGAAGCGCAGCGAAGGCGGGATGTCGCAGGGATGCGAGTCCAGTGGTTCTACCGTCGAATCCACCGCTGTGACGGCTGCGCCGTCCCCGCGGGCATCTGTCCGTTCCGCACTTGCAGGCAAGTGCGGGCACGAGGCGACAGCAACGAAGGTTGAAGAACTCGACCCCGGAAGCTCAGGCTATTCGGTCGCCGCCTTCACCAGATCGTCGCACGGCGTCCCCGACCCCGACTGCGCGTCCGCATTGCCCGCGCGCGAATGCACGTCCGCGATCGCGCGCAGGTAGATCGCCTCGTAACGGTTGACCACATCGTCGCGGTCGAACATCGTCACCGCCTGCCGGCGCGCGCTCGCGGAGATACGGCGAAACAGGTCGCGGTCGGCGAACAGGCGGAGCACGCTTCCCGCCATCGCCTCCGTGTCACCGACCGGGCCGAGGAAACCGTCGATCCCGCTGCGGACGACCTCGACGAGCCCGCCGGTGTTGTACCCGATCACGGGCACGCCGCACGCCATCGCTTCGAGCGCCGCGAGCCCGAACGCCTCCGCGTCCGACGGCATCAGGAACACGTCCGCGAACGGTAGCAACCGCTCCGCCTCGCTCTGCGGGCCGAGGAAGAACACGTCCCCGGCGTACGGGCTCTCTTCGACCTGCCGCCGAACAGCGCCGAGCTCCGGGCCGGCGCCGATGAGTACGAGCTGCGCGTGCATCCGTTCGCGCACGCGGAGAAACGTGTCGATCACATCGCCGACGCGTTTCACCGGGCGGAAGTTCGACATGTGCATGATCACGGGCGCGGACGGATCTCCGCCGAACGGCCGCGGTTCGCTGTCGTCGCGGGGTCGGTACCGGTCGCCATCGACGAAGTTGTACACGACCTGCCACTCGCACTCGCACTTGACGACATCGACGACCCGGTTTCCGAGCCAGCGGCTGACGACTGTGACCGCGTCCGACTGCTCGAGCGAGAACCGCGTTACCGGCATGTACGAGGCGTCCTTGCCGATGATCGTGATGTCGGTTCCGTGCAGCGTGGTCACGAGCGGCATGTGCGCGCGACCGGAGATCCTGCGCGCGAGCCAGCCGGAGATCGCGTGCGGGATCGCGTAGTGCACGTGCAGCACATCGAGCTCGTAGCGGCAGATCACCTCGGCGAGCTGCGCCGCGAGCGCGAGGCTGTACGGTGGATACTCGAACAGCGGATAATCGGGCACGCGCACGGGGTGGAAGCGCAGGTTCGCGCGCAGCGTGTCGAGGCGGACGGGCACGGAGTAGCTGACCACGTGTACCTCGTGCCCGCGGTCGGCGAGCGCGTGCGCGAGTTCGGTCGCGACGACTCCGCTGCCGCCGGTGGTCGGGTAGCAGACAATCCCGATCCGGAGCCGATCCTGCCCGCGTGCGTTCATGGGTTCGCCTCCCCCGGCCCGTGCACGAGCAGCTCGAACGGGTCATCGACGGGAACCGGCCGGCGGAGCAGGAACGGTTCACCCTTCGCGACGCCGATCAGCGCGCCGTACTGCGCGCCGCGGCCCTCGATCCACTGGAGAAACTGCTCGCTGGCGAGGAATGTCCTCGGTCCTTCGACGCCGGGTGTGTAGAACTGCGTGCGGTACGCCTGCACCGCGTTCATCCGCAGCGACCACGTGTCGCTGACATCGACGATCAGGTCGGCCTGCGGCATCCACCACATCGGGTAGCGCAGCAGCGCGCGCACCTTGTGGCGCTCGCGGCCGGTCTCGTAGCCGCCGACCCAGGAGAAGAACACGGCCTCCTCGACGAGTAGCGATCCCTGGATATGGTCGGGGTGGCGATCGCGCGCGGCGGGGCCGATCACGAGCTCCGGCCGGTGGCGGCGGATCGCATCGACGAGCGCGCGCCGCTGCTCCGGGTCGCGCGCGTTCACGCCGCCGTCCGGGAAGCCGAGGTTCTCGCGGGACGCGATCGCGAGCGTGGCCCCGGCCTCGCCCGCTTCCGCTTCCCGCTCATCGGCGCTGCCGCGGGTGCCGAGTTCGCCGCGCGTCATGTCGAGGAAGCCGACGCTGTACCCGCGCCCGACCAGTTTCGCGACGGTGCCGCCGCAGAACAGCTCGATGTCGTCCGGGTGCGGGCCGATCGCGAGCACATCCACCGCCATCACAACCACTCCCTGATATCGACGAATCCATGCCCGCCGGCCGCGTCGAGGCAGTGCCCGCGCAGGCCGGCGAGGAACGCGTCACCGTAGCGGACAAAGTAATAGAACGGACTGAGCACTCGCTCCTGCGGGCGGCCCGCGGGAGCCAGGTGCGTCGCGAGCTGTTCGACGTGTTTGATCACGTCGCCGTGCCGGCGTTTCGAACGCTCTGCGAAGCTGTGGCGAAGCCGATCGACGTGGTAATACAGCTTGCTGAATGATGACTCCACCGCCTGATCGAGCCCTTTGAACTCGCCGTTTCCCGCGAGTTCGAACAGGTTGCGCCTGTGGCGTGCGAGGTCGGATTCGAGGGCGGCGAGCGCGCGGTCGGCGTCGCCGTCGCGCTTCGATGCGAGCAACCGGCCGGTGAGCTCGTCAGCGTCGCCGAACAGGTCGGCGGGGTGTAGTCCGTGCCTGTCGAGCCAGCGTCGGACTTTCGGCTCAATCAACGTCAGGCTGCAGCGGGGAATGACCGCCGGTTTCGGCACGGAAAGTGGGTCGAAGGCGTCCGCCAACTGCGCCCAGTACGCCATCTCGTGCGGGCCGGCGACGTACGCCCCGGTCGGGATCAGCCAGCCCTGCAGGATCGGGCGCAGTGTCACGCCCGCGGAGAGACGTTCCGGCTCGTCGCGCGCGGTCGCGAAAAGCTCGTCGCGCGAGAGGATGATGTCCGTGCGCGCGCGGATGCTCCTGCCCTCGAGCACGATCTTGCGCCTGCGGCCGTCGTCAAGCAGGAACAACGCGGGCCGGCCGGGCTCGACCGGCGCCTGCACGCGATAGCCGGCGCGTTCGATCGCACGCGAACGTTCGGCCAGCCGTTCGAGACGGTCATCGACCTCCTCGACCGCGCGCTGCAGAAAGGGGGACGAGATTCGTTTGATCGCCGGGTCCTGTGGGTCGAAAAAGACGAGCCCGTACCTCCCGAGCAGGCGGAGGCCGAGGTCGCGGAACGCGTCCGCGAACGTGCGCTCCGGCATGTAGCATTCGCGGAGCGCGCGCAGATACGATTCGCTGAACTCCGTCTCAGGGAGCGCGCTCTGCAGGCCGTGCAGGACATCGTGCGCGCGCTCGCCGAGCGGGAGCGACCCGACGGGCGTCCGGTTTCCGGCGGTGTTTTCGCGCGTGCCCGCGAGCCTGTTTTCCAGGTCGATCCAGTGGAGCTGGGCTGCCTCCTGGAGGTTGTGGTCGCTGGTCGCCATCCAGAACACGGGCACGGTGCGCACACCGGTCGAGCGTTGGAGGTCGTCCGCGAGCGCGACCGCGGTGATTGCCTTGTACAGGGTGAGCATCGGCCCGCCGGCGAGCCCGACCTGCTGGCCGGTGACGACTGCGAGCGTGCCCGGCTCCGCGAGCGCCTCGATGTTGTCGAGCACAGGTCGGGGCGGGGAGAACGGCTCGTTCTGCGCGCGAATCGCGTCGGCGATCCGATCGCGGGGCCGATCGGTTCCCGCGTTGCGCGCGCTCGCCTCGCGCCAGGCGCTGTCCCCGGCACGTGTCGGAAACCCGAAATCGATCGCCGCTTCCCCGTCCAGGGTCTCGGCAACGAGCGCGGGAACGCCGGGGAACTGCCGCAGCGAGATTCGATTCATCTGACTCGTTCCGCGATTGTGATCATGCGCGGGCTGTTGCGTTCGCTGAACGGGGACGTGTGATAGTCGCCCCAGCGGTCGATCGTTTCGAGATCGGCGCGGGCGAGCAGCGCATCCAGTTCCGCGGGTGTGTAGATGCGCACCGACTCGGTCACCCGCCGCTCCGGCCGGTCCGCGCGCCGGAGCGTGATCGTCTTTTCGATGCGGCGGGCGGCGGAATGATACGCGCGCCGCTGGTGGACGTCCCACTCGCCCGTCTGTCTCCTGTCCTCGGGGATGAGCGTCTCGACCGCCCTGCGCGCGTTCATCGTGTCGAGGATGAGCACGCCGCGGGGCGCGAGCACGCGGGCCATCTCCCGGAGCGCGCGCTCGTTGTCACGTTCGGCGCGGAAGTAGCCGTAGCTGGTGAACAGGTTGACCGCGAAACGGAACGCGCTGCTGCGAAGCGGCAGGTTGCGCAAATCGCCGCACACGAACCGCGGTGTGCGTGCACGATTCAGCGCGAGCTCGGCGGGATCGGTCCGCGCCGCGTGCTCGAGCAACGTCATCGAGAGATCGACGCCGACGACGGGCCAGCCGAATGCGGCCGCCATCACCCACGCGTGTCGTCCTGCGCCGCACGCGAGATCGGCGGCGCCGTCGCGGCCGAACGTGTCGAACCGCGCGCGCACGTGATCGAGAAACTCCCGCGCCTCTGCGGAATCGCGGTGCCGGTAGAGCTCGAGGTAGTCGTCGTCGAACCAGTTCCGGTACCATTCGTCGGCTCGCTCGCCCACTCGCTCGCCGCTCCCCGTTGGTGGCTGCGGGCGAATATAGCGGGCGGTATCGCGGGCGTTCAAGCGCGCCGCCGGCGGCCCCGGCGACCGCGAGGTCGGCGGATCCGGCTTTTGACGGACGGCCCGGCGCGGACCTACCTTCCGCCCGATGAAAACCCGTCTGCTCATAATCGCCCTGCTCGGCGTCGCCGCGGGGTGCGCGCAGGTCGGCGCGCCCGGCGGCGGGCCGGAGGACAAGATCCCGCCCGAGGTCGTGGACACCGTCCCCGCGCCCGGCACGACGAACGCGGACACAGCCGCTACGATCACGGTCCGGTTCAGCGAAGACATCAACCGGGGCACGCTGAAGTCCGCGTTCGGTCTCTCGCCGCCGCCGCCGGGAAAAGTGCGCGCGAACTGGCACGGCGACGAGGTCGAGATCCGGTTCGTCACGCCGCTCAAACCCGAGCTCACGTACGTGCTCACGATCGGCACGCAGTTGAGCGACACGCGCGGCAACAAGCTGCAGGAGTCGTTCGTGCTCCCGTTCTCGACGGGGGATGAGCTCGATCGCGGTGAGGTGAAGGGATCGCTGATCACGGAGGACTCCCCGATCGGCTGGGAGATCGCCGGCTATCATCTCGGGGAAGATGCCGGCGGTGCGGGCGCCGATCCCGACCCGTCGGTGCAGCCGCCGGAGGCGACGACGCAGACCGGGGCGGACGGGTCGTGGCGGCTCTCGAACCTGCGCGCGGGCTGGTGGCGCGTGTTCGCGTTCAAGGACGAGGACGGCGACCGGTTGTGGACGCCGTGGCTCGAGCAGATCGCGGTGCCGGCGTACAACGTGCAGGCGTTTGCCGACACGAGCGTGAGTTCACGGGCGCTGCTGTTGAAACCGGCCGATCCGCTCGTGCTCCCCAGCCCGCGGCGCGTGCAGGCGCGGCTCGCAACCCGGTTCAGCATACGGTTCGACCGCGCGCCGGTTGAACTGGATGCTGACTACGAACTCACCGATCTGCCCGACGACACCGGCCAGTACCCGGATGAGTGGGTCACGTTCGCGGACGATTTCACGATTCCGGTCTATTCCAAGGGCTACCGGCCGGGTGATTCGACGACCGTGCTCGCCGGGGCGGAGACGCGGCTGAAGAGCGACGCGATCGGACTCCGGGTCCGCGGGTCGTTCGGCACGCCGGACACGCTCGATACCGTGCTCGTGGTCGATCTGACCGCGGCGGCGCTGCGGGACACGTTTCCCCCCGCGCTCGTCGAGATGCGGCCGCCGGAGCGGTCGAACCTGCACCGCGGGCGGAACCGGGTGCAGTTCATCTTCAGCAAACCGGTGCGCGCGCCGGCGAAGAACACGCTGCGGATGTATCCGACACGCAAAGATACGCTGTATCCCGAGGTTACGCAGCCGATTGCGAACTCGTATTCCGTGGACGTCCCGCTGGACACACCCGGCGGCGCGGTCACCTTCGAGCTGCTCGGGAGGAAGGGTGTTCGCGACCTGGCGGGCAACGCGCTGCCGGACAGCTCGCTCGTGCGGCGCTACGGCTGGCTCGGCGCCGACTCGCTCGGGTCGGTCAGCGGGTCGGTGCGGGCGACTCACGAGCGCGCGCCGGTCCATCTTGCGTTCCACAGCGTGCAGGATGTGCACCTTCCGCTCCGGTTGAGCCTGCCCGGGTCGGCGGAGTTCAGGCTCGACAACGTGCCCGCCGGGCGGTGGTCGATCCACGGCTGGCAGGACGTGAGTCGCACCGGGGGCTGGTCGCGGGGCCTGCCCGTGCCGTTCGCGGCGAGCGACCCGGTTGTCGTCGTCCGCGACACGATCGAGGTGCGGGCTCGTTGGGAGAGCGGCGGGGTCGAAGTTATATTTCCATGATTGTCAAATCACGAAGCGGGGGTTCCACATGGTTTATGCCGTGATCATGGCGGGAGGGAAGGGCACGCGCTTCTGGCCCGTGTCCACGCCTGAGCGGCCGAAACAGCTGCTGCGCCTGTTTGACGAGCGCACGATGATCGAGCAGACGGTGCACCGTCTGCGGCCCTTCGTGCCCGCCGAACGGCAGTTTATCGTGACAATTGATGAGCAGGTCGATGAGTTCGCGCGCCAGGTGCCCGAGCTGGAGCGCGATTCGTTCATCACGGAACCGTTCGCGCGGAACACGGCGCCGTGCATCGGACTGTCCGCTGTGCACCTGATGAAACGGGATCCGGAGGCGGTGATGGTCGTGCTCCCCGCAGACCACCGGATCGACGACCGGGACGCGTTTCTCGACACGCTGCGCACAGCGGTACAGTTCGTCGAGGAGGCGGACTCGATCGTGACGATCGGGATCCGGCCGACGCGGCCGGAGACCGGCTACGGCTACATCCAGTACGAGCGGGACGAGTTCCGGCCGGGCGTGCACCGCGTGGTCACGTTCGCGGAGAAACCGAACCGGGAGACCGCGCTCCGGTTTATCGAGACCGGCGAATTCCTCTGGAACTCCGGGATTTTCATCTGGTCGGCGCAGCGCATCCTCAACGAGCTTGAAGAACACACACCCGAGCTGTATGCTGCATTGATGGAGATCTCGAGCGCGCTCGACGGTGATAACAGCGCGAGAGAGAAGCGTGTGCACCGCGCGTACCAGAGCATCAAACCGATCTCGATCGACTACGGCGTGATGGAGAAGACGCGCAACGCGTACGTCGTCCCCGGCACGTTCGGCTGGAGCGACATCGGGAGCTGGGAGGAAGTGTATCAGCTCGACAACCACGATTCGTCCGGCAACGTCCGGCAGGGGTCGGTGGTCACGATCGACACGCGCGACTCGTATCTCGTCACCCGCACCTCGCTCCCGGTTGCCGTGATCGGAATGGAGGGGATAATCGTCGTGCACACGGACGAGGGCACGCTCGTGTGCCCGCGTGACCGGGTGCAGGATGTGCGCCTGGCGGCGGAGCTCGTGCAGAAACAGAAGTCGTGAGCGGGTGATGCAGTGAGCGCGCAGCGATCGGCGAAACCACGCCGCCGGGAAGTCTATGACAGCCTGCTCGAGGTGGCGCGGCGCTACTTCGACCGCGTCGAGGAGGAAACCGGCGACTTTCGCGGCGGCGTGTGCCGTGTCCGCGGCGAACGCTATCTTCTTGTCAACCGGCAGGCGAAGCTCGACCGCCGGCTGAGAGTCGTTGCAACCGCGCTCGCATCGCTCGACCTTGACAGCCAGTATCTGCTTCCCGCAATTCGGGAGGCGATTGACAGGTATGCTGAAAGCTGAACCCTTCCCAGGATGGGAGAGACAGTCATGGAAACGAAACATGATCACCCCGACGAGCTGAAGCTGCTGCGAAGAGTTCCGCTGTTTTACGACCTCGATGGGAAGGATCTCGAGCGGATCGCGCGGCTGATGGTCGTGAAGAGGTACAATAAAGATGAGATGATCATCTTCGAGGATGACCTCGGCCGGAACATGTTCGTGATCAAGAAGGGACGCGTGAAGATCAGCGGGATCTCGAGCGAAGGGGACGAGGCGATTTTCTCGATCTTCAGCGAAGGTGATTTCTTCGGCGAGTTGTCGATCATCGACGGCCTCCCGCGCAGCGCGACCGCGACCGCGATCGACGATGTCGAATTGTGGGTGCTCAACCGCGGTGACTTTCTTAGCTTGCTGGAAGCGTTTCCGCAGGTTTCGATTACGCTGCTCAAGGAGCTCGCCGAGCGCCTCCGCCGCAGCGACAGCCAGATCAAGTCGCTGACGTTGAAGGACGCGCGCGGCCGGGTCGGGTCAACGCTCGTCCGTCTCGCTGAGGACATCGGGCTCGTCCGCGGCGGCAAGGTCGTGCTCGAGGGGATGCCGCTGCAGCGCGACATGGCGAGCATCGCCGGCACGAGCCGGGAAACGATCAGTCGCGTGATCAAGCGCTTCGAGGATGAAGGACTGATGATCAAGGTCGAAAACAGCATCGTGTTCAACAATTATGACGACTTTAAGCGGATGTTCGCGTGAGAGGACGCGACGAATTGCCCGGACCGGCATCGTATGAAGCAACTTGATGATAAGTCTCTCCTGGAGGCGTTTCGTAACTGCGAACGGCGGGCGCTCGCCCGCATGCTGACAAGGGTCGAGAACAAGCACCCGTCCGTGCTCGAGCTGCTCGACAGCGTGTACGATCGGACGGGCGACGCGTGGCGGATCGGCGTCACCGGCCCGCCCGGCGCGGGCAAGAGCACGCTCGTGAACCGGCTTGTGATCAGGTATCGCGCGTCGGATGACCTGATCGGAGTGGTCGCGTTCGATCCGACGAGCCCGTTTACGGGCGGCGCGTTGCTCGGCGACCGCGTGCGCATGGAGACGATCGGCCGCGACCCGGGCGTGTTCATCCGCTCGATGGCGACGCGCGGGCATCTCGGCGGGCTCGCGGTCGGCGTCGATGAGGCGTGCGACCTGTTCGACGCGTTCGGCCACCGGAAGGTGCTCGTGGAAACCGTCGGCGTCGGCCAGTCCGAGCTCGAGGTCGCGAATGCGACGGACACGACGCTCGTCGTGCTCGTCCCTCAGTCCGGCGACAGCATCCAGGCGATGAAGGCCGGGTTGATGGAGATCGGCGACATCTTCGTGCTCAACATGTGTGACCGTGACGGGGCCGACGAGGCGTACCGCGAGCTCGTGTCGATCCTGTCGATCCGCGAGCTCGACCACGGCTGGCGGCCGCCGGTGATTCGCACGGTTGCGCGTGACGGCGGCGGAGTCGAGAAACTGGTCGAGACAATCGCCGCCCACCGCGAACATCTCGTCGGGACCGGCATGCTGGAGCAGCGCCGCCGGAACCGCTCCGCCGCGAAGACGAAGCGGCTCGTCGAGGATGTGCTCTCGAGGCGGATCTGGAACGCTGCACGGCGGGCGAAGACGATGAACCGGATCGCTTCCGGCGGCAGCCCGTACCAGATTTCGCAGGAACTGATCGACGAATTCTACGAGGAGATACACCGTGAGCAAGCGCACGCCGAAACCGAACGGACATGACGCGTACCGGTCCGGCTACGGCAGCTTCGCCGAGGACCGCAAACGCTGGGAGGAGCAGGTCTATCAGCCGAGGCGCCGGTTTCGCAAGGACGGGATCACGTTTTCCACCGTGTCCTCGCAGGAGGTGCCGCACATCGTCGGGCCGGAGTACTTCGAGGAGAACCGGTGGGACCCGCGCGAGAGGCTGGCGTGGCCGGGCGAGTATCCGTACACGCGCGGCATTCACCCGACGATGTACCGCGGGCGGCTGTGGACGATGCGCCAGTTCGCCGGGTTCGGAACGCCGGAGGAGACGAACCAGCGCTACAAGTATCTGCTCGAGCAGGGTCAGACCGGGCTCTCGGTCGCGTTCGACCTGCCGACGCTGATGGGCTACGACGCCGACGATCCGCTCAGCGAGGGAGAGGTCGGGATCTGCGGTGTCTCCGTATCGTGCCGCGAGGACATGGACATCCTGTTCGACGGGATCGACATGGGCGAGGTCACGACGTCGATGACGATCAACGGTCCCGCCGCGATCATCTGGGCGTTCTTCATCGCCGCCGCCGAGCGGAAGGGGATTCCGCGCGCAAAACTCGCCGGCACGTTGCAGAACGACATCCTCAAGGAGTTCATCGCGCAGAAGGAGTTCATCTTCCCGCCGGAGCCGAGTGTGAAGCTGGTCGTGGACACGATCGAGTTCGCGACGAAGGAGATGCCGAAGTGGAACTCGGTGTCGGTGAGCGGCTATCACATCCGGGAGGCGGGATCGACGGCGGCGCAGGAGCTCGCGTTCACGCTGATGGACGGCTTCTGCTACATCGAGGAGACGCTGAAGCGCGGGCTCGACATCGATTCGTTCGCGCCGCGGATCAGCCATTTCTTCAACAGCCACATCGATTTCTTCGAGGAGATCGGGAAGTTCCGCGCGGCGCGGCGCATCTACGCCGACCGGATGCGCAACCGCTACAACGCGGAGAAGGAGCGGTCGTGGCTGCTGCGGTTCCACACGCAGACCGCCGGCTGCAGCCTCACCGCGCAGCAGCCGGAGAACAACATCGTGCGCACGGCGACGGAGGCGCTCGCCGCGGTGCTCGGCGGCACGCAAAGCCTGCACACGAACTCGCTGGACGAGACACTCGCGCTGCCTTCCGAAAAGGCGGTCACGATCGCGCTGCGCACGCAGCAGATTCTCGCGTACGAAACCGGCGTCGCGAACTCGATGGATCCGCTCGGCGGCAGTTACTACGTCGAATGGATGACCGACAAGATGGAGGAGGACGCCCGCGACTACATGCGGCGGATCGAGGAGATGGGCGGAGTCGTCGCCGGCATCGAGAACGGCTTCTTCCAGAAGGAGATCGCGCGCGCCGCGTACACACACCAGCAGGAGCTCGACCGGGAGGAACGGCTGATCGTAGGCGTGAACGCGTTCGAGCACAAGAACGAGAAGATCGAGATCCCGATCCTGAAGGTCGGGGAGCACGTGGCCCGGCAGCAGGTGCAGCGGCTCGCCGATGTACGTGCGCGCCGGGATGACGCGAAAGTGGAAGAAACGCTGAACGCGTTGCGCCGGGCGTGCGAGAATGACGACAATGTGATGCCGTACCTGATCGAATGCGCCCACGCGGACGTGACGATGGGGGAGATGGTCAGGGAAATGGAGGCCGTGTACGGCACCTACGTGGAAACGGCCTATTTCTAACCGGTTCACCTCGAAGTTTGACCCGCAATGGCCCACATTCAGGTCTTGGGCGATACGCGTGGATGCGCGGGCGCAGTGTTCGTGGCGGGCGCCGCGGCCGGCGATCGGACGGCGCTGAGTTAGCTTCGGGGGCCGAAGCGGATGAGTGCTGCGAAGGGCGAAATCGAGGGGGTGTCGGTGAAAGCGGAGGCGCTGCGCGAGCGTCTCGACGATGCGCTGCCGATGGAGACCGCGGGGGAGGATTCCGTCGAAGTGGCCGCGGGCTTCCTCGAGCTGTTCCACAATCATCCGGCGATACAGCTCCTCTCCTCGTTCGATACGGGCGTCATCCTCGACGCCAACGAGTCCGCCTGCGAGTTCTACGGCTACTCCTGTGACGAGCTTGTCAAGCTCAACATCACGGATCTGAACACGCTCCCGCTGGACTCGCTGCAGGACCTGCTGCGCGGCGCTGACGCGGTGCAGGGCGGCAAGTTCAACATGCACCACCGGCTCGCGTCCGGCGAGATCCGGGATGTGATTTCGTACGCGGCCGAGGTGACGCTGTTCGCGCGGACCCTCGTCTGGTCCACCGTGATCGATGTCACGGAGGAGTCGCAGAACCGGCGCGTGCGCGCGCTGCTGCCTGATATCAGCGAAGCCGCAAGTGTGGCGGACGACATCCACGCGTTCATCGGGCTCGTGCGCGACCGGCTCGGCGATTTCCTCGACACGACCAACTTCTACGTCGCGCTCTACGACGAAGCGGAAGGCATCTACCATTTTCCGTTCTACGCCGACGAGAAGGACCCGATCGTAGCCTCGGGAAAACTCGATGGCAGCATCACTGACTACATCCGCCGCACCGGGCGCTCGCTGCTCGTGGATGCCGAGCTCGAACGCGAGCTCACCGAGATGGGCGAGATCCGGTTGATCGGGACGTCCTCCCCGATCTACCTCGGGGTGCCGCTGAAGACGCCGCACGGCGTGATCGGCGTGATCGCGGTGCAGCACTACGAAGACCCGGGCGCGTACAGGGAATCCGACCTCGACCTGCTCGAGTTCGCCTCCGGACCGATCGCGGTACTGATCGAACGGTTGCGCGCGGAGAGCGCGCTGCGTGACTCCGAAGCGAACTTCCGCACGTTCATCCAGGAAAGCCCGCAGGGGATCGTGTTCACCGATCCCAACGACATCCTGCTCACCATCAACGACGAGTTCCAGCGCATCTTCGGCTATCACGCGGAAGAGCTGATCGGCCGGCCGAACCAGCAGATCGTTCCCGACGAGTACTCCGAGGAGAGCGAGTCGCTGGTCGTGAAGGCGCGCGAGCAGGATCTGATCAAGCTGGATACGACCCGCCGCGCGAAGGACGGGCGCGATGTCGAAGTCTCGATCCTCGGGGTGCCGATTCATCGGGAAGGCAAGCACATCGGCACCTACTGGGTTTATCGCGACCTCACCGAGCAGCGCCGGTCGGAAGCGCTGCAATCCGTGCTGTTCGAGATCACGAAGGCGGCGACGACGCGCGGCGATCTCAACGACGTGATGATGATCGTTCACCAGCAGATCTCGAAGCTGATCGAAGCCTCGAACTTCTTCGTCGCGCTCTACGACACGGACAATGAAGAATACTACTTCCCGTATTTCGTGGACGAAGAGGAGGAGATCGACGCGAACGAGCGGTTCACGCTGGAGAACTCGATGACCGATTTCGTTCGCCGCTGCGGTTCGACGCTGCTTCGTTCCGAACAGGACGTGGTCAAGGTCGCGGACCGGGAGGGGATCCAGACGTATCCGCCGCTGCCGAAATCCTGGCTCGGCGTGCAGTTGAAGCGCCCGGACCGGGTGATCGGCGTCGTCGTTGTCCAGAGCTACAAGTACGTGGAAGCTTATGACGAGCGCGATCGTGAACTGCTGGAGTTCGTGTCGGGTCACATCGCGAGCGTGATCGAGCACAAGCGCGAGCAGGTCGCGCTGCGCGAGTCGGAGGAACGGCACCGGGCGCTGTTCAACCAGTCGCCGGTCGGTGTGCTCCTCTACGACAAGGATCTGTACGTCACCGACTGCAACGACCGTCACGCGGAGATCATGGGCGCGAAGGCGCGCGAGGAGCTGATCGGGATCAGCCTCGCCGACCACCGGCGCAAGGACATCCTCTACCTGATGAAGCAGGCGCTGAAAGGGGAGAGCGAATACTACGAAGGCCCGTACCAGCCGAAACGCGCGAAGCAGGAACTGTGGCTCTCGATGAGTTTCTCGCCCTACTACGGTTCGGACCGTGAAATCCTCGGCGGCATGGTCGTCGTGATGGACAACACGGTGCGTAAACGCGCGGAGGAGAAGGAGGCGGAACTCAATCGAGCGTACCTGGAGCAGTTGTTCGAGGGCGCGCCCGAGGCGATCGTCGTGCTCGATCCGGACCTGCAGGTGATCAAGATCAACCAGGAGTTCTCCCGGCTGTTCGGCTATTCGGAGGAGGAGTCGGTCGGCGCCGATCTGCGCAACCTGATTCTCCCGGATCAGCAGGCGGACGGACGCCAGCACGGGGAGTTCCTCCGCCTCCAGCAGGGCTACCTCGCGAAGGTGGATGAAACTCAGTGCCGGCGCAAGGACGGGAGCTCGGTTGATGTGTCGCTGCTCGGCACGCCGATCGAAATCGACCAGGAGATCGTCGGCCTCTACGCGATCTATCGTGACATCACGAAGCGCAAGCAGGCGACCGACGAGCTCGCGGCGGAGAAGGAACGGCTCGCGGTCACGCTCGCGTCGCTCGGCGAAGGCGTGATCACGACCGACATCGACGGCCGCGTGGCGATGATGAACGAGCAGGCGGTCAAGCTCACCGGCTGGACGAGCGACCTCGCGATCGGCCAGGAGTTCGAGACGATCTTCCCGCTGCGCGACGAACAGACCGGCGTCGTGATCGAGAGCCCGGCGAACCGTGTGATCGATTCCGGTGTGCTCGAGCGCTGGAGCAAGGAGTGCATCCTGCACACGCGCGACGGCGGCCAGGTGTTGATCGTCGGCAGCGCGACCCCGGTGCACAACCGCGACGACGATGTGATCGGCGCGGTCGTCGTGTTCCGCGACGTCTCCCAGCAGCGGAAGATGGAGGAGGAGGTCGCGAAAATCGAACGGCTCGAGTCGGTCGGCGTGCTCGCCGGCGGAATTGCGCACGACTTCAACAACATCCTCTCCGCCGTGCTCGGCAACATCAGCATCGCGCGCTTGGTGCAGGACGACCCGTCGTTCACCGAGCAGCGCCTCGAAGATGCGGAGAAGGCGACGCTGCGCGCGCGTGAACTGACCCAGCAGCTGCTCACATTCTCGAAAGGTGGGCAGCCGGTGCGCAAGGCGGCGAGCATCAGCGAGCTCGTGAGAGAATCGGCCGAGTTCACGCTCCGCGGCTCCAACGTGCGCTGCGAGTTTGAAATCGACGAGGAGCTGTGGAGCTCGGAGGTCGATGAGAATCAGATCAGCCGTGTGATCAACAATCTCGTGCTCAACGCCGACCAGGCGATGTCCGAGAGCGGAAATCTGTGGATACGGGGTTCGAACCTCACCGTGGACGACTCGTTTGCGCTGCCGCTGGATCCGGGACGGTATGTCAAGGTGGAAGTCGAGGACAACGGTCCCGGGATTTCGGGGGAATTGCTGCAGAAGATCTTCGACCCGTTCTTCACGACGAAGCCGCGCGGATCCGGGCTCGGGCTCGCGACTTCCTTTTCGATCGTCCAGAAGCACGACGGCCTGTTGACGGTTGATTCGGCGGTCGGCGAAGGGACGAAATTCACCATCTACCTGCCGGGGACGGACAAGGAAGTCGTGCGCGAACAGGAGCAAGCTCCGCTGGTCACGAACGGCCGCGGGAGAATCCTGATCATGGACGACGAGCCGTTCGTGCGCGAAGTGGCGACCGTGATGCTGAAAAACCTCGGATTCGAAGCGGTCGCGGTCCCGGACGGCGAGGCCGCGCTGAAGCAGTACGAGGAAGCGCACCGGAACGGGGACCCGTTCGACGTCGTGATCATGGACCTCACGATCCCCGGCGGAATGGGCGGGGAAGAGGCGATGCGGAAACTGAAGGAGTTCGATCCGGACGTGCGCGGGATCGTGTCAAGCGGTTACTCGAACGATCCGGTAATGGCTGACCATCGAAGCTTCGGGTTCGCGGGAGTCGTTGCGAAACCTTACCTCGTGGAAGACCTGCAGCGCGTGCTCCACGAAGTACTCGACTGACCGTTTCTCTCCGGACGCGTTCTCTGGATAAATGTCGCGCGTGATTCTCTCAGTGCCTCTGTTGCCCCGTGGGAAGATCGTGTCATACCGAAACCCCGCACGTCCGCTTGTCTGGAATGAACGTCCCTCCCGCGTGCGGGCCGTGCGGGGTTTGCCCGCGCGGCAGAGGCGTCATTCTGAACCCGGCTTCGCGCGTCTGTGTGCGTGAAGGCGGGTGAAGAAGGTCCGGCTTATCCAAGGGTTATGCCCTGGTTTCGGGGACGCTTGTTCGCAAGCGTCCCCCACGGTATTTTCCACGCTTACCGAACTTGGACCTTCTTCCCTCCGCCCGACAAACGGACGTCGGGCTTCGGTCAGAATGACTCCTTTGCCACCCGCGACATTGGTCCCGGCTGAGCCAAAAGGACAACAGGTTGATTGCATACCTTAACCCGCCCCGGGGTCGCCGACCGGGGCTACATCGCCTGTGGACAGACACCGCCCGCAGCCTCGTGCGCACGAGCGCGCGGGATCTCCACCGGAACCCGAGATCACCCGCTTGGCCTTCCGCCGCCCGCCGCGCTAAATTGGCTTGTTCGGGGAGTCCGAAAGCACGAAGAGAGGGTGGAATGTCTCCGGAAGCGAACACCGACAGGAAAGTGCGCGTGGTCATCGCGAAACCGGGCCTGGACGGGCATGACCGGGGCGCGAAGGTGATGGCGGCGGCGTTCCGTGACGCCGGATTCGAGGTGATCTACCTCGGCCTGCGCCAGACCCCGGAGAGCATCGTCGAGGCCGCGTTGCAGGAGGACGCGGATGTGATTGCGCTTTCCATTCTTTCCGGGGCGCACATGACGTTGTTCCAGCGCGTGCTCAAGCTGATGAAGGAGAACTCGCTGGACGACGTTCTGCTCACCGGGGGCGGGATCATCTCCGACGAAGACATCGAAGCGCTCGAGGAGATGGGTACCGGCCGCATCTTCGGACCCGGCACCTCCACGCAGGAACCGATCCGCTACATCCGCGAGTGGGTAGGAGAGAACCGACCGGTGTAGTCGTCCGGAGCGGCCCCGGCCGGATCTGTCCCGCGCGGAACCCGAGCAAGGCAGGAGAACGCGATGTCCGGCCATTCGAAGTGGTCCACGATCAAGCGCAAGAAGGGTGCGGCCGACGCCGCCCGCGCGCGTGTGTTCACGAAGCTGATCCGCGAGATCACGATCTCCGCCCGTCTCGGCGGCGGTGATCCGGAAGCGAACCCGCGCCTCCGCCTCGCGATCCAGAACGCGAAGTCGGCGAACATGCCGATGCAGAACGTGGAGCGCGCAATCAAGAAGGGCACCGGCGAGCTCGAAGGCCAGCACTACGAAGAGGTGACGTACGAGGGATACGGACCCGGCGGGGCCGCGATCCTGATCGACGCGATCACCGACAACCGCAACCGGACGCTCAGCGACATCCGCCATCTGTTCACCAGGTACAACGGCAACCTCGCGGAGACGAACGCGGTCGCGTTCATGTTCGACCGCAAGGCCGTCGTCGAAGTCGAGGCCGCCGGCAGGAGCGAGGACGAGATCATGGAGGCCGCGCTGGAGGCCGGCGCCGAGGATCTCGAGGGTGATGAGGACGGCGTGTTCACGATTACCGGCGAACCTCGGGATCTGGAACCACTGCGCGCCGCGATGGAGGAACTGGGCGTGAATATCCGCTCGGCCGAGTCCACGTTCGTCCCGCAGAACTACACGCAGGTCGATGAGAAGCACGCCGGGACGTTGCTCAAACTGATGGACGCGCTCGACGATCACGACGACGTGCAGAAGGTCTATTCGAACTTGGACATCGACGAAGAGCTGCTGCAGAAGATGGCGGAAGCGTGACACCGGCGCCCGCCCGTCCCGCTCCGTCGTGTCATCCCGAACCCGAAGCGCCGTCAGTGTGGCGCGAAGGGTGAAGGATCTCGATACACTACGGTGATGATGAGACACCGTCTGATCTCGAGATCCTTCACGGCGCACGGCAAACTGACGCCGCGCTTGTTCAGGAGACACATTTGCGCCGGCCTGAAACAGCGAAACGGCCCGGCCGGCTTGTTCAGGATGACACTCCTACAGGCCCGCGGTTGCTCGCAACCGCGGTTTCGAGGCGGTTGTGTTCATCACCCCTGGATCACCCGCGCGGGCAAGCCCGCACGGCCGGTACACGGATGAGACATTGTATCCAAGAACCGGTATATCGACCACTCCCCGGGCGCCCGCTTCACCGTCCCTCCGCCCGGCGTGATTGTGTGGCTCCGCAGCAGGCCGGAGCGCTGCTCTCCACCTGCCCGCGCGTTATTTTCCCCGCATGAAGCCTGCAAGCCCTGAACACGTCGTCAACCGTGTCACGCTGCACGTCGAGGGTGGCTACTCGGCGGGTGAACGGCTGGATGTGTGGCTCACGAACCGGCTCCCGAAGATCAGCCGCAGCCGCGTGCAGCGCCTGATCGCGGACGGGATGGTGACGGTCAACGGCCGTCCGGCGAAGGCGTCCTCGGCCCCGCCGCAGGGCGCCGAGATCGAGGTCACGTTTCCCCACCCGCCGCGTCCGCCCGCGGAGCCGGAGGATATCCCGCTGGACGTTCTCTACGAGGACGAGCACATCCTCGTCGTGAACAAACCGGCGGGGATGGTCGTGCACCCGGCGCCCGGCCACAGCGGGGGCACGCTTGTGAACGCGCTGCTCGGCCGGTACCGTGATCTGCCCGCGGCGGGCGGCGCGACCGGCCGGCCGGGAATTGTCCACCGGCTCGACAAGGACACCTCCGGCGTGCTCGTCGTTGCGCGCAACGAGGAGGCGATGACGCAACTGGGGCGCGCGTTTCACGATCACGAGATCGAACGGGAATACGTCGCGCTCGTCTGGGGAAACCTCGCGCGCGGGAGGGGGACGATCGTCGCGCCGGTCGGCCGGCACCCCGGCAACCGGAAGAAGTACGCCGTGCTCGAAACCGGGCGGAACGCGGTCACGCACTGGAAGGCACTCGAGCGCTTCGACTTCCTCACGCTCGTCGCGTTGCGGCTGGAGACCGGGCGCACGCACCAGATCCGCGTTCACCTCGCGCACGCCGGCCACCCGGTGTTCGGCGACTCCACCTACGGCGGGCGGATGCACGGGCTGGCGCGGCTGACCAGTTCCCAGCGAACTCTCGGTCGTGAGCTGCTCTCCCTGTTGCCCCGTCAGGCGTTGCACGCGCGTCTGCTCGGGATCACGCATCCGGCGACGGGGGAGTTCGTGCGTTTTGCCAGCGAGCTGCCGGAGGATATCGCTCGCGTGCTCGCGCGGTTGCGTGCGGAATCCGGACGCGGCCATCCGGAATAGGGGAGTGCACAAACCGGAGGCGGACGTCGGCTTTTCCGGCTACTGAAGACCAACAGGTTACGCCTATTCAGATATGCGGCTTCGCGAGAATCAGGCGCCGCCACGGCCGGACAGCTCGCGCGCAAACGCCGGAATCGCCGCGCGCAGGAGCCGGCTGAACCTGCCCCCGACCTTCGCCCCCATCGCCGTCACCTCCTCGTGCGAGAGCGGGTTCCCGCTGATCCCGGACGCGTAGTTCGAGATGTAGGAGATTCCGGCGACGGGCAGCTTGAGGCGGGCGGCGGCGATCGCTTCCGGAGCGGTGGACATGGAGACCGCGTCACCCCCGATCTGCCGCATGTAGCGCACTTCAGCCGGGGTCTCGTAGCTCGGGCCGTGCGCGGCGACATGCACCCCCTGTTTCAACGTGACGCCTTCCGTGCGCGCGACCTCGTGCAAAATCTCGCCGAGCCGCCTGTCGTACGCCTCGCTCATATCGGGAAACTGGTCGAAGCCCCAGCGCTGGCCGATGAGCGGGCTGTCGCCCATCAGGTTGATGTGGTCGCTGATTCGCATCAGGTCGCCCGGCTTCAGGCGGTCGCTGAGCGCGCCGGAGGCGTTCGTGATCACGAGCGCGCTCACGCCGAGCGCGGCGGCGAGCCGTGTCGGGGCGGCGACCTCGCCCATCGAGCAGCCTTCGTAGTAGTGCACGCGCCCTTGCATCACGATCACCGGCACGCCTGCGAGCGTGCCAGCGACGAGACGTCCCGGATGGCCGGAGACTGTGCTGCGCGGGTATTCCGGGATGTCGGACGTCGCGATCACGGTCGCGTTCTCGACCTGCTCGGCGAGCCCCGCGAGCCCGCTGCCGAGGATGAGCGCGATCTCCGGCGTGACGGGGAGCCGTCGCGCGACGTAATTCACCGCTGATTGGATACCCGGGTCGTTCGTCTCTCGCATGATCTGCCTCGTCCGGCTATATTCGACCTCGAAACGGGGAACCGCCCGCCGGGGAATATAGCAGGACGGTCACGGGCGGATGGTGTTTCACCGGGACGGCCGCGCGCCTCGGTGCGCGGCGTCTCGGCGTGACATTTGCCGCCGGTTGTGCGTGTCTCTCATCGCTCCCGTGTCTGCGAAAAACACATCGCGAGATGGTTAAACGACCTGATAATTCGAAGCTTACGAGCGATGGACTCGCGGTGGAATCGTCCCTCGCGGCACGTGTACCGGGCGCGGCGTTCGGCCCGGAGCTCGCGTTCTGGGAGGCGGGTCACGAGCTGGTGATCGGGGTGGACGAAGCCGGCCGCGGTCCGCTCGCCGGCCCGGTTGTCGCGGCCGCAGTTGTGTTCGCACCGGAGATCGTTCTGGACGGGATCGCCGACTCGAAACGGCTGACCGCGGGGCACCGGGAAAAACTGGACATCGACATCCGGAATAGGGCGCTCGAGTTCGCGGTGTGTGAATCCGGACCGGGTGTGATCGACGCGGTCAACATCCTCGAGGCGACCCGCCGCGCGATGCGTGCCGCCGTGCTCGCGGTCGCGGCCGCAGTTGGTGCGACCGACCCGCTGCTGCTGGTGGACGGTCGGATGCCGCCGCTGCTCGCGGGACGCCAGCACAACATCGTGCACGGCGATTCGCTCAGTTTCACGATCGGCGCGGCCTCTGTGCTCGCGAAGGTGCACCGCGACCGTCAGATGCTGGACGCCGACAGCGAGCACCCCCGCTACGGCTTCGCGCGTCACAAGGGGTATCCGACGAGCGATCACCGCCGCATGTTGCTCAGACACGGCCGGTGCGGGATTCACCGGACGACGTTCACGATCGCGCGCTCCGACGGACGCCGGGTTACGATCGGCGATCTGCCGCTGCGCGTGTCGGAGGGGCCGCGATGAGCGAGCACCGTCTCCGGCTCGGGGCACGCGGCGAGCGGATCGCGGAGAAGTACCTGCGGCGGAAAGGGTACCGGATCGCGGCGCGGAATCTGCGCCGGAGAGCCGGCGAGATCGACCGGTTGATGTGGGACGGCGACGAGCTCGTGATCGTGGAAGTGCGCACGGTGCGCGAATCGGGCCCGGTGACGCCGGAGGAACGAGTGCCGATGAGCAAGCGCCGCCAGTTGAGCCGGCTGGCCCGTCATCTGGTTTCGCGCCTCGAAGAACCGCTGCCCCCGGTTCGTATCGACGTCTGCGTCGTCGTGATGGAGCCGGACCCGGAGGTGCTGCATTTCAAGCATGCGTTCCTGCCCGACCCGCCCCGGCGGCGCAGGCGGTGAGCTGGTGCGCGGTGGGATTCATCCGTCAACGTGACGGCAGGTTTGCTCTGAATCTCACCCGCGGGGCACTCACTCTCGTGCCCGCGCCCACCTCTCTTGTGCCCGCGCTTGCTTGTCAAGCGCGGATTCGGCGGCAGTAGTTTTCATTCCCGTCTGATCATCCGCGCGGGCAAGCCCGCACGGCCGGTACCGTACCGTCTGTTCAGCCGCGGTGACGGCT
>JAANWZ010000040.1 GCA_018263585.1 Calditrichota bacterium | reverse complement strand
CGTCATTCTGACCGAAGCCCGACGTCCGTTTGTCGGGCGAAGGGAAGTTCATCCTGAACGAAGTGAAGGGAAGGTCCAGGTTCGACAAGGGTGGGGGATACAATGAAACTCGTGAAATAACCCTCGGATAAGCTGGACCTTCTTCACCCGCCTTCACGCAGACAGACGCGTGAAGCCGGCTTCAGAATGACACCTCTGCCACCTGGATGTGCTTCAGAGTCCGGTCCATGCACGTGGCTGAGCGAACGGCATAACCGAACCCTGCGATACGGAAATTGGGGTCTGTCCCCAGTTTTCACTCTGACTCCGGGTGGATCGGGCACGCGCGCGCGGTGGAAAACGCTTATATTCCAAGCTTGATTCCGGCCGCCCCGGGCCGCGTCACGCCGACATCAACCACCCGCTCCCGACGGAGACGCATCGATGACCTTTTTCGGTCTGCGAGGATTTCTCACCAGCGACATCGCGATGGACCTCGGCACCGCGAACACGCTCGTCTATGTGAAGGGCCAGGGGATCGTGCTGCGGGAGCCGTCGGTGGTCGCGATCCGCAAGGAGGACAGCAAGGTCGTGGCGATCGGCCGCGAAGCCCGCGACATGCTCGGGAAAACGCACGGCCGGATCGAGGTGATCCGCCCGATGCGGCACGGGGTGATCGACGACGACGAGGTTGCGGAGATCCTGATCCGGAGCTTCCTCCGGCGCGTGCTCAAGAACCGCCTGATCCGCCCGCGTGCGATTGTCTGTGTTCCGTCCGGGGTGACGAAGTCGGAGAAGCGGATCATCCGTGACGCGGCCGAGCACTCCGGTTGCCGCGAGGTGCATCTGATCGCGGAGCCGATGGCGGCGGCGCTCGGGGTCGGGCTTCCGGTCGGGGAAGCGGTCGGCTCGATGGTGATCGACATCGGCGGCGGCACCACCGAGATCGCGATCATCTCGCTGAGCGGGATCGTCAACGACACATCGATCCGCGTCGGCGGGGACGAGATGGACGACACGATCGTCCAGTTCATGCGCCGCAATTACAACCTGTTGATCGGCGACCGGATGGCGGAGGAGATCAAGCAGAAGGTGGGCTCGGCGGTTCCGCTCGAGCAGGAGCTGTCGATGATCGCGAAGGGCCGTGACCTCGTCGCGGGGATTCCGAAGGCGATCGAGATCAATTCGATGGAGATCCGGGAGGCGATCGCGGAGCCGGTCGGGCAGATTGTCGATGCGGTGAAACTTTCGCTCGAGCGCACGCCTCCGATGCTGTCGGCGGACATCCGCGACCGCGGGATCATCCTTACCGGCGGCGGCGCGATGCTGCGCGGTCTCGACCAGCGGTTGCGCGATGAGACCAGCCTGCCGATCAACCTCGCCGAGGATCCGCTCACCTGCGTCGTGCGTGGAACGGGGGTAGTGCTCGACCACCTCGAACGCCACGAGGCCGTGCTGTTGAAGGGGTGACGGCCGTCAGTCAGCAATCACCCGCACCGTGTCCCGATGAAAATGCTCGCCTATCTCGACCGACACCGCGACTGGGTCGCGCTCGTCGTCGCGCTCGTGGTCAGCGTCGCGCTGATGAGCGCGTCCGGCCACCCGAACGCGGACACGTTCCGCCGCACGGTCAGCCGTCCGTTCGAACTGTTCGCCGCCCCGTTCAATTTTGTCACCCGCGCCGTCAGCCTGTGGGATGAGAACGCCGATCTGCGCGCAAAGCTGGTCGAGCTGAGCGCGGAGCGCAGCCAGTGGCGGGACGCGCTGCTCGAGAACGCGCGGCTGCGCCGTCTGCTCGGGTTCCGCGACCGGCCCGAGTTCGACTACCTCGCGGCGGAGGTGATCGCGCGCGAACCGACGCCGGCGCTGAGCAGCCTCGTGCTCGACAAGGGGAGCGGGCAGGGGATCGATGTCGGGCAGGCGGTGGTGACTGCGGACGGTCTCGCGGGGGTCGTCCACCGCGCCGGGCCGGCGTCCTGCACCGTGCTGCTCGCGACCGACCGCAACTTCGCGGTGAGCGCGCGCGTCGAGCGGACACGTGTCGATGGGATCGTGCGCTGGGCCGGCGGCGGCAAGATGGCGCTCACGGAAGTGCCGAGAAATCTCGACGTGAAACCGGGCGACCGCGTGGTCACGAGCGGGCTCGGCGGCGTGATCCCCGGCGGCATCCCGATCGGGCTCGTCGAGAGCGTGAACAGGGAAGACCAGCTCTTCCTCGAGGTGATCGTGGAACCGTTCGTCCAGTACCACAAGCTCGAGGAACTGTTCGTGCTGCTGCCGCGGGCGCGTGCGGGCGATTCGGCGGCCGGGTCGTCTGAGCGCGGGGAGCCGCGCGGATGAAGATACGCACCGCACTGATCGCGTTTCTCGCCTCGCTCCTGCTCCAGGTGAGCCTCGTCCCGTTCGCGGGCAGCGAGATGATCCGCCCGAACCTGCCGCTGCTCGTGCTCGTCGTGTTCGCGACCCGCCGCGGGGCGTTCCAGGCGGTGCTGTTCGGGTTTGTCGCCGGGCTGCTGCTCGACGTGCTCTCTTCCGGGATGTTCGGGATGTCGGCGTTCGTGTTCTCCCTGACCGGGTTCGTCACCGGGAAGCTGTTTCACTCGGATCTGCCGCTGCCGCTTGGCTTGTGGGCGTTCGCGAGCGCGATCGGGCTGCTGCTCGCGGCGCTCGCGTGGTCGGTGCTGATTACGTTCGGCACACTCGCCCCGGTGGGCGGCACGTTGTCCGCCCAGATGATTCCGTCCGCGGCGTACACATGGGTGCTCGGGATGTTGTGGGCGATCAGCCCGTGGTACGGAAGGCGCGCCGGAGTTCGACTTGATTGAGCGAACGAAACCGGACACCAGGTTCGATCCGAACCGGCTCACCGCGCTGATCCTGATCTCCGCGGTTGTGTTTTTCGTGCTCATCGTCCGGCTCGCCAGGCTGCAGATCGTGCAGTCGGAGATCTACCTGCGCCAGTCGCAGACAAATCGTGTGCGCGTGCTCGAGAAGCCGCCGCTGCGCGGGTTGATGTACGACCGTGACGGCCGCCTGCTCGTGGACAACTACCCGTCGTACACGCTGATGGGCGTGCCGCGCGTGGTCGAACAGGGGGCGGGGACGATCGACACGCTGCTCGCGATCACCGGGCTCGCGCGCGACGAGTTCGACCGCCGCCTGCACCGGATCGCGGGGAACCGGTACACGCCGGTGCGGCTGATGCGCGATGTCCCGTTCGCGATGATGGCTGCGATCGAGGAGCGGCGCGCGCGCCTGCCCGGCGTCCACTTCCGCGTCGAGGTGAAACGGGCGTACCCGAACCCGGTCGCGCCGCACACGCTCGGCCACATCGGCGAGCTGAAGGAAGAACGAGCGGGGGAGTATCCGGCGTTCCAGGCCGGCGACATCGTCGGACTCGCCGGACTCGAGCAGGTGTGGAACGGCGCGCTCACCGGCGAGAAGGGGTACGAGTACCTCGAGGTGGACGCGCAGGGGCGGATTATCGGCCCGCTGCCCGGGATGGAGTCGAAGCCGGCGCGGCCCGGCGCGGATCTCGTGCTCACGCTCGACCTCGACCTGCAACTGCTCGCGGAACAACTGCTCGACACGCTCGCCGGGGCGGTCGTTGCGCTCGAACCGGCGACCGGGGAGCTGCTCGCGCTCGCGAGCAAACCGGACTACCCGCCGGAGACATTCGCCGGCGCGTTGAGCGAACAGGAATGGGAAGCACTGCAGGCGGACACGCTCGACCCGCTGCTCCACCGCGCCGTGCAGGGGACGTACCCGCCGGGCTCCACGTTCAAGATGGCCGTGCTCAGCGCCGGGCTCGCCTCCGGCAGCATCGACACGAGCTGGACGGTTTACTGCCCCGGCGGTTACCAGCTCGGGCGCAGGTTCTTCCGCTGCTGGAAACGTGAAGGGCACGGGCGCGTCAACCACCGGCTCTCGATCGAATCGTCGTGCGACGTGTTCTACTACCTGCTCGGCCGGCAGCTCGGGATCGACGTGCTCCATCAATATGCGAGCCGGTACCCGTTCGGACGCACGACCGGGATCGATCTCCCGCATGAGCGGCCCGGCCTGCTCCCGGACCGGCGCTACCTCGACGAGCGGTACGGCCCGGGCGGGTGGACGGAGGGCCACCTGTTCAACACGGCGATCGGGCAGGGGGATGTGCTCGCGACGCCGCTGCAGCTCGCGATGTACGCCGTGACACTCGCGAACGGCGGCTGGTGGGTGCAGCCGCACCTCGTGCGCGCGATTCGAGAAGGGGGAAGCGAACGCGCGCCGCAACGGTCGCTGCGGCGTCACGAGACGGGGTTTCCCCCGGAGGTGATGGAGATCGTGCGCCGGGACATGCTCGCGGTCACCGAGGGATCGCGGGGAACCGCGCACTGGCTGCATGACCCGCGCATGCAGGTGGCCGGCAAGACCGGCACCTCGCAAAACCCGCAGGGGCCCGACCACGCGCTGTTCATTGCGTTTGCGCCGTATGAACAGCCGCGGATCGCGGTCGCGGTCGTCGTCGAGCACGGCGAGCACGGGTCCACGTCCGCCGCGCCGATCGCGTACAAGTTGATCCGCCGCCGGCTCGGCCTCGACGAGGAAACCTGGCAGCGGTACCGCTGGAGTGTGCTCCGCGAACAGGCCGAGCGGCGGAAGCAGCTCGAACAGGAGGAACAGTTGCAGCCGGAGGAACCACTCGAATAGCTGGCGGTGTCGCCCGGGCCTTGCCCCGGGTTTCACACACGTACTCGTGCCCGCGCTTGCTCGGCAAGCGCGGATCTGGGAACGGTTCTGTTCATGCCCATCTGATTATCCGCGCGGGCAAGCCCGCACGGCCGGTACCCGGTGCGGCGGTGCAAACGTGCCCCTGTGACAGCGCGCGGCGATGTCGCAGGGATGAGAAGACGGGGAATCTACCGGCTGATCAGCCGCGGTGACGGCCTGCGGCGCGTCCCCGCGGGCATGCAGAAGCTGACGACGGGGTTCGTTGGATGGAGATGAGACGGCGACAGCTCGAATGGCCGATCCCGCTGCTCATCGTGGTCCTGCTCGTGATCGGCGCGCTCGCGGTGTACAGCGCGACGTATTCGACCGCGCCGTCCCTGTTCAGCCGCCAGTTGATCTACATCGGCATCGGGCTCGTGCTGTTTGTCGCGGCGGCACTGGTTCCCGAACGGTACGTACAGACGTTCGCCTATCCCACGTTCGCGATGACCCTGGTCCTGCTCGTGCTCGTGTTGTTCGCCGGCACCGGTCCGACCGGCCGCTGGCTCGGTGTCGGCGGGGTGCACGTGCAGCCGTCCGAGCTCGCGAAGCTGGCGCTGATTCTCGCGGTCGCACAGTACTTGAGCGACAAGCGTGTCGATCTCCGTCACTGGCGGTACGTGGTGATTTTCGCGGTGATCGCCGGGGCGCCGTTCGCGCTGATCGTGCTCGAACCCGACCTCGGCACGTCGCTCGTGCTCCCGGTGATTGCCGGCACGATGGCGTACTGGGCCGGGCTGCCGCTGCTCGTGCTCGTGCTCGTCTCCAGTCCGCTCGCGGTGATGCTCGCGAGCGTGAACCCGCTCACGCTCACGGTCGTGATCGGCCTGCTCATCGTGTTCGCGTACTGGTCGGGGATTCGGATCGTGCTCGCGGTGATCTGGGGGACGTTGATCGGCGCGGCGGGCACGATGGCGCCCGCCTTGCTCGAGCGGCTGCACCCGTACCAGCGCGCGCGGCTCACCGCGTTCATCGACCCGGAGGCCGACCCGCTCGGCGCCGGCTACCAGTTGATCCAGTCGAAGGTGGCGATCGGCTCCGGGCGGTTTTGGGGCAAGGGGTTTCTCGAAGGGAGCCAGACACAGGGCGGGTTCCTCCCCGAACAGCACACAGACTTCATCTTCTCGGTCGTCGGTGAAGAGTTCGGGTTTGTCGGCACCGCGCTCGCGATGGTTCTGTTCTGGACGCTGATCATCCGGCTCTTCTGGCTCGCGAGACGGGTTGAATCGCCGTTCTCGCGGCTCGTTCTTGTCGGCGTCGCGAGTATGTTCGGGTTCCAGGTGCTGGTCAACGTCGGGATGGCGACGGGGATGATGCCTGTGACCGGCCTGCCGCTGCCGCTGTTCAGTTACGGCGGGTCGAGCATGATCATCTCGCTGCTCGCGCTCGGGCTCGCGTGCGGGATGGCTTCCCGCAGGCGCGTGCACGGGTGAACGAGCGCAGACGGATGCGAGCGTCTCCGGGTTCACGGACGGCTAACAGAACGCTAACGAGGCGGCAATAGACTCAGCGCCGGACGGGAGACCGGCTCTTTCCCGGGGAGCATGACAGCTCGATGATGGATTTCCTCTACAGCTTCTTCTACGGCGACAGCGTCCCGGCCTACGCCGACCAGTTCATCTTCCTCGGTGTTTTCGCGCTCATCTTCGCCGGCTACATGGCGTGGATGATCGGCTCGAACGACGTCGCGAACGCGATGGCGACGTCGGTCGGGTCGAAGGCGCTCACCTACCGGAAAGCGGTGCTGATCGCGGCGATCGCCGACTTCCTCGGCGCGGTGCTCGCCGGCGGTACGGTGACCGACACGGTGCGCAAGGGAATCGTCAACTCCGGCGTGTTTGCAAACGACCCCGACCTGCTCATCCTCGGGATGGTCGCGGCGATGCTCTCCGCGGGCGTGTGGCTTCACCTCGCGACGAACTTCGGGCTCCCCGTTTCCACCACCCACTCGATCGTCGGCGCGATCGTCGGGTTCGCGTTGCTGATCTACGGGTTCGAGGCGGTGCATTGGGGGAAGGTCGGCAGCATTGTCACTTCGTGGGTGCTGTCGCCGTTCGGCGGCGGGCTGCTCGCGCTGTTGATGTACATGCTGATCCGGAAGCTGATCCTCACCGCCGCCGATCCGATCCGCGCGATGCGCATCTACGGGCCGATGCTCGGCGCGCTCACGATCTGGATGATCGTGCTCTCCGGCATCTGGAAGGGGTTCAAGAAGCTGAAGGTGATCGAAGGGCACGCGTGGACTGCCGGCGAGCTCGTGCTCGTGTCCGCGATCGCCGCCGTGATCGGCTACCTGATCCTCGTCTTCCTTATCCGCCGCTTCGTCCGCGAACACGGGCGGGAGCTGCGGGGGATCGAACGGATCTTCATCATCCTGCAGGTGATCACGGCGACGTACGTCGCGTTCTCCCACGGCGCGAACGACGTCGCGAACGCGATCGGCCCGCTCGCGGCGGTGCTCGACACGATGCGCACCGGCACGGTCGCGACCGGGGTGCCGGTTCCGCTCTGGGTGCTCGTGCTCGGCGGCGCCGGGATCGCGCTCGGCCTCTCGCTGCACGGATTCAAGGTGATGCGCACCGTCGGCGAGAAGATCACCGAGATCACCCCGTCGCGCGGGTTCGCGGCTGAGATCTCCGCCGCGACGGTTGTGACCCTGTTCTCCAAG
Organism: Calditrichota bacterium; assembly: GCA_018263585.1. GTDB lineage: Bacteria > Electryoneota > Electryoneia > Electryoneales > Electryoneaceae > JAANWZ01. The sequence goes on along the minus strand of JAANWZ010000040.1, from coordinate 22,096 downwards.
CTCGGGATGCCGGTCTCGACGACGCACACGCTCGTCGGTGCGGTGCTCGGCGTCGGGCTCGTCTCCGGCACCGGCGCGCTCAACCTGAAGATCGTGCGCAACATCGCGTTTTCGTGGGTGCTCACGCTGCCGGTCGCGGCGATCCTGTGCGTGCTGTTTTTCGTCATCCTCCGCGGCGTGCTCGGGATCTGAGCGCGCCGGCTGTCACTCGCGGGAGCCGTTCGCCCCGCACCCCGCTTGACTGCATCTCCGCGCTCCGGTAGCTTGACCAGCCGGCGAGCGCTGGGTCGCCCCGGGTTTCATGTACGGTTGGATCAGCCGCGGTTGCAAGCAACCGCGGGCCTGTTGGCGGCCGATTACATGCCGGGTTGGATCAGCCGCGGTCGCGAGCGGCGCGGGCCTGTTGGCGGCCGATTACATGCCGGGTCGGATCAGCCGCGGTCGCGAGCGGCGCGGGCCTGTTGGCGGCCGATTACATGCCGGGTCGGATCAGCCGCGGTGACCTGCGGTCCCCGCGGGCATGACTTCGAGGCTGCGGCGCTACCTTTGCCCTTGACTTTAGTCAAGGTTGAACGAACGGAATGCTAGCATGATCAAACGCACACCGGCACGCCACAGCACAACCGTGCTCGCGGTGATCCACGGGAAGACAAGCTCGATCGGCGCCGACGGCCAGGTCAGTTTCGACGACACGATCCTGAAGGCGTCCGCGAGCAAGCTGCGCACGCTCGGCGACGGCAAGGTCGCGGTCGGTTTCGCCGGCGGAGTCGCGGACGCACTCACCCTGTTCGACCGGTTCGATGAGAAGCTGCGCGCGTACCCGCGCGATGTCCGTCGCGCGGCGGTCGAACTGGCGAAGGACTGGCGCACCGACCGCGCATTGCGCCGGCTCGAGGCGATGCTCGTCGCCGCGACGAAGAAGGAGCTGTTTCTGCTCAGCGGGCAGGGGGATGTGATCGAACCTGACGACGGCGTGCTCGCGGTCGGGTCGGGCGCACCGTACGCGACCGCCGCCGCCCGCGCGCTCATCCGTCACGGCGCCGGGAAGATGGACGCCGAGACGGTCGTCCGCGAGAGCTTGCGGATCGCTGCTGAGATCTGCGTGTACACGAACGAGCAAATCGAGGTGATTACGTTGTGAAGCCGCTTCTCGAACTGACCCCCCGCCAGATCGTCTCCGCCCTCGACCAGTACATCGTCGGCCAGCGCGATGCGAAGCGCGCGGTCGCGATCGCGTTGCGCAACCGGTACCGCCGGGAGCGGATCGAAGGCGAGATGCGCGAGGAGATCCTCCCGAACAACATCCTCATGATCGGCCCGACCGGGGTCGGGAAGACGGAGATCGCGCGCCGGCTCGCACGTCTCGCCGGCGCTCCGTTCGTCAAGGTCGAGGCGAGCAAGTACACCGAGGTCGGCTATGTCGGCCGCGATGTCGAGGGAATGGTCCGCGATCTCGTCGAGACCGCCGTGTCGCAGGTGCGTGACGAGTTCAGCGAACAGATCGAAGAGAAGGCGGCCGCGCACGTGGAGGAGAAACTGCTCGACCTGCTGATCCCGCCCCCGCCGAAAGCCCGCGAGCAGAAGAAGAAGACGCCGCCGTCGATCACCTCGATGCTCGAGTCCGCGCTCGGTACTTCCTCCGACGGCGACGAGGATGAAGACGAGGACGAGGACGAAGAGGAGATTGCGCAGGTCGAGCAGCCGGACGACGAGCTGGAAGCTGATGATCTCGACGACGGCAATCCGGCGCTCGAACGCTACCGGCGCACGCGCGAGAAGTTCCGCGCCCGGTTGCGTGACGGCAGACTCGACGAGTCGGAAGTGGAGGTGAAGCTGCCCGAACGCAGCGGGAGCATGGTGCAGGTGTTCGGCCCGATGGGGATGGAGGAGATGGGGATGAACCTCCAGGAAATGCTCGGGCCGATGATGCCGCGGAAGAAAAAGAGCCGGCGGGTCAAGGTCGGGGACGCGCGTGAACTCCTGCTCGGCGAGGAGATCGACCGCCTGCTCGACATGGACGCCGTCGTCAGCGAGGCGATCCAGCGCGCGCAGGAGATGGGGATCATCATTATCGACGAGATCGACAAAGTGGCCGGTCCGGACGACGGCGGCGGGTCCGGGCCGGATGTGAGCCGAGAGGGCGTGCAGCGGGATATCCTCCCGATCGTCGAGGGCACGCGTGTGATGACGAAATACGGGCCGGTGAACACGGAGCACATCCTGTTCATCGCCGCCGGCGCGTTCCACGCAGCGAAGCCGTCCGACTTGATCCCGGAACTGCAGGGGCGGTTCCCGATCCGGGTCGAGCTCGACGCGCTCGGGAAGCGGGAGTTCGTGCGCATCCTCACCGAGCCGAGAAACGCGCTCGTGAAACAGTACGAGGCGTTGCTCGCCGCGGACGGGGTCACGCTCACGTTCGAGCGGTCTGCGCTGCGCGCGATAGCCGACATCGCCGAGCAGCTCAACGAGACGACCGAGAACATCGGCGCGCGCCGGCTGCACACCGTGATGTCATCCCTGCTCGAAAACGTGATGTTCAAGGTGCCGTCGCGGAAGATCAGGACGGTGACAGTCTCCCGCGCGCTCGTTCGGGAAACGCTCGACGGGCTGCTCGAGGATGAGGACCTGTCGCGGTACATCCTCTGAATCGATGAAACTCCCTCTGACGGCGCGGGTTAGCGCGAGGGCGGCGTATTGACTCGCGGGAGGAAGATAGCTACTTTCACCGGTTGGAAGCCGCGTGTCCGCGACCGGCTAATCAGGCGCACAGCGGTTCCTGGATCGAATGTCTCATCCGTGTACCGGCCGTGCGGGCTCGCCCGCGCGGATGCTGACCGGTGAGTTTCTCGCACGCGACATTCCTTTCCAGCATCGGTGTAGATGCCGGCTCAGGGAGAACGTTCCTGCGACAAGGGTGACGGGTTGAGCAATCAGTACCGGAAGCGCTATCACCTGCTGATCGAGCAGGACGGCGCGAGCGGCATTGAGCAGTTCGAGATCCGCAGCGGACTGGTCAAGGCCGGGCTGGTCGTCGTCGTCGTGCTCATGCTCGCGATCGTCGCGGGAGGCGCCTATTTCTTCGGCGACCTGCAGGCGAAGAAGCGGACGGGCCAGTTGATCGATGAAAACCAACTGCTCTCCCATCAGCTCGAGCAGGTCCGCGGCGAACTGAGCACGGTCGAGTCCGAAGTGGATTCGCTCGTCAACCGTGAGGAGCTGCTGCGCCTGCGTGTCGATCTGCCGCCGGTGGATGAAGATGTCCGCGAGGCGGGTGTCGGCACGCTCGTCCCGCACGAGGGCGAAGTGATCGGCGACGCGCGGGTCGAGGAGCTACTCTCCACGCTCGACCATCTCGAACGGCGGATCGCGGTCACCCGCCAGTCGTACGAGGAGATCCAGGAGAAGATCCTCGACGACGAGCAGCGGCTGCGGCACATCCCGGCGATCATCCCGATCCGCGAGGGCCGTCTCACCGACGGGTTCGGCTACCGGCGCGACCCGTTCACCCGCCGCATCCAGTTCCATTACGGCGCCGACTTCAGCGCGCCACGAGGAACGCCGATCTACGTCACCGCCGACGGGACCGTCGTCGCGGTGAAACGCGCGCCCGGTTACGGGAAGATGGTGGAGGTCGATCACGGGATGGGCTACACCACGATCTACGGCCACCTGAAGACCGCGCACGTGCGCCGCGGGCAGCGTGTGGAACGCGGCGAGCTGATCGCCGAGGTCGGCAACACAGGCCGTTCCACCGCACCCCACCTGCATTACGAAGTGCAGATCGAAGGCACACCCGTCGATCCGCTCGACTACTTCTACGAAGGCTACTTCCTCTGGGCGAACCGGTAGCGGAGTCGTCCGCCGCCGGCTACCCGTCGAATTCCGCGTCTGCGAGGGCCGGCGTCACAGCCGGGCGGCCGAGCCGTCATTCTGAACCCGGCTTCACGCGTGTGCCTGCGTGAAAGCGGGTGAGACATTCTTTCCAGTAATCACTGTAGCCCGGGTTCGCCGAACCCGGGGTCAGCTTCCCCCGAATCAGTACCGCCCGTGCGGGCTCGCCCGCGCGGTTGATTCACCGGTGAATGAACCCTGCGACATCGCTGCACGCTGTCACAGGGGCACATTGTCGGGCACACACTCAGGCCCGCGGTTGCTTGCAACCGCGGCTGATCCGCTGGTGAATCTACTGGACGCTCAGCCGCGGTGACCTTCGGTCCCCGCGGGCATGTGCGGGGGTGAGCCCGCTCACGGCCGGTCGTAGTTGCGGTCGCCTTTGTAGTCGGAGGGCTTCGACTGCTGCGCCCGCGCCTGCGCCGCCTCGATCATCAGTTGCACCGCCTTCTCGAGTTGCGGGTCGCGATCCGCGATCCGGTCGGCGTGACTCAACTCGACCGGGAAGTCCGGGACCGCGCCGCTCACCGCGCCCGGCGCCTCCTGGTTCTTGTTGTTGCGTGACGGGTCGTTCTCATCACCCCACACGTACCAGCCGCGGAACGGCATCCTGATCCAGCCGCCGTCGAGCGTGCGCCAGCCGCCGGTGGAGATCACGTTCCCGCCGGTTTCTTCGCCGACGAGCGGCCCGCGGTCGATCGTCCTGATCGCGTGGCTGAAGATCTCCGCGTTCGAGTAGGATCCGGCGTTGCAGATCACCGCGACCGGCTTCTCCCAGCGGTACATCGGGTAACGCGGCTGCGGGTAGCCGACTTCGCCGTCGCGCGCGATCGTGTACGCGTGTACCGGCTGGGTGAGGATCGTGAGCAACATGTCGGTCGTCCACCCGCCGCCGTTGTCGCGCACGTCGATCACGAGCGCCTGCTTGTCGTCGGCGACCGCGTACAGGTTCATCTCGAACCGTTCGACCTCGGACCAGCCCATTCCCTGGATGTGCACGTAACCGACGCGGTCGTCCGAGATTTCCTCCGTCCGGCTCCGTTTCTTCTTCTGCATGTTTCGATAGATGAGCCCGCGGATCTCGCGCCAGCTCACGGGCACGATCATCCCCTCGTGCTCGTCGCCGTCGCGTGTCCACGTGATCGGGACGGGGATTTCCTGCTGGTATTCGAGCGCGGCGAACAGGTTGTCGGAGACGGAGACGGGCATGTCGTTGACCGTGCGCACGATGTCGCCGGGCTCGAGCCGCATGTCCTCCTCGTCTGCGGGTCCGTCGGGCAGAACCCACGCGACGCGCAGCCCGTCGCCGTCGTATTCGCTGTCGAATTCGACGCCGATGTAGCCGTCGCCGGGGCCGTTGTTGCCGCCGCCCCAGCTCGGGTAATAGCCCATGTGGCTCGCGTTCAGTTCGCCGAGCATGATATTGACGACGTCGGCGAAGTCCTCGTCGTGCGCGACCTCCTTCGCCCACTCGCTGTATTTCTCGCGGAGCGCCGGCCAGTCCACACCGTGCATCTCCGGGTCGTAGAACCAGTGCGAGAGCACGCGCCAGCCTTCGTCGAGGATCTGCATCCGCATCGCCGGCTTGTCGATCGTGACCCGGGCGCGGAAGTCGGTGGTTTCCACGCTTCCACCGTCCATCCCGACGTAGCCGGGCTTGCCGTGGGTGAGGAAATAGAAGGTCTCGTTTTCGCTGTCGAACGTGTACGCGTTCGGGTTCGTGCCGCCGGATGTGATGTTCTCCTCGTCTTCCCCGAACCGGTTGACCGCGATCAGGTCACGTTCGCCGGACGCGCCGCCCTCGAAGAAGATCTTGTCGCCCTTCGGGTGGATTGCGACCGCGAACTCGGCGTTCGGGGAACTCGTTGCGCGGCGCGCGCGCAGGTGGATGTCCTCGAAGTCGATCTCGACCCTGAACTCCTCTTCGGCTTCCTCTTCCCCGGCCTCCTCGTCATCGTCCTGCTTCGGCTTGTCGTCGCGGGTCTTCTCCCAGATCTCCCATTCCTCGCGTGTTCGTTCGTCGAGCTCTTCCGTGAGGTAGAGGTAGTACACGTCGTACTGGTTGTCGTGCCGCCGGGTGGACCATGCGATCATCGACCCGTCGGCGGCCCACACGGGAGCGCTGTCGGTGTCCGGGTGCTGGCTGATATTGACCGGGTCGCCGCCTTCCGCGGGGATGATCCAGATGTCTGAGTTGAAGTTGCGGTCGTCGCGCGAGAACGCGATCCAGTTTCCGTCCGGCGCCCACGAATACTGCGGCTCGGCCCAGTGTTCGCTGAGCGCGAAGTCACCGCCGCCGTCGTGATCGATCACGTGGATGTCCGCGTTGCCGAGCGTGTACGCGATCCGGTCCCCGTCCGGCGACCACACCGGGTTGGACGCCGGCCGCTTGCCGTTCGTCAGCTCCACGATCCGGTGCTCCCTCGCTCTGCGCAGGTTCGGCTCGTCGGGATCGGCGGAGACGAGCAGGCAGAGCGTCTTCTCACCGAACCGGTCCGTGATGAACGCGAGCGTGTCCGCGCCCTCGCCGGGGCGGAACGCGACCTCCTCCTCTCGTGACGGGCCGGGGATCGGCACGGCCGCACGCCCGCCGATCTCCTTGTTCACGAGCACGATCTCGCCGTTGATCACGAGCGCGAACTCCTCGCCGTCGCTGGTCACCGTGAGCTCGTCCGCGCCGGCGGTGAACGTCTCGATGCTGACCGGGTTTTCGATCAGGTCGGCGGCGACGTCGATCTCGATCTCACGCGGCTCTGTGCCGGGCAGGTCGAGCACGTACAGGTTGGTCCCGCGTTCGAGCACGATCCGGCTCCCATCCGCGCTCATCTTCGCCGAGCGGACGCCGTCCTCGGCGAACGCCGTAACCTGCCGCTTGTTCGCGCCTCCGGCATCCATCAGCCACAGGTTCCGGACCTGGTTCGTGCCGGCGTCTGTGACCCAGAACACGCGCCCGTCCGGGTGGATCATCGGCTGCGTATCCACCCCGTCGTGCACGGTGAGCGGGTACGGATCCTGCCCGGGCACGTAGTTGAACAGGTCGCGCTGGTACGTGCCGCGGTACTTGATCCGGCCGAACTTGAGCCGTCCCTCGGTGAACACGAACCGGCCGCCGTCCGCGCTCACCGCAAGCTCGTTGCCGAACGTGTCGAGGAAGCGGAACGGCGTGCCCCCGCCGGCGGGCACGTACTGGATCTGCCGGCTCATCGGGTAGTCGAACATCCGGCTCGACTCGAAATAGACGAGTTCGCCGTCCGCGCCGAACGCGAGCGGTGTGTCGGTGGTGGACGCGAACGTGAGCCGTGCCGGCGCGCCGCCGCCCGCGGGGATCATGAACACGTCCACGTCGTCGTAGCGCTCGGAGGCGAATGCGATCTTCGATCCGTCCGGGCTGAACACCGGGTGCGCGTCGTACGCTGGGTGGGCGGTGAGCCGTGTCGCCGCGCCGCCGGTCGCGGGCACGCTCCAGAGATCGCCCTGGAACGAGAACACGATCGTGGAACCGTCCGGGCTCAGCGCCGGGTAGCGGGGCATGAACGCCTCCGTCGCAGAAGCCGACGCTGCGAACAACAGGATCAGAATCGCGGAGAAGAGCGGGAAAACACGTCGCATGGATCTTGTCCCTCGTACTTGCTGTGAACGAGCCGCCGGGTTCACGGCGCAGCCCGGTTATCGAATCCCGTGAGCTGCTGACGAGATGTCGGGGAAGGTAGCCCCGCCTAACCGGTGTCGCAAGCCGGCCCGGTTTCACTCAACCGTCGCGTGACGCTGCTTGCGAGAGCAACCGGTTCCGGATCAAATTAAACAGTTTACGCGGGATTGCATTTCGCCGCGAACGTTGACAGCTTCCACACAGGGGACGGCCCGCCCGCAGCCGGGTTTCAGCGATGGCGATACAACCCGAACAACTGGTCCGCATTCTCGACGACCGGTTCCAGCAGCTCATCGACCGCGACTACGCCGCGACGATCCCGACCGTGATGCCGGGGATGACCGCGTTCGCCGGCGTGCGTGTCCCGGAACTGCGGAAGCTGGCGAAACAGATCCGGCGCGAGTTCCGATTCGACGTCGCCGACTGGATCGCCTACCTGGGCCACGTGATGCCGTCCCGCCACCGCGAACGGATCCTCGTCGGCGTTTTCGGGCTCGACGGACGCACGCGCGACCTCGACGACCTGTTCGGCGAGCGTCTCTCCGGCTGGGCCCGTCACCTCGACAACTGGGAGACGACCGACCAGCTCGGGCCGGTCGCGGGCAATTGGGTGCTCGGGGACTTGAGCCGAGTCGGGTACCTTGAAGCCTGGGCGGTGCACGGGGAGACGGTGTGGAAGCGCCGGCTCGCGGCGGTCGCGACGATCTCGCTGAACCGCGGGCCGCACGGGTACACGCACGAGTCGCTGCGCGTGCTCCGCCACCTGATGAACGCGCGCGAGGAGCCGCTGAGAACCGCGGTCGCCTGGGCGCTGCGCGAACAGAAGGACCGGGAAGCGGTCGAACGTTTCCTCGCGTGGTGGGCGCCGCGGGTGAACGCCGGTTTCATCCGCGACGCGGCGAAGAAACTTCCTCCCGAGCGAATCGACCACCTGCTGCAACTCGCCCACTGATCCCACCGTCGCTTGTCGAACCCCGCGCCGATGTCGTACGCTTGGAGACCCGGCGGCGGAACTCACGGGGGAAAGGACCGCGCACACGTATGCCGACCCTGCTGATCAAGAATGCGCTCCTCGACGGTGAACGGCGCAACATCTACTGCGAGCACGGCCGCATCGTCGCGATCGACCGTCAGCAGCGCGACGCCGACGACGTGCTCGACGCCGACGGTCTGCTCGCGCACGCCCCGCTGATCAACAGCCACACCCACGCTTCGATGACCCTGTTCCGCGGCAACGGCGATGACCTTCCGCTGATGGAGTGGCTCACGACCCGCGTGTGGCCGTACGAGCGTCGGATCAGCCGCGATGAAGTGTACTGGGGCGCGAAGCTCGCGATCCTCGAGATGATCCGCTCCGGCTGCGTGTTCTTCAACGACATGTACTGGGATTCTCACGCGGTCGCGCAGGCGGTTGAAGAGATGGGCGTGCGCGCGATGCTCTCGAGCGTGATCATCGACATCACCACGAGCGAGAGCGAGCGCCGCCGGCAGATGGAACGGATCGAGCGCCAGTTCGACGAGGTCCGCCAGTACAGCGACCGCGTCCAGTTCGCCGTCGGCCCGCACGCGATCTACACCGTTTCCGAGGAGGGATTCTGCTGGGCGGCGGAGTTTGCGCGCGCGCACGGCTGCGTGCTCCACACCCACCTGTCCGAGACGGAAAAAGAGGTGAAGGACTGCTACGATGAGCACGGGTGCAGTCCGGTCGAGTACCTTGACCGGATCGGCGCGCTCGCATGCGACCTCGTCGCCGCGCACACGATCTGGCTGAGCGACCGTGACGTCGCCCTGCTCGGCGAGCACGCGGTCGTCTGCGCGCACAACCCGGTGAGCAACATGAAGCTGGCGGTGAATGGCGTCTATCCGTACCGGAGACTGGATGGCGCGGGGGCGGTGACCGCGCTCGCGACCGACGGCGCAGGATCGAACAACAACCTCGACCTGTTCGAGGAGATGAAGATCGCCGCGCTGCTGCAGAAGTTCCACAACGACGACCCGACCGCGCTCACCGCGACGGAGGCGCTCGAGATGGCCGCGCACAACCCGGCTCCGTTCTTCAACCTGGACGGCAGGGAGATCGCCGTCGGACGCCGCGCCGACCTCATCCTCATCGACCTTTCGCTGCCCGAGCTGAATCCCGTGCACGACATCGACTCGCACTTCGTCTACGCCGCGAATGGATGTGCGGTTGACAGCGTCGTCTGCGATGGCAAGCTTCTGATGAAACACAGGCAAGTGGAAGGCGAAGAGGAGATCGTCGCGAAGGCGAACGAGGCAGCGCGCGTCATGTTCTCGCGCGTGGATGGAGCCTGATCGAATGAGTGAATCGATCCTGCATAACGTTCACGCCCGGCTCGGCCGGCGGCTCGAACGCCGGGAGCAGCGCCGGGCAGAACGCAGCGGCGGCGCTGACGGGATCCCTCCCCCGCCCGCGTTTGTCACACTCGCGAAGGACATCCTCCGCTTTCTCTCGATCGTGTACAAGGAGAGCCGGCGCGACATGATCCCGCTGCGCGCCACCTCGCTCACGTACGCGACGCTGCTCACGCTGATCCCGATCCTGATCATCGTGTTCAACCTGTTCCAGTTGTTCGGCGCGAACGAGTGGTTCGAGAGCACGGTGCGACCGTTCATCCTCAACAACCTCGCCCCGGGCACCGGCGATATCGTCGCCGACCGCGTGCAGGAGATCATCGTCAACGCCGGCGGGTTCATCCTCAACGGGATCGGCGTCGTTCTGCTCGTGATCGCCGTCTGGTCGATCTTCAGCGGGATCGAAGGTACGGTCAACTATATCTGGGGGACGCGATCGCAGGCCGGTTCGTTGAAGCGTGTGCCGCTGTACTGGGGCCTGATCACGATCGTCCCGCTGTTGCTCGTCGGTTCGCTCGCGCTCTCGACGTACGTGCAGACGGTGCCGTTCATCAGCGAAGCAGTCGGGCAGATCGGCGTGTTCGAACAGGTGGTCAACCGTACCGTCACCGCCGGCATGATCGTGATCGGCCTCTTCCTTCTCTATCAATTCGTCCCGAACACGTTCGTCCGGGTGCGGTATTCGCTCGCGGCGGCCGTGTTCTCAGGGCTGCTCTACGAGATCCTCAAGACCGGCTTCATCTTCTACACGACGAACCTCGTCCAATACAACGTGATCTACGGTTCGCTCGCCGCGATCCTGCTCCTGTTCATCTGGGTCAACCTGTCGTGGATCCTCGTGCTTGCGGGCGTCGAGATGACGTTCGTCGCGCAGCACTACAAGACGCTCGAGTCGAAGTCGAAACGGGTCAAACTCTCGAAGACACAACGAAATGCGCTCGGGTACCTGCTGCTGTTCGAGGCGACGGAGGCGTTTCGCAGCCTCGCCGGGCGCGACGGGAAAGTGAATATCGTGCGCTGGGCGGACCAGTGGGACCTGCCGCCGGGACTCGTCGAACTCACCGTCGAGAAACTGCAGCACGGCGGCCTGATCGAACGCGTCGGCACGCCGCCGGACGAGATCCTGCTCGCGCGCAGCCCGAAACAGATCACCGTCGCGGAGATCGACAACCTGCTGCTTTCGGAAATGACCAGCGAATGGGACTGGCCCGGCGCGCACCCGTGGCGCTGGCTGCGCAACTGGATGGACCGCCGCCAGCGCGCGTCGCTGAGGGCGACCGAGGTGCACACGCTCGAGGATCTCGTCGAGGAGATGGAAGGCAGCCTGCCCGCCACCGACGGCGCCGGCGACACCCGTAGCCCCGCTGCTCCGTCCGCGGGGGAGAGAAGCACGCGGAGCCCGTAGCCCGGGGTCGCCGACCACGGAACGGCGGTGTGGCCGGAGGCTTGTCCCGGGTTTCATGTACCGCTGGATTAACCGCTCATACCCTTGCCCTTGACTTCAGTCAAGGATAATCAAGTGGTTAGTTGTCCGACGGGTGGCCCGGGGCTTCAGCCTCGGGTCTCATGTCGCACGTGCCCCTGTGACAGCGCGCAGCGATGTCGCAGGGCTGCGTCTCGGTGGCCCGGGGCTTGCCCCGGGTTTCATGTACCGCCGGATCAACCGTTGATCCCCTTGCCCTTGACTTCAGTCAAGGATGGGATCAACCGCGGTGACGGCCTGCGGCCCGTCCCCGCGGGCACGGAGGTAGATCGTCCCCGCGGGCATGGAGATGAATGGGGACGCTTGCTCGCAAGCGTCCCCTGGAACTGTATCAGATCACGCGGAACGGTGTCAGATCACGCGACGACGGGCCGCGCACTCACTCAAAGTACTTGCGGATCTGGTCGCACCAGTCCTCGACCCGTTCGTCGGTGAGGTCGTCCTCGTTGTCCTCGTCGATCGCGAGCCCGCAGAACTTGCCTTCTTCCACTTCCGCCTTCGACTCGTCGTATTCGAACTCTTCGGTGGAGGTGAATCCGACCACGGTGCCGCCGTCCTCGATCACTTTGTCGTAGATTGGACGCATCGCGTCGAGGAAGTACTCCGGATAGCCTTCCTGGTCGCCGAGCCCGAAGATGGCGACCGTCTTCCCGTTGAAATCGACGTCATCCATCTCGTCCTCGAAGAACGTCTCCCAATCCTCCTGGAGCTGGCCCTCATCCCAGGTCGGGATGCCGAGAATGAGCTTGTCGTAGGAGTTCATGTCATCGGCCGTGACATCGCTGATATCGAGCACTTCATCAACGAGGTCGCCGAGCTCGTCCTCGATCAACTCGGCCACCTTCTCGGTGTTTCCGGTCGAGGAGCCGTAGATGATCGCCGTGGCCATGTCAACCTCCTGCTCCGCTGCTGTCTTGTTGGTTTCCGATTTGCCAGCGGAAAGGTAGCGCGCGGGAGTGCGTGAATCAATGAACGCTCTCGCTCCCGGTTCCGGGCAGCGATCGGCTGAAACACCCCCGCGGCGCGGGGGAGAGGGGATACCCGGGTTTGTTCCGTGGGCCAGGCAGGCGGGGGTGGGCGGTCAGATCTCGAGCACTTCCTTCTCCTTGTCCTCCATCACCTCCTCGATCCGCCTGATGTGCTCGTCGGTGTGCTCCTGGATCTCGTCGAGCGTGCGGTACATCTGATCCTCCGAGATCTGATGCTCCTTCTCGAGCTTCTTCACCGAGTCGTTCGCGTCGCGGCGGATCTGGCGCACCGCCTGGCGCGCTTCTTCGGTGAGCTTGTGCACGTGCCGCACGATCTCCCTGCGCCGTTCCTCGGTGAGCGCCGGGATGTTGATGCGCACGACGGTGCCGTCATTGACCGGGTTGAGCCCGAGGTCGGAAATACGGATCGCCTTCTCGATCGCGGGGATCGTGTTCTTGTCGTACGGCTGGATCACGATCGTCTTCACGTCCGGCGTGAGCAGGTTCGACACCTGCTGCAGCGGCAGTTCAGTGCCGTACGCGTTCACCTTGATCCCGTCGAGCAGCCCGACCGACGCTTTCCCGGTGCGAATCCGGGCGAAGCTGTCCTGCAGGTGCCGCACCGATTTGTCCATCCGGTCGTCCGCGTCCAGCAGAATCTCGTCGATGTCCATCGTTCTCTCCGCTCGATCTCCACCGGCGTCGCCGGCATCCACGCGTCACCGTTTTGTCGGAGCAGGCGGTCGAAACCGCCCGTACCCGAGAGACGGAAGATAATACGTTACACGCCGCCGGACACCACCGTGCCGATGTTTTCACCGGTCAACAGCCGGAGCAGGTTGCCGCGCTCCGTGATGTTGAACACGCGGATCGGGAGCTCGTTGTCCTGGCAGAAGGTGAACGCGGTCAGGTCCATCACTTTCAGCCGCTGGTCGATCACTTCGTTGTAGCTGAGCCGATCGTAGAACTTCGCGTCCGCGTGCTTCTCCGGGTCCCTGTCATAGACTCCATCGACGCGCGTGCCCTTGAGCAAAACCTCGGCGCCGATTTCGGACGCGCGCAGCGCGGCGGCGGTGTCGGTGGTGAAGTAGGGGTTGCCGGTGCCGCCCGCGAAAATGACAAGCCGGCCCTTTTCCAGGTGACGTATCGCGCGGCGGCGGATGTACGGCTCCGCGACCTCGTGGACTTCGATCGCCGACTGCACGCGTGTGTGCAGCCCGATCCGCTCCGCGAAGTCCTGCAGCGCGATCGCGTTGATGATCGTCGCGAGCATCCCCATGTGATCCGCCGGCACACGCTCCATCCCGCGCCCGGCCGCCTGCAGCCCGCGGAAGATGTTGCCCGCGCCGACCACGATCCCCATCTCGATCCCGTGGTCGCGGATCTCCTTCAGATCGAGCGCGATGTTGTGAAGCGTCTCTTCATTGAGACCATACTTCTTCTCTCCGGCAAGCATTTCGCCCGACAGCTTCAACAACACGCGTTTGTACGGGAGCTCACTCACGATTCATCGCTCGTGTCACCGACCTTGAACCGAACGAACGACGCGACTTCGATCGCGCCGGCCTGCTTCGCGGTCTCCGCGATTACGTCCTTCACCTTCTTCTTCGATTCCTTCACGAACATCTGGTCGAGCAGGCAGACGTCCTCGAAATACTTGTTGAGCTTGCCCTCCGCGATCCGGTCGAGGATCTGCTCCGGCTTTCCCTCGTTGCGCATCTGCGTCCGGTAGATCTCCTTCTCCGCCTCGATCACGCCGGCGGGAACCTCGTCGCGGGTCACATACTCCGGGCCGGCGGCGGCGATCTGGAGCGCGAGATCGTGAATCAGCTCGCGGCCGGCGTCGCCGCGGACGCCCTCGCCGCTCGCCGCGAGCAGCACGCCGAGCTGGTCGCCGGGATGGACGTACGCGTCCACGCAGCCGCCGGGCACGGTCAGGTACGCCGCGCGCGCGATCTGCAAGTTCTCGCCGATCTTCCCGGCCAGCTCCTTCAGCTTCGTCTCGTCGAACGCGCCCGCCGGGATCGTCCCGTTGTCGCCGGCGCGGTCGCCGTTTGCGATCGCCCAGTCGGCGTATTCCTCCGTCACCTGGATGAACTCGGCATTGCGCGCGACGAAATCGGTCTCGCTGTTCACCTCGATGATCGCGCCGGCCGTGTGATCGTCGTTGACACGCACGGCGACACGGCCCTCGTTCGCCTCGCGCCCGGCGCGTTTCGCCGCGCTCGCGATCCCCTTTTCGCGCAGGTACTTCATCGCCGCGTCGAAGTCGCCGTCGCCCTCCTGCAGCGCCTTCTTGCAGTCCATCATCCCCGCGCCGGTCTTCTCGCGCAGGGCCATCACGTCCTTTGCGGATACAGCCATCAGTTCCCTCGGTTCGATATTCTATATCAGGTTGGAATGATCGGTTCGCGCGAAGGCCCGGATTCGGCGGGCGCAAAAGTAGATGAAAACGGGCGGGTCAACCAAACCCGCCCGACCGTCACCTCTTCCTCTTCGCGGCCGCTCCGCGCCGCCGCCTCGGGCCGGAACGCTTCTGCTTCTCCTCGGCCGGAGCCTGCTCTTCCTGCTCGGCTTTCCTCGCTTCGTGCACCGCGAGCCCCTCGATCACCGCGTCGGTGAACGTCTTCGTGATCAGGCCGATCGACTTGTACGCGTCGTCGTTCGCCGGGATCGGGTAGTCAACCTCTTCCGGGTTCGAGTTCGTATCGACGATCGCGAAGATCGGGATGCCGAGCTTGGACGCCTCGCGGACCGCGATCTCCGCGTGCACTGTGTCAACGACGAACAGCGCGCCGGGCAGGCGCTTCATCTGACGGATGCCGCCGAGGTTGTATTCGAGCTTGCCGCGCTCCTTGTCCAGCGCGAGCCGCTCCTTCTTCGTCAGGCTGTCGTACGTGCCGTCATGCACCTTCTTTTCGAGGTCCTCGAGCTTCTTCACCGATTTGCGGATCGTCGCGAAGTTGGTGAGCATTCCGCCGAGCCAGCGTTCGCTCACGTATGGCATGTTCGCGCGCGCCGCCTCCTGGCGGATGATGTCGCGCGCCTGCTTTTTCGTGCCCACGTAGAGGATGCTCTCGCCCCGGGCCGCGATCCGGCCCGCCACCGCGTGCGCGTCCTCCATCATCCGCAGCGTCTTGTTCAGATCGATGATGTAGATGCCGTTCTTCTCCATGAAGATGTACGGCTTCATCTTCGGATTCCAACGGCGCGTGAGGTGGCCGAAATGCGATCCGGCGAGGATCAGCTGCTCGACAGTTACCCTGGCCATCAACATCCCTCTCGTCTGCCCTCACCGGCGCGAAGCAGGGGCGGTCGGGCCGCACCCTTGGCCGGGTGTTCGGGCGGTTTCGGCGGACCTCCGTCCGCCGTCATCCAACCTGTCCGTCGTTCGGAAAAAAGATCGAGAGCGTGCGCTCCCGATCCGCAATCTCAACGCACCCGCGGCCGGACCGCCGGGTTCGTTCATCGTTTCGAGAACTGGTACTTCTTGCGCGCGCCGGGCTGGCCGTACTTCTTCCGCTCCTTTTCGCGCGGATCACGGGTGAGAAAACCGTCCCGGCGCATCACCGGGCGGAACTCGTCGTCGAGCTTGACCAGACAGCGGCTGATGCCGAGCCGGATCGCGCCCGCCTGGCCGGACAACCCGCCGCCGTGACAGACCGCGTAGATGTCGTACTTGCCGACACCGTCCACCGCGGCGAGCGGCTGCTCGATCACCGTGCGCAGGATGTCGCGCTTGAAATGGCCGATCAGATCCTGCCCGTTCACCGTCACCTGCCCGGAACCCGGGGCGAGCCACACCTTCGCGACCGCGTTCTTGCGGCGCCCGGTCGCGTACACTGCGTTCGTCGGTATCTTCGCCATAATCTGTCCTTACAACGGAAATGGCTGCGGTTTCTGCGCCGCGTGCGGATGCTCGGCCGCGGCGTACACCTTCAGCTTCTTGATCTGCTTCCGGCCCAGCGGACCCTTCGGCAGCATCCCCCACACGGCCTTGCGCACGACACGGTCCGGGTGCTTCTCCAGCATCTGCGCGAGCGTGCGCTGGCGCTGCCGGCCAGGGTAGCCGGTGTGCCACAGGTACCGCTTCTGCGCGAGCTTGCGGCCGGTGACACGGACCTTGTCCGCGTTGATCACGACAACGAAGTCGCCGCCGTCCACGTGCGGGCTGAACGTCGGCTTGTGCTTGCCGCGCAGCACCGTCGCGATCCGGCTCGCGAGACGGCCCAACACCTGGCCCGCGGCGTCCACCTCGTACCAGTCGCGCTGCACCGTGTCGCGATTCAAATGAGCGGTCTTCACTGTTCCAATCCCAGTTACAGCATGAAAAAAAGCACGCTCGCCTCGCCGGGTCTCCTGCCGTCCGGACGGGAACGCGCCCGTGCCTCCACAACGTGCGGAGCAGCCGAGATGGTACGGCGGCCGCCGCCGCAACGCAAGCGCGCGCGGAGACTCCGCGAGTGCGGCGCGCCCTGCGGTCCCGCGAGGTTTCCGGAACTGAAACGTGCGCCGCCTCACATGTACCGATTCTCGAAAGGAATAATGTCTCATCCGTGTACCGGCCGTGCGGGCTTGCCCGCGCGGGTGGAGGCCGGTGAGTTTCTCGCACGCGACATTTCTTTCGAGAATCAGTATATCGCGGTGGTCTGTGAAGTCCATCTGACTGTATCAGGCGGCGGTGTTTCGTCACCGGGTGTCCGCAGTTGTGTCGGGGGGTTTGCCGGTGTGCTCCGGGCAGATAGACTCCCAAAAATCCAACCTCAGAGAACCCTGGACTTAAGGGAGCTCTATTTTATCTGAACTTCCTACCTTAGAAAAGTAACGGAGCTCCTCTTGATTCGGTTGACTTTCACGCCGGGATCGGGAGGCTTATCCGAGAATCCACCACTTTGCTCGATAACGCTATCGCGCCAGGGAGAGCCTGTCATGGCTGCTCGAGTCGGTCGTCCCCCGAAAAAACGAGAACCGGTGGTCAAGGTCACGATCGCCCTGTTCCACCGCCAGCGGGTCCAGCTCGACAGGAGAGTGCTTGACATCCAGGAGCGTCAGATCAGCGACATCGACCGGAGCGCGATCATCCGTGCGACGATCGACGCCGTGTTCATGGCCGGCCCGGATCTCACCGAGGCGGCCACCGAAGAGGATCTCGTCAACCTCATCTCGGATGCCTTCGAAGGGGGAAAACGCGGGAAGACGGTAACGGCGGAGCAGCCGGACGACAAGCCGGAGCAGGACGAGGAGTCGTGATCAGTCAAACAGCCCGATCCGCAGCAAGTGCTTCGCGATTCGGTTCACCTCGCTGTCGGCGGTGGCGACGAATTGTTGAAACTCCTCGATGTCTTTCCCGGTCGGGTCGATCACATCCTGGATCGCGGCATCGTCCGGATCCCGTCCGAACTCGCTGATCTGGAACACGCGGTCGAACATCTCGGGGTGCCGCTGCAGGATGCGTTCCTTGTGCTGAAATTCCATCGTCAGGATCAGCGACGCGTTGCGGATCAGCTCCGGCGTCACGATCCGCGTGCGGTGGTCCTGCATCTGGATGCCCCGCGTGTACGCGATCGTGGAGATCGTCGGCAGCGCCGGCATGTTCGGGTTTGCGTTCATTCCGGCGGATTCGACGCTGATCTTGCGGCGCGGGCGGATCCCCGAGTCGCGCAGGGATTTCTGCAACAGCGCGGCCACGTACGGACTCCTCGTTATATTCGCGGTGCAAATAACGAGGATAAGGTAGTCTCTTCTTTTTTTCTTGAAGATGATCCAGGCCTCCGAGTGCCGAGTTGGCTGTGCGCTGCCGGACAACTGGTCGCGCGTGATTACGAATCGGTTGAGTTTACAGCGACCGCCGCATGCTGGCAAGAGCCTCGAGACGTGCCCACATGCCACCAGTGCCACGCCCGGGCATCGTAACAAGTTGCCATCTCCCGACAAGCTCGCGTGTGAACCGCCTCACACCGACGGCTTCGTGTCTCCCGCTACTGCGTTGTCCCAGTTCGGAGACGCCCCTGCGCGGAACGAACCAGCATCACCCGGCCGGCCGGTTCTCCGCGGAGTGTCGATGCCGTGGGCAGTTGACGGGGCGAAGAGCCGGCGCTAAATTCCCGCCCCGGTTCGTGACTTGTCCGCACTCGGTGTGCCGTTCGCTCAGCCACGTGCATTGACCGGGACCCTTGTTGGGGGACGCTTGCTGGCAAGCGGCCCCGTTCATCGTGTTCGTCCGCGTGAAGGCGGGCGGAGAAGGTTCAGCTCATCCAGGGGTTATTTCTCGAGTTTCACGGTATCCTCCACCCTTGTCGAACTTGGACCTTCCCTTCACTGCGTTCAGGATAAACTTCCCTTCGCCCGACATACGGACGTCGGGCTTCGGTCAGAATGACGCCCTTGCCACCTCGGGTATTGTTCCCAGCTGAGCCAAGGGGATAACCGAATGTCCGCATCCTCACATCAAACGCTCCACGGTAACAAACTCAGCCACGAAACGGACAATCCATGGAAAAGCACCTGATTCCTCCGCACGGCGGGACGTTGGTCGACCTGATGGTCGGCCCTGAACGGGAGGCCGAACTGAAGCGGGAATCCCGTGACTGGCCGTCCTGGGATCTCACCGCCCGCCAGGCTCTCGATCTCGAGCTGATCCTGAACGGCGCGCTCTCGCCGCTTACCGGTTACCTGACTCGTGACAACTACGAGTCGGTGCTGGATTCGATGCGGCTCTCGGGCGGCACATTCTGGCCGTGGCCGATCGTGCTCGACGTGAGCGAACCGTTCGCGGACACAGTTTCCGATTCCGAAGGATCGGCGATCACACTCCGCGATCAGGAAGGCGTGATGCTCGCGGTGCTCTCCGTGACCGACATCTGGCATCCGGACCGCGACGAGGAGCTGGAGAAGCTGTTCGGCGCCGATGCGGCGGGCGAGGCAGCGGCGCGCGATTTCGCCGCTCTCACTCATCCGGTGTACCTCGGCGGAAAGGTCGAGGGCGTGCAGCTTCCGATCCACTACGACTTTCCGGAGCTCCGCGCGACACCGCGGGATTTGCGTTCGCGCCTGGGCCGTCGCGGCTGGCGCCGGACTCTCTCGTTCGACACGCGCTCCCCGATCCATCGGCCCGATCTCGAATCGACCCGCCGCGCGGCGAGGCGCACTGACACGAACCTGCTGCTCCAGCCGACTGTCGGGGAGACGGCGAAGGAAGACCTCGATCACTACACGCGAATCCGCTGTTACAAGGAGGCGGCGACTCACTATCCGCATCAGACGACAATCCTGAGCCTGCTTCCCGCGCCCACTCGCCGCGCCGGGGTCCGCGAGCTGCTGCTGCAGGCGCTTCTGCGCAAGAACTACGGCGCCACGCACTTCATGTTCCGCCCGAACGCGAACCTCGTCAACGGCGAGGAGCGCGAACTCACGCCACAGCGACACGAGGTCGAGCGGGCGTTCGCCCGGTACGCGGACGAGCTCGCGATCGAATACACCCCGTTCGAGGAGGTCGTGTACCTCGCCGACCGCGACGTCTTCGTGCCCGCGGAGGAAGCCGCCGGCAACGGGCGTGCGATGACGCTGAGCGAGCATCAGGTCCGCAACCGGCTCCATGACGGCCGTGAGATTCCCGACTGGTTCAGTTTCCCCGAAGTGGTCGCCGAGTTGGTGAAGACGTATCCGCCGCGGAGCAAGCAGGGCTTCACCGTGTTCTTCACCGGGCTCTCCGGGTCGGGGAAATCGACGGTCGCGAACGCGCTGTTCGCGAAGCTGCTGCAGCTCGGCGGCCGTCCGGTGACGCTGCTCGACGGCGACATCGTGCGCAAGAACCTGTCCAGCGAACTTGGCTTCTCCCGCGAGCACCGTGACATCAACATCCTCCGCATCGGATTCGTCGCGAGCGAGATCACGAAGAACCGTGGGATCGCGATCTGCGCCCCGATCGCCCCGTACGACCACACGCGCGGTGCGGTGCGAGAGATGATCGAGCCGCTCGGCGGGTTTGTGCTCGTGCACGTGAACACCCCGCTCGCGGTGTGCGAGACGCGTGACCGGAAGGGCTTGTACGCGAAGGCGCGCGCGGGAATCATCAAGGAGTTCACCGGGATCTCCGACCCGTACGAAGAGCCGGAGGACGCCGAGCTTGTGATCGACACGACCGATCTCAGCCCGGAAGAAGCGGTGCACAAGCTGTTGCTCTACCTGTCGAACCAGGGATACATCGAGGCGAACGGGATGCCGGCGGTGTAGCGGGCTCCGGCCAGCCGGCGGCAGCATGGAAACGGCGCGCCGCTTGCGTCGGCGGCGCGCGCCGCGCAGCTTTCAGGCGGAGGCGGCGTTTGCGGCGCGCGGCGACCCGAACGCGCTGCGCCGGCCACTAACCAGGGGGAGCTGTGAAACGTGTGCTCGTGACCGGAGGCGCCGGGTTTCTCGGCAGTCACCTGATCGACCGGCTGCTCGCCGGCGGGCATGAAGTCCTCTGCCTCGACAATTTCTTCACCGGTTCGAAAGACAACATCCGCCACTGCCTGCACGACGACCACTTCGAACTGATCCGCCACGACATCGTTCAGCCGATTCTGCTCGAGGTGGACTGGATCTTCAACCTCGCGTGCCCGGCGAGCCCCGTCCACTACCAGTACAACCCGGTGAAAACGATCAAGACGTCGGTGATGGGCACGATCAACATGCTCGGGATGGCGAAGCGTGTGCGCGCGCGGATTCTCCAGGCATCGACCTCGGAGGTGTACGGCGACCCGCAGGTGCACCCGCAGCCTGAGCAGTACTGGGGCCATGTCAACCCGATCGGCCCGCGCAGTTGCTACGACGAAGGCAAGCGCGCCGCGGAAACGCTCGTGATGGACTATCACCGCCAGAACGGCGTGGACACGCGGATCGCGCGCATCTTCAACACGTATGGCCCGCGGATGGCGGCGGACGACGGTCGCGTGATCTCGAATTTCGTCGTCCAGGCGCTCCGCGGCGAGCAGCTCACGATCTACGGGGACGGCAGCCAGACACGCAGCTTCTGCTACGTCACCGACCTCGTGGACGGCCTGATCCGGCTGATGGACAGGGACCGGGAATACGAACCGGTCAACCTCGGCAACCCGAACGAGTTCACGATTCTCGAACTCGCGAAAGAGGTGCGCCGGCAGATTGGGAGCAGGGTGGAGATCGTGTTCCGCGAGCTCCCGCTCGACGACCCGCAGCAGCGGCGGCCCGCGATCGACCGCGCGCGCGACATCCTCGGCTGGGAGCCAACCGTCCAGTTGCAGGACGGGCTCGCGAAGACGATCCAGTATTTCGCGCGGGCGCTGTCCGGCGATCTGCCTGATTTCGAGAAGGTAGAGGATGTTTGAAACGCACGTTTCAAACGCACGATACAAGCGCGACGGACGGGCTGGCGGCGGGCGGTGGGCGACTTGTGATTTTCGACTGAACCAGTGTCATCCTGAACCGCGCCGCCGTTTATATGGGTTGAGGCGGCGCGAGTGAAGCATCTACGCGGTACACTACCCGGGGTTATTCGACACGCACCCTGCGCGGTACTTGCCGGTAGATCCTTCACCCCCGCACAAACTGACGTGCGGGGGTTCAGGATGACACGAGGGGCGCCGAAACAGACCGGCGCTGCGGGTTCAGGATGACACGGAGGAGCGTCACACTGTCCCGGGTTCGACGAACCCGGGCTACACTTTGGGGTTCAGGATGACACGGCCGCCGCCGTTGCCCGGTGCACCCCGGCAC
>JAANWZ010000004.1 GCA_018263585.1 Calditrichota bacterium | reverse complement strand
AACCGGAAGCGCCGGTCAGTTGCGGCGCGTCCTCCGTGTCATCCTGAACCCGCCGCACGTCTGTTGGTGCGGGGGGTGAAGGATCTCGACAACAGGCGGTGTGGTCACTTCATCACCGTTCGATCTTGAGATCCTTCACGGCGCGCGGCAAACCAACGCCGCGCTTGTTCAGGATGACACACTCCTCGTTCAGGATGACACGCCCTTCGTTCAGGATGACGTCGCAGACATGTCAATGCATGAGAACGGTCGACAACAGTCGTTGCTCCATCAGGCTGCGGCGCTGAGGCGAAAGGTCATCCGCGGATTCGCTCCACGTCCGCTCCGAGCGACCCCAGCTTCTGCTCCAGCTTCTCATAGCCCCGGTCGAGATGGTAGATCCGGCTGATCTCGGTCGTCCCT
Source organism: Calditrichota bacterium (assembly GCA_018263585.1). GTDB lineage: Bacteria > Electryoneota > Electryoneia > Electryoneales > Electryoneaceae > JAANWZ01. Next base: position 12,447 of record JAANWZ010000004.1, on the reverse strand, counting down.
TCCGCCGCAAGCGCTGCGATCACGAGGCTCGCCGACGCGCGCAGATCGGTGGACATCACCGGCGCCCCCTTCAACTTCACCGGACCCTGGACCTTCGCGACGTTCTCGCGGATCCCGATCCGGGCGCCGAGTCGGACGAGTTCAGCGACGTGCGTGAACCGGTCCGGGTAGATCGTGTCGGTGACGAAACTGCTGCCGTGCGCGCCGGTCATCAGCGCGATCCACTGCGCCTGCATATCGGTCGCAAACCCTGGGTACACGGCGGTTTCGACGTCCACCGGTATCAGCTCGCCGTTCGGGCGGACGCGGATCCCGTCCTCGGCGACCTCGACCTGGAGCCCCGCCTCCACCGCTTTCGCGATCAGCATCGTCAGGTGTTCGGGTTCGGCGCCGCGGAGCGTGATCTCGCCGCCTGCCAGTCCGACGGCCGTGAGATAGGTCCCGGCCTCGATCCTGTCCGGGATCACGCGCACCGCGCACGGCCGCAGTTCCGTTGACCCGTGGATGCGGAGCTTGTCCGTGCCCGCCCCTTCGATCGTCGCGCCCATCGCCTGCAGCATGCGCGCGACCGCCGTCACCTCCGGCTCGCGGGCGACGTTTTCCAGCACCGTCGGCTCCGGCACGGTCGCGGCGGCGAGCAAGAGATTGACCGACGCGCCGACGCTGGGAAAGTCGAGCACGAACCGCGCGCCGTGGATCCGGGACGCGTCCGCGACCACATACCCCTGGTCGAGCTCGAGCTGGACGCCCATCGCGTTGAAGCCGCTGAGGTGAATACCGACCGGCCTTGGACCCCACGCGCAGCCGCCGGGCAGGCTGACTCGCGCGCGGCGACGCCGCCCGATCAACGCCCCGAGCGCGTAGAACGAGGCGCGCATCGTCTTCACGAGCTCGTACGGTGCGGTGTCGCCGGCCGGATTCGTCGAATCGACCGAGAGCGCTCCCGCCTCGTCCCGCTGCACTTCCGCGCCGAGGGTCGTGAGCACGCGCGCCATCGTGCTCACATCCGCGAGTTCCGGCACGTTCTCCAGCACACTGCGGCCCGGGGCGAGCAATGTCGCCGCCATCAGCGGCAGCGCCGCGTTTTTCGCCCCCGCGACCCGCACGTCGCCGTGCAACTCGTTTCCACCACGAACGATCAGGATGTCCACCGCGGGCCCTCAAACATTGGTATGATATACTATAGTCATTCTTGAATCCGGTTGTCCCTTTGGCTCAGCCGGGAGCAATATCGCGGGTGGCAAGTGTGTCATTCTGACCGAAGCCCGACGTCCGTTTGTCGGGCGAAGGGAAGTTTATCCTGAACGCAGTGAAGGGAAGGTCGAAGTTCGACAAGGGTGGGGATACGATGAAACTCGTGAAATAACCCTTGGATAACTTGGACCTTCTTCACCCGCCTTCACGCAGACAGACGCGCGAAGCCGGGTTCAGAATGACGGCTCGGCCGCCCGGATGCGATCTGAGTTCCCTCCATGCACGTGGCTGAGCGACCTGCATAACCGAGTTCTTGAAAGTCGGTCGTGGTAGAAGGCGTGGCCCGGGCCTTCAGAGCTGTCTCCTACTCACTTCTCCCGCCTGCCGCATGTACAAAGCGGCAGTAGCGACAGTTCATCAGTCCTTCAGCCGCGTAGCGGCGACATGTGCAGAGCGCGGGGCGTAAGCCCCGGGATCAGAAAGGGCTCAGATCCCCTCAATCGGTTAACCGTGAACCCCGTAGGGATGACAGATAACTTCAAGAAACACAATCATGTGTCACCCCTTCGGGATTCCTGTCCTGGCATCGGACCGTTCCCCGGGCTGACGCCCGGGGCTATGCACATGCGACCCCTGCCGGGGTCGAAACCCCCGTCCCTACACCTGTGGACACGCCCACTCAAGCGAACTGTCACGGGGGTTCCGGGAAGATGTGCGCAAAAGACAGGTCTTCACACTCGGGTCTCATACCCGGACAGCATCGCAGCAGACTTTCAAGAACTTCTGTAGTTCTGAACAACGCTTTCAAACAGACGAATGCTCGCACCGGCCTGGCTGAGCATCAATTCCCCCGCGCGGCATCCGCACCGCCGCCGCTCGTCACGAGGTCGCGGGCGGCGGCCCGGGTCGATTCGGTGATCGTCTCGCCGCCGACCAGTTTCGCCAGCTCTTCGATCTGCTGTTCGCTGCCCGGGGCGACGACGCACATCGACACGCGCGTGCTCGACGAGTCCGTCTGTTTCTCAACGACGATGTGCCGATCCGCGAGGCTCGCGATCTGCGGGAGATGGGTGACGAGAATCACCTGACGGTCGCGCGCCAGCTTTTTCAGCCGCTGCCCGACCTGGCGCGCCGTCCGCCCCGAGATGCCGGTGTCCACTTCGTCGAACACGAGCACCGACGCGAGGTCTTCCGACGGTGACAGGCTGCGCAGGAGCAGCATCATCCGCGACAGTTCACCGCCGGACGCGACCCGGTGCAACGCCTTCGGTTCGTGGCCCGGGTTGAACGAGATGCGAAACTCGAACCGGTCCCAGCCGGCGGGGCCGATGCGGCGCTCACCGGATCCGGGGAAGTTCACGGCTTCACCTTCCTCCGGCATCGGCACGATCTCGAACCGCGGGCGTTCGACGCCGACGCTTCTCAGCCCCTCCTCGACAGCGGCCTTCATTCTCTTTCGCACCGAATCGCGTGCGCGGGAGACCGATTCACACTGCTTTTCCCAGTTCGCGAGCTGGGCCTGAATCGTATCCTCCAGTTTTTCAATTTCTTGCTCGGTCTGTTCAACCTCACTCTCACGATCGCGCAATTGTGCGAGCGTTTGAAACAGGCGTTCCATCGAGCCGCCGTATTTGCGGATCAGGCGGTTGAGCTGGCCGTGACGCGCGCGCACCTCTTCGAGTCGTTCCGGATCGAGCTGGACATCGTCGCGGCTGGACGAGAGGTCGAGCGCGGTCTGGCGGACGATTTCGAGCGCGTCCGCGAGCGCGCTGCTCTGGCCGGCAAGCGGCGGGTCGATGCGTGCGAGCGTACGGAGCTCATCATGAACCGCGGCGAGCCGGTCGGAGACGGGCGCCTCGCCCTGGTCGAGCTCCTCGACGGCGCGCGCGAGACCGGTGAGCAGGGTCTCCGCCCCCTCGAGCAGGCGGATCTCACGTTCGAGCTGCTCATCTTCGCCGGGTTGCGGGTCGAACGATTCGATCTCCGCGAGCTGAAAGCGGGCCAGCTCATCCGTCTCCCGCAGGCGGATCAGTTTCGACTGGAGTTTGCGCAGCCGCTCCGTGAGCGTCCGCCATTCGGCGTAGCAGTCCGCGAGCGTCGCGGTTTCAGCGCGCAGGCCGGCGAACCGATCGATGTGCTCGAGGTGTGTCTCCGGGTCGAGCAGTGTGGTTCCATCACGTTGCGCTGTGAGCTCGACCCAGCGCCTGCCTTCCTCTCTGAGCGCGGTGATCGTCGCGGACGCGTCATCGATGCGGGCCTTCGTGCGTCCATCGGGGCGAACCTCGCGGTGCAATTCTCGCTGTCGGGAACGGTCGCTGAACCGCGCCCAGACCTGTGCTTTCCTGTCCCTGACGACCTCCGGATGAGCACGATCTCCGAGCGTGAGCGCGAGTGCTCCGATCAGGATCGACTTGCCGGCGCCGGTTTCGCCGGTGATCACGTTGAGCCCGGGGGCGAACTCGAGCTCGAGCTCGTCGACGAGGGCCACGTTCTTTATTTGCAACCGTTTAAGCACACCGCTCCCGCGTTTCTCCGGCGTCAAGATACGGCCTGGCGACGGCCGACCGCACGGGCAACCGGCGCCGAGAGCACGATGAGGCAGGGTCGATCACCGGCGCTCGCGAACGGCTGCGCGGCAACGCGGGGCGCGCCGGCGCAGGGTATCAGCCGGAATAGTCGCTGAAGCCGGCGATCAGCTCCTCCATCGCCTTGTGCGCGCCCTCGGTGTCGAGGGAATAGATGCGCATGTCGCGGTAGCGACCGTACCGGTCCTTGATGTGGTCCTTGAGTGTCGCTTCCCGGCTGAACCCGAAGTGCTTCAGCATCTTGATCCCGTCGATGTGGTCGCGTGTCAGTTCCGCGTAGATCTTCTCGATCCCGAGCGACTGCGCGATCGGGAGGATTTCCTCGAACAGGATCGTGGCGATGCCGAACCGGCGGTATTCCGGGTGGGACACGAAGACGACGTTCCCGATGTGGCGGGCCCAGATCGACTCGGAACGGTACAGTGACAGGGACCCGATGATGTCATCCTCGTGCCACGTGACGAGGATGTGGAGTCGTTCGTCCTCGAGCTGGCGGCGGAGCATCTTCGGGAAATTCGGCGACTGGACGTCATGCGGCAGGCGGGAAACAGCCGTTTCATCGAGGGCGTGGTACAGGGTCATCAGGTCTCTGACTTCGGCGACATCCAGCGGCCTGATTTCCGAGACGAGGTTTTTCCTCAGCCGGAGCCTGCGGGGATATCGATCAGCATAGGTGGTCATCTCCCATCTCCTCCAGTGACACGGCATTTCCGGCAACGGATCGTTGATTGCATCCGACAGGCTCCGGCGGCCGATCGCGGTTACGGCTCCGGGCGGGCCTCTGTCAGCTTGTCAGAGGTCGGTCGTCTCGTCCCGGCGCGCGGGATCACACACAGGGGAGGCAACTGGCGGACACGAAGTTCAGAATACACACGCGGGAGCGAGTTGTCAATCCGTTCGTTTTCCCGAAGTCACTCCCGACCGTATCAGCTTGCTCTCCGTTGCCTCGGGAGTCGAAGGCGGAACTTCGCGGCCGATAACCCGTGAATTGAATGTACGTGCCCGGGGAGGAGCGAGCGATCCACTCCGGTTTGCACGGTGCGCGTCGGATCCCGGCGCAACGGTTACGCGGCCCGGCCGGATTCGGCGATGAAACGAGATCGTCCGCGCGAGCGACGAACGTCGGTTCCGACTCCGCTCGGAGTGTATCAATCCGGTTCACCAGTCGCACGCAGTCGAGGCAGGGTTTGCACACGATCCGGCGGTCGTTCGGTCCGGAACAAGCAGTATCAAGTGGTTAGCTGAAACACAGTGAGCGAGCGATTTGGATGGCCCGGTTCTTGCGAGTGCAATGGGCGGGAGTAGATCGCGCTCACTGCGAAGGTCGCCGGCTTGTGATTGTTGAAGTTAGCGGGGGCAAACTCCGTAGAGCGTTGATTCCGTGAAGGTTGTCGGGTTCCATGATCGGAGACAGCGCTTGCATTCGCGCGGAACAGGGCGTATATTCGCGCTCCTTGACGAGGCGGGCGGATCGGGTAGCTCCGCAAGGGAATCATCGCGCCTCAACGGTTTCGTATTGAATCTACTGCTACCCGCGAATCAGCGAACGAGGAGAGATCCCATGAGTCCTACTGTTGAGATGTGCGAGCAGAACATGCCGACGGTTGACGAAATGGAAACGGAGCTGGAAGCATGGGAAGAGCGGATCAACAGCTGGGCGGATCGGATTCCGTGGAGCGAGCCTGAGCAGCGCGGCAATGCGCTCGCGACGGCTAAGTTTCTGCGCAAGCTGGTGGCGGAGGCATGGATCCACATGCTCGCGTGCCGGGCGCGCGGAGCCGACCCGATGGATGATTCCGCATTCCGAGCGCGCCGGATTTTCCGGCAGATCAACGCATATGCGCCGGGCCTGATCGAGAAGATGGAAAGCCGCCTCCCGGAAACCGTTCCGAGCATGGCGGCCGCGTAACCGGCGCGAGAGACTGTTCAGAATCGCCCCGCCGCGCCGCGGCGGGGTTTTCTCGTGTTGTGCGCGTGCGCCGGCTGCTCACCGGCTCCGTGCGACGGGGTCGCCGAGGAATTCCTGCTCGAGCCGGTTCAGCGTGCGCGCGAACTCGGGGTCGTTCAGCAGGCGCCGGCGCACGTGTTTGCGCATGTGTGCGAGCGCGCCGCCGCTGATGTTCATCCACCGGCCGATTTCCTTCACTCCGCCCGGCCCGAGCGCATGCCGCATCGCGAGCTCGACGAGCAGTTTGCGACCGTCGTGACGTGCGCGCGCCTTGAGCAGGTCCTTCGGTTCGACGTCGTAGCGGCGGGCGATCAATCTGAGCAGCATGTTGAACTTGCGCCGCGCGACTGCCGGCGACTGCCCGTCCGCGACCGCACCGCCGTTTCTTCCCGCCCCGGTGCGCCCGCGCGCGCGGTCGTAGTGGAGCCGCACGAACTCGTCGCAGCCGAGCAGGCTCATCGCGCGCACCCGGTCGAGCACGTCCTCGTTATCACCGACCCGTTTCGCCTCCTGCATGATGTACCAGAACACGGACTCATCCGGCCGGCCGGGTTGAAAGTGGGACAGGTGGCGGACCGCCTCCCGGCTGTTGAACCAGGCCGGGGGAGGTTCCTGGTCGCTGTAGATCGGCAGCGAAGTCCAGCGCGTGCGCAGGATCTCGCCGAGCCGTCTCGCCTCGCTCTCGTTGCTCCAGTGGCCGCCGATGATCGGCGCGAGGTGGACACGGCACAGCACCTGCACGAACAGCGGGCCTTCTTCGATCAGGATCGAGCGGTGGCGGTCGCGGATGCGGGGCAGATCACGGAAGTTCAGTGCTTTCAACCGGTTGATGTATCCGGCCTGCGCGCGGTGGACGAACTTCGAGAGCGGCAGCGCGCCGGCGCGCACGAACAGCAGCACCGACTTCGGCAGCAGCGCGTACGCGTACCCGGTGACCGCGTACGATTCCGCCGCCTCCCCGACACTGGCGAGAAACAGGGCGCGCTCCTCGTCCGATACGAACAGTTCCGCGTCGCTGCGGGCGCGGATCTGGAGCAGGTAGAGTGCACCGGGGATGTGGATGCGGACGGGGCGTGCCATGGCGGCAAAGGTAGGACACGGTGACCCCGGCGACAAGGCTCCGGGCCGGAGACAACGCCCTTTTTCGACCGCCAACTCTTGGAGGTAACTCTCACAAAAACAACAAACGGCGAGCCGTTGCAGCCCGCCGGAACGACTGTGAAACACGGTTGTTCGGCGCCGGATTTCTCGTCCTCGACCCCGGCGGCCGCGGCTCCGGAGCCGGGTCAGCAGGTGATCTCGAACATCCGCTCGAGCGCGAGGTTCGCGTAGTGTTTCGTCTCCTCGTCCACCCGGATCCGGTACCTGAACTTCCCGTCGAGCAGCGCGCGGAGGCTGTCACGGAGCGACTCGGGGCTGATCCGGAACATCGTCGAACAGAGGCAGGCGTACGGGGCGAGGCTGTGCACCTGCTTGCCCTCAGCCGACACATCCTCGCCGAGCCGGTTGACGAGGTGGTTCTCCGTGCCGACGGCCCAACTCGTGCCCGGCGGGGCTTCCGACACGGTGCGGATGATGTGGGACGTCGAGCCGACGTAGTCCGCCTTCTGCACGACTTCGAAGCTGCATTCGGGGTGGACGATGATGTTGATGCCGGGAATCCGCTCGCGCCAGATGTCGGCGTGCCGGGGCTGGAAGTGCTGGTGCACGCTGCAGTGCCCGCGCCAGAGCAGGATTCGCGATGAACGGATCTTCTCCGGGGAGTGTCCCCCGGCGGGTTCCTCCGGGTCCCAGACGCTCATCTGCGCGAGCGGGATGTCGAGGTCGTAGCACGTGTTGCGGCCGAGGTGCTGGTCGGGGAAGAAGAACAGCTTCTCGCCGCGGGCGAGAGCCCAGCGGATGATCTTGTGCGCGTTGCTCGAGGTGCAGATCGTGCCGCCGTGCTCGCCGACGAACGACTTCACGTCGGCGGTCGAATTGATATAGGTGACGGGCACGATCTCCGACGTGTCACAGATGTCTGCGAGCTGCTCCCATGCGTCTTCGATGTCGTCGATGTCCGCCATGTCGGCCATCGTGCAGCCGGCACGGTGGTCGGGGAGGATCACGGGCACATCCGGCGGCGTGAGCATGTCCGCGGTCTCCGCCATGAAATGGACGCCGAGGAAGATGACATACTTCGCGTCCTTCTCCGCCGCCGCGAACTGGCTGAGCGCGAGGCTGTCGCCGCGCTTGTCCGCGAACCGGATCACCTCGTCGCGCTGGTAATGGTGGCCGAGCAGCACGAGCTCCCGGCCGAACTTCTCGCGCAGCTCCTCGATTTCCTCGAGCAGCTCCGGCGGGATCGCGGGCTCGTCCATCCGCGTCACATCCGCGATCGGCTGCTCCGGATTCCAGCGAACCTGCAGCGGTTCAGCGGTCTTGATCGCCATTGTATCCTCGAGAATTCGTGATCGTGGTTCGGCCGCGTGGCCCGGGGTTTCGCCGGGTGGCCCGGGGCTTGCCCCGGGTTTCACGCACTGGTGAATCAGCCGGTGATTCAACCGCGGTTGCGAGCAACCGCGGGCCTGTTCCGACCCGACTCGCGCGCGCCTGCGAACCGCGCTCAGCCGTTGAGCACAAGTCGGGCCACCCGGCAACTGACCGCAATATAACAGGCTTCCCGGTGGAGCTTCCACTAACTGTCGATCCCCGCGAGGCACTGTTGTGATTGAATTCACGGGGATTCGAGCGGAGCGTGCGGGCCGTACGGCGGCGGATGCGGATTGACAAGGCCTTCGACACGCCAGGCAGCCATCCGCACCAGCCGTGACCCCGCGCGCACCGTGTCGATCGGCAGCCGTTCCACGCGGACAAATCTGCGTTCCAGTTTTTTCACCGGATCGATCCCGTACCGGCGCTGGGTGATGAACACGCCGCCGCGGCCGCGGTACACGGTCTCCGGCGCCCACCACGCGTACATGTGCGGATCGTCGCCGAGCAGCACGAGCTCGTGGCGGCCGCGGTCCGCCCACGCGAGCTCCCCCGCGGTGAACCACTTGTGCGCGAAGATGAGGTCACCCTCGCGCAGCTCGCCGGACCGTTCGAGTTCGCGGATCGTCTCGCGCCAGCCGGCGGGGTCGAGCGTCGGGTCGGCGTTCGGCGCGAGACGGATCAGCCCGGTCGCGCCTTGTACAAGCACGACCGCGACGAGCGCGAGGTTGACCGCGACCGCGGCGGTCGTGTACCGGCGCGTGCGACGCGACCAGGCAAACCCGCCCGCGGCGAGCGCGAACGCAGCGATGTAGCCCGGCATCGTCCAGTGCGGGAGGATGCCGCGCGTGAGGCCGACCAGCGTGAACGCGATGACCGGCGTGAGAAAGAACGCGACAAGCCAGCGGTCGCCGCCGGGTTTACCCCCGCCCAACGCCCGCCGCCGGAACGCGCCGATGTAAAGCGCGACCGCGACCCACGGGGTGAGGTAGCCGATTTGCCCGCCGATCGCCTGCCCGATCAGGTCGAAACGGAGCCGGAACTCACCACTCGTCCCCTTGCCGAACTGTTCGGCGAAACTGATCCAACCGTTGCCTGCGTTCCACACGATCACCGGCGCGAACGAGGCCGCGGCGACGAGCAGCGCGAGGTAGAGCCGCAAGTCGAGCCACCAGCGGCGCAGCTCGCGGTCGTACGTCGAGGCGACGACCAGCGACGCGGGCAGCAGCACGGCGTGGTATTTTGCGAGCAGCGCGATCCCGGCGAGCGCGCCGAGCAGGATGAATCCGCCGGTGCGCGGGATCGTGTGTTCACGCAGCCGTTGCGTGACGACGAGCGCCCAGATCCATGCGGCGGCGAGCGCGTTGTCCGGGATCACGAACGCGCCGGCTCCGACGAGGAAATACGGGGTCGCGTGCGGGAGCAGGAGCGCGAGACGGGCCGCGTCGCGTCCGTACATTCGACCGGCGAGCAGGTAGAACCCCGGCAGTGCGAACGTGAACACGAGCACTGCGCCGAGCCGGAGTGTGAGCGGGGCCCATGCGCCGGTGAGCCAGCGGCCGAACCCGGCGACGAACGCGACAAGCGGTGGGTGGTCGAAATAGCTCCACGCGAGGCGGCGCGAGAACTCGTGGTAGTACGCCTCGTCGAATCCCGGTCCGATCAGCGCCGATGCGGCGAGGCGGACGATCAACGAGCCGGCGATCACGGCGAGCGCGAACCGGTCACGGAAAAACGACGCGAGTGTGATGGACGGCGACGGCATGGCGGAATCTAAACCCGGCCCGGAAGGCCCGCAACCGGGCAGCCTGCGGCGGGTTTTGCTCGTCGATGACAACGACCGTTACGCGGCTGCGATCAGCGAGGACCTGCACCGGCGCGGGGTTGTCGAGATCGTGCGCGTCGCGTCCGCCGCGGAGGGCGTGCGCGTGCTCGGCGAACGCGGGGACGAGTTCGACGGCGTGGTCAGCGACATCTCGATGGAATCGCAGCTCTCCGGGCTGAAGGTGCTGCGTCACGCGCGCCGCGGGGAGAACGGCCGCCGGATGCTCGCGTGCGCGACCACCGGGCTCGACACATGGGCAGGATACGCGATCAACCGGCTCGTGCTCGGCGCGCTCTACCGTTGCGACTACCTGATCCCGAAGCGCCCGATCAAGCACCACGGCCGCACCGTGTGGGTGCGTGTCGCCCGCGTGTGGCGCAAAAACTAGGGACAGACCCCAGTTTTGCGTGAACTACGTCACAAGCTTGTGGACACGCACCATTTGTCACGCAAAACTGGGGTCTGTCCCTAGTTTTCCAGCGCGCGCTTTGTGAAGTCGGACTCGTCGTACGGAACGTCGAACCGGACCTCCTCCATCTCGAAGGTCGTCCACTTGTTCTCGGTGAGCCGGCTCTCGATGCGTGTCCTTACCGGGAACCAGCGGTCGTCGAACTTCCTGATTTCCAGTACCTTGATTTCCTTGATCGGCTGGCGGGAGGCGTCGTAGTTGATGATCCGCGTCGCGACCCGGCGGTGACGGTCGATCGTGATCTCCCGGTACGGGTAGCTCACGGTCATGTCCACCGCTTCCATCGTGATCTCGACCGTGCTGTCGGTTTCCGCGGTGATCTCGGCGGTGTAGTCGTCCGCCCACGACGCCGACTCGGTCATGTCTTCGTAGGAGAGGTCGCCGCCCTGCACGCCCTGGCGGAGCATGTGTCCCTGCACGAGCATCGTGCGATCGACGCGCGGGAAGTAGATCCAGAGCTGGTCGTTGCGGCGCAGGTAACGGGTGCCGGCGTCGCGCTTCGGCTCGATGTATTCCATCAGCGCGTACTTCTCGCCGACCGTGTGCCCTTTCATCCGGAACACGCGCTCCTGTCCGGAAGGGAGGTGCACAGTCATCGTCGCGGTGTACGTGGCCGACTGGAGCACCTGGTTGCGATCGACGGCATTCAACCACTCGCTCGCGGTGGTTGGAGCGGTGGCAATTGCGGCCACGGCCGCCGCGATTGCGCCCGCTGTTATCAGAACTGTGATCTGTTGTTTGATGTCAACCCCCAAACTAACGTCGGTTTCAATCAGTTGCACAGTTCGCTGGCATTTCGAAAGAGCGCACGCGGCCGGTACTGATTATGCCCCGCGCCTGCTTGCAGGCCGGGATCATCGATCGGAATTGCTCGCTGATCGAATCCATGCCTGCAAGCAGGCATGGGCATAAGTGGCGGGGGACGCTTCCCGGCCGGCGTCTCCGGAGCCATGCACCGGCAGATCAACCGCGCGGGCAAGCCCGCACGGCCGGTACCCGGGCAAACGGGCACATGCCCGCATCCAGCAGCCCGCAGTCCGCAACCCGCAGTCATTAGACTCATTCCGCCCGGAGGGCGCGGGCGGGTTGCAGTCTTGTCGCGACGCGCGCCGGGTACCAGGCGGCGATCACGGCGACGATCAACCCGAACAGAGACACGCGCAGCGCGGTGGAGAGGTCCGGATCGGGGTAGATGATCGGGTTGATCGGGATGCTGAAGTCATCGAGGACGGAGGTGAGGTCGATCCCGACGCGGTTGAGCCACAGCGAGACGCCCATCCCGACCGCGAGGCCGACGGCGGTGCCGAGCACCCCGACGAGCACGGATTCGAGCAGGATCATCCGCGTGATCGTGCCGCGGAACACGCCGAGCGCGCGCAGCGACCCGATCTCGCGCGTGCGTTCCATCACCGACATGAGCACGGTGTTCGCGACGGTAGTGAGCGCGATCACGCCGAGCAAGCCCATCATGATCAGGGAAAAGAACCGGGCGGGGGCCATCATCTCGTAGAGGTAGCCCTGCGCCTGCCACGGAACGGCGCGCACGTTGTCAAACCCGGCGCCGTCGATCGCGCGCTGGATTTGGTTCGCGACCCCGGCGGCGCCGTCCATTCCGCCCGTGACGGTGACCACGATCTCGAGTGCGCGGTCTTCCATCGCGAGCTGATACTGCGCGGGCGCGAGCGGGACGAAGAAGCCACGTTTGTCGAGGTCGGCGATTCCGCTGTGGAACAGGCCGGTGATCGTATAGAGCCCCGGGCCGAGGCCGCCGTAGGAAGTGCTCGTGACGAAGAAGAGCTCGTCGCCGATCGCGAGCCCGATCGCATCGGCGAGCCGGTCGCCGACCAACGCTTCGCCGGCGCCGTCGGCGGGGACGCGGCCGTCAACAACCCACTCGTCCAGTTCGAGCAGCCCGCGCTCGCGGCTCGGGGTGACGGCGCCGCCGAGCGCGGGG